>CABMCT010000057.1 GCA_902384675.1 uncultured archaeon | reverse complement strand
GTGGAGATGAATTGCCTCTTTGCATGAATCGATAGATATATAAATAACAACATCATAGTAGATATTATATGGAATATCAACACGCAAGAAATAAGGTGTATCTCGTGAATTATCATCTAATCTGGTGTCCTAAAAGGAGAAGGAGAGTATTAGTGGGAGACATAAAAACCAGATTAGAGGAAATTATAAAAGAGGTAGCAAAGGAGAAGAACACGGAAGTTCTGTCTCTTGAAATCCTTCCAGACCATTTGCATCTATTTGTATCATCTCATCCGAATATTCCTGTTCATCTTCTCATCAAATCATTCAAAGGCAGGAGTTCAAACCTTTTGAGAAAAGAGTTTCCTGAGCTTCTTAAATTGCCTTCATTGTGGACTCATTCTTATTTCGTATCAACAGCAGGAAACGTTAGTAGTGAGACTATTCTGAAATACATCGAAGCTCAGAGCACAAAATGATAGAAGTAACCAGATTCAGGCTATACCCGAACAAAGAAGCCGAGGATAAACTATTCTCAAATTTCAAAATTTGCAGCTTTGTATATAACTGGTGTCTGGAACACAACATCTGGAATGATTCTGTTCTGCCTCAACTCAAAGAAGTGTACCCTGACATAAAAGAAGTCCATAGTATTGTTTTGCAAAATGTAATTCATCAAGTCAGGGACAACATCAAAGTCCTGTCAGCCCTCAAGAAAAAAGGTAAAAAGGTAGGCAGATTGCGACATAAACCAAGACACAGCATGATATATGAGCAGACGGGCTTCAAGATAGACGGAAATCTGCTTAGGTTAAGCAGGATAGGAGCAATACCAATCGTTATCAGCAGACCGATAAAAGGCGAAATCAAGCAGATTATCATCAAGCATACAAAGACGAACAATTGGTTTGCTGTTGTCGTATCGAGGACAAATGAAATAGACGACTGGTTTGCATTCAGGAAAACATATCGGAAGCCAGTGAGCTTCAAGGCAATAGGAATCGACCTCAATGTTTCAAACTTCTCAACAGACAGCGATGGGTTGGTTATTGAGCATCCAAGAAACGTCAGGAAAGCTGAAAAGAAGCTGAGAAGGCAGCAGAAGAAACTATCCAGAAAGACACGAGGAAGCCATAACAGGAATAAGCAGAGAAGGATAGTAGCAAAGGTTCATGAGAAAGTCGAGAACCGAAGAAATGATTTCCTGCACAAAGTAAGCAGGTATTATGTTAATAACTATGACTTAATTTCCCTTGAAGACCTGAACATAAAAGGATTAATCGGAATGTCAAACAGTGGAATGGCGAAAGCTATTCATGACGCTTCATGGGGTAAATTTGACAACTACGTGCAATACAAAGCCGAAAATGCTGGTAAGCTCGCAGTATTCGTCATAGCAAAAGGAACTACGATAGATTGCAGTGCATGTGGCAAGGCAGTACCGAAGGAGTTGTCAGAAAGGACGCATCGTTGTCCTTATTGCGGTTCAGTCATGCCACGTGACTACAATTCATCAAGGAACATCAATTTCAGAGGATTGCAAATGGTAGGTGTGTGGGCACAGCCGAACCATGGCTTTTTCGATAATGAAAAGCTGAATACGCTTGCGGAGATAAGAACCTCTATCCTGGACATCAACAATCCAGAACAAGTTTTTGTCGTTGAAGCAAAGAATCTCCCGCCTTAAGGCGTGGAGAGTGTCAAAATGCTAACGTATAGTTCTTGGTTTATCGGTGAGATTGCAGCATCAGCTTTTATGCTTGCTTCCCTATATTTTCTGCAAAAGACAGACAGGAAGTCTTTGTATCTAACAGGACTCCTTGCTGGGTTAGCATTCCTCACCAAAACCCAGATGATTCCACTTCTCATATTCTTAGTTATATACCTGTACTGGTATAAAATCGAGAAGAGATATTTTACCCTTGGGTTGCTTTCAATCGCAATCCCCTATTTTATTCTAAAAACACATTATCTCGGAATTGAGAGTTTCTATAATGACTATAATTTTCTGATGACATTCGTGAATGGGAGTGGTTCTGGTTACAATCATCGAACTGTTCATGCTTATCTACATAATGGCGGTAGATTGGTTTTGGATAATAGTGGCATAATCCTTATCGGATTACTATATTTCAAGAAGGTAAAAATTTATAAACATCTTGTAATATTATGTGGATTTTTTATTTTGTTTTTTCTATTTGCTCCCTATGGAGATAGGTATGGACTTGCAATTATTCCACTTATCATTATAATTTTATCAGCATCTTATGACCCGATAACTTAACCTATCGGGGTTGAGGGGCAGAGAAGTCCCCTTCCGAAAGGGAGGGGAGGATGTCACCAGAACCAAGAAAGAAAAGCGCAGTCGATAGTTTTATATGTAATGCTATCATACTTACCTTGGGTACGATGGAAGAAACAAAACTGATAAAAGCCGATAGTAAAATCGGGAGCCAGAGCGCAAAAAGTACGATACCACGTTCATTTCTCAACCAATGGAATCTGAAAGCAGGCGCCACATTGCTCTGGGAATTCGCATATCTCGAAGAGACTGGAGAGCTTGTCGTTATCGTAAAGCCTGCAAAACACATCAAGGTAAAAAAAGTCAAAAAGAAGGGTGAAAACAAATGAGCGCAATTGGATTTCTCATGAAACTAATCCGCATCCTGTTCAAAATCGGTCTGGTCATTCTCATAGCAGCAACAGGGGTGGCAGCCGTTCCGTTGCTGTATCTCTGGCACTCGAACCCACCAGCCCTGCTCAAAGGCACATCATTAATCCTCATGAGTCTTGCAGGCTATTGGCTCATATTCGGGTTCGCATTCGGTCTGTTAAAAATAGCCGAAAAACTCCAGGGCGGCGCAATTGATGTCAAAAAGTTCCTCGATTTCGGTCTTGCTTCAAAAGAAGAAGTCATTGCAAAGTTCGGGGACGAGGCTGGGAAGGCAATCATCGAAGAGAGGCGGCTGGTATTCTGGAAGTTCGGGTTCCTGTGGGCAATATTCGGCGCAGTAGTTATCATATTCTTGCAGCATTATTTCGGCATCCTGACAGGTCTTGAAAAGTTCCTGCGCTTCTATCTGGGAGGATAGGGATGCCAGGCGGGAGACCTCTGGGCATCAGAGGGATACCCAACGAGATTGTCAGGGGGCAGATGGACATGACCTCTGATGAAGCCACGTATATCAAGGAATGCGCCCGTCTCGTATTCGGGGGCGGGTTCAAAGGCTCATTAAGAGATGCCATTAACCTTGTAGTTCGTGATTATTGCAGCATCTTCAATCCAGATGAAGCATATTGTATAAACCAGGACGATATTGATTTACTTTTAAAGAGAACAGAAAGCGGGAGCCTGAGCGAAGCCTTCGCAAAGATAGCGAGAAAGGAACTGAACGGGCAGCACAGAGCGTCAATCACCCCGTCCCAAAAAGGACGGGGCATGTCTCGTGAGGGATATGGGAAACTGGTTGAATAGGAGGCAATAAAATGCAGCAGTTAGGAAAGAGAAATACATACACACCTATGGACATTCCGCACATTCGTAGCAACTGTGGTCTGGCATTAAACAGAGAGGAAACTCTCAGTGTGCCAGGCTTAAAAACCTCTTCTAACAACTCCGATGCGGCTCTAACTGCGGAAGGATACGCAGGGCAGAACATGAGTGTCTCTGCCGTATATATCCTGAACATGAGAGGACAACCCCTCATGCCTACAACACCAAGAAAAGCAAGAATATTGTTAAAAGGAGGAAAAGCAAAAATCGTTAAAAGAACACCATTTACAATTCAGTTAAAATATGCAACAGGGGAGGCTAAACAAAAGATAACTCTCGGAGTGGATAGCGGTTATGAGAATATAGGTCTCTCAGCAGTAACAGATAAGAAGGAATTATATTCAGCAGAAGTTAAGCTGAGAATTGACATAGCTAAACTCAACGAAGAAAGGCGAATGTATAGGCGCAATAGGCGAGGAAGAAAGACTTGGTATAGAGAATCAAGATTCCTCAACAGGAAAAAATCCGAAGAATGGCTCGCTCCGTCAATCCAGCATAAGCTCGACAGCCACATAAAAATCATCAATAAAATCAAAGAAATCCTACCCGTATCGT
>CABMCT010000056.1 GCA_902384675.1 uncultured archaeon | reverse complement strand
TGCAGGCATGTTGTCAATATAAGTCAGCAATGCATTGGCAGTTATTACGCCACTGCCACAATTACGCAGATAAACTGTCCTGCCATCCACATTCTCGACCTTGGCACAGTTTGATGCCTGTGCCTGTATTGTTTGTGCCTGTGTGTCTGTGCCTGACTGGACCTGCTTTTGTATTCCTCCGCTCCAGACATAAGCAATGCCTGCTGCAGAAACAGTCATCATCAGAAGAAGAACAGTGGCAACCACGGCTGAAATGGCTTTGGGCATGAGAAGATATTGTATTCGGTGGCTTATATTGTTTCTTTAGAAAAATCTAGAACTACTTCTCTCCCGCCTGTATCGCCATGATGTCTTCGAGGCTGAGTTTCTTTCCTTTCTTGAATTCCGCCAGAAGCTCGTCGGATTTTTCCCTGAGCTCTTTTCTTGACGCCGCATCGTATGCTTCGCGGTTCTTTCGCGCAATGCCCTTTGAGTCAAGATACTTGTTATGCGCATCATCTGCCGCTGATTTTGCGTCCATGATGCTTTTTGTCATTTCAGGCAAGACTGTGTCCATCTTCTTTATTTCCTCGAAAATCGCAAGAAGCTCCTTGTGGTATATCTCGCTTTTCTCGGAATGCTCTATTACAAGCTTGTGGATTTCTCGCGCCTCTTTTTCAATGCCGCGCACGGCTTTTCTTGCATTCTTAAGCTCGTCCTTTTTCTTGACGTAAGTGTCCATGGATTTGAGCTCGCGGCGCAGCGTATTTATCTTGCTCCACAAGGCGTCCTCTGCCTTTGCATTCAGGTGCTTTGTCTGCACATTCCATTCCATTCGCTTGATTTCCTTCTCGATATTCTTGGGATTGGATGAGCTTGTCCTCTTGATTTGGTTCAGCTCTGCACGGATTTTGTTCAGGACATCACGCTCTTTTTTCAGGTTCTCGTTAACCGCATCGCGCTTTGCTTTAAATTCCTGAATGATTTTGTTTTCTGAGTCCCTCTGCGCTTTTTTCTGCCTCAGGTCACTGCGCAGCTTTTCAAGGTTAGAATAAGTAATCTTGCTCTCGGATATAAGTTTTTTCACAGCATCGTTAAGCTCGTCTCTTTTCCTTCTTAATTCTGCTGCTTTCGGGCTTTCGCTTTTGTCAGTATCATGAACATTTGAATTGGCTGAACTTTGGTTTTGAGGCTTGGAATCTCCGGAAGCCTGGGATGAAGCATCCTGATTTTGGGATTCAGCGCCCTGGCTTTGCGCTTTAGCATCTTCTATTTTCGGGTTATTTCCTGCGCCAGAAGCCGCTTCGTTATTTTGTTCGTTGGTTACTGTTTCAGACATTCTATATCCTCGTTTGTTTATTATGTCAACTTAATAATGGCAGAGAAATTTAAATTACTTTCAATAGCGGAGTTTCGTTTTAGCTATTGAAAGGCTTGAAAATCATGGAAACCGCGGTTTCCAAGCTTTTGGGAACCCATTGTCCCAAAATCCGCACGATTGCATAAAGATTTTCATGACCTCCCTTAATCATATTGTTGTTATTAACTCTTATTTTATTGCGAAAGGTTTAAATATCTTCCATAATGAGGAATTTGCGGATTCTAAATCAACCGCTAACTCCCATGAGCATTAAAAAGTACGAAGCGTAGTTGTTAAAAAGCCAGTAATTGAATGCGATGGATGTTATAAAAAAGGTTGCCGTATTATGGCTTATACCTATCGTCATCGCAAATATGATGCACATCATTACAGCGTAAACAAGAGCCATCGCCATACCTACATAAAATATGTTTGTCAGCGGGATTATCATTAGCAACATACCCACCACGACATTGCCTAAAAGAGGGAATATAACTTTATCCATCTGATACTGTCCCCTTGCAATCGAACCGAGAGCAGAAGACGCTACTCCGACAACGATGCCTGTAAACGGATGATATGCAATCCCGAAAAGCACTGTGAAAAAAAGGCACAAATCAAGCCCTACGACAAAAGGAATGAATTTCTGTATCAGTTTTGATGCCGCAGCAAGCAGGATAAATACTACTGCGAGAATGACCCCGCGTACATAAAAGAAAAATGAAGTGTACGAAAGAAGCGTAATTAAAACCGCTAAGGATACACCGGTCAGTGCCATAAATCGCCTGTCCTGCATTTTTTTTGCAAGCGATGCTGCCGTGCGGGTGTATGCCCTTGAAACGAGATTATATATTGTGCTGCCATCTTTTTCATCCGGAAAGTCTGAGGCTTTTGCTTTCACATGAGGGGGGCTTATAACCGCAGATTCCATTTCTGTCAGCCCCTCCTTGCTTTCGCGCGGCTCTTTTTTCCGTTCGCCAAGAAGCGCACTTATTGCTTTCCAGAAAAATCCCATATGATTTCTATTCGCGATTAATGCTTAAAAAGATGAATTTACCGAAAAACGGCATATCAGGCAACAAATAAAAGCTTTGGTTTTTCATTTTAGTGTAATGATAGTTATGTCAGAAGACCTACTCGATGAGTTGCAGAAGACAGACAGGGAATCCGCGCGCAAACTGAACGAGCTTCTTAGCATTATCGCAAGAAACAAGGGCATTTATTCAGGCTCAAAAGACCCTGCAATTGCGCAACTGTGGCTTGCTGTTCTTGAGATATATTCCAGGCAGGAGAAGATACAAAAGCAGATTACAGGGCTTTCAAAATCAGCGCCAGCACCCACAGAAGAAAATGCATCCAGGCTTTCGGCTCTATTGCGAAAGAAAAAAGATAATAGTGATATTCTGGAGACGCTGGAGAATTATTGATTCTGCGATTGCACGGGTTTAGGGCGGGCGACGAGGGAGGAGTGCGGCTTAGGAAAGAAAAGTACCGTTTTAAACTCAATCGGTCGGAAGCTATCTTTTCCATTTAATAATGTTCGGACAAAAGGTAAGTTGATAATCAGGTATGCCTAAAGAAATACCGTATTTAGCAGCTTCTAGACATTGTTCTTTTCGGCATCTATCGATTTTGAAGAGTTTATTACTAAAAATAATATAATGAACCGAATTATTTTTGAAATCAGCATACCAATGGTTATGTTGAGAGTCCAGTGACTTGCATAATTCGTTTGCAACTTCATCAACTTGGTTTTCTTGGATTTCAACAGTATGCAAAGTCCATTGTTTTATCCATGGTGTTCGATGCTTTTCTGTAACCTTCTCGACTTTTGTTTTGAGAATTTTTACTTTTTTGAGAACGTTTTTGTTTTCAAGGCTTTCTTCAATAATTACGCCGATAAATTTCTGTATCATAATGACACTCATAGCTCGAATTAAACCACATTCCCGAACTTCCAGCCCGTTGCAGCCGAAACTTTCTTATAGTTGTCCAGGATTTCCTGCGATAATTTATCCGTCTGGCTTTTTCCGATAATATAATATGCAGAGAGTATTAATCCAAGATTCGAGTTATAATTCACATGAATTTTATTTTTGGCGGGCGCGAACTCCGGCAGGTTCAGGCAGAGCGCGACTTCATCTTTCCTATCATGCAAAAACCACCCGTGCATGCCTTCTGCTATTGACTTTCCTACAGAGCCGATTCCTAAAGTCTCCCTGATTTTTGTTGCGCACATCTGTGCAATCGGCTCGTTTTCATCCGCTGAAATTACAGGGATAAAGGAGTATTTGAAAAGCTTCTGAGTTTGGAGCTTTTTGATATATTCCCTGATTTTTGAGATATCTTCTTTTGGGTCCAGCGCATGAATCATTGAGGCATAGGTGCTTGTGTTGTACGATGGCGGGTCCTGCATGCACGGAAAGGTGATTATCTTTTTGACATACTGCCCCAGGGGCGGATTTTGCGCGCAAGTCAGGAGTGTGCAGTCGCCCGCAAAGGCCTGCGCGGTCTCGATCCATTCGCGCTCTTTTCCGCCGGATGCAGAAACTATTATTTTTGTGTCGAACCTATCAGAGTATTTGAAAAAATGCCTGTAATTTGTGGTGTCGGTCACGATCCCGCCGAAATGGTTCGCGTAAATCTTTGCCACCTGGAAAGCGTTGCCGCTGCCAATGAAAAGATTGAATCCCTGCTTTATCGGAACATCGGGCATTTTCCAATTCTGGAGGCTGTCAAGCACCTTTAGCACATATTTATCGAGAGTTTCAATCATAAGCTACACTCTTAATTTATGTTTTAAAGATATATTCTTTAGAGATATTCCAATAACACCCCCCGCGCCATTCAATACAATGTCCGAATACTCAAAAGACCTCCCGGGAACAAAAAGCTGGAGAGACTCTGTAAATGCTGCCCAGAAAAGCGCAAGCAGCAGTGGATTTTTTAAATCAGGAAACGACTTGCCCAAAAGCCACCCGAAGATAAGAAATTCCCCGAAATGCGCAAGCTTCGCGGTAAAAAAGCTTTGGTTCACTTTTGAAATTTCGTTTCCGGGAGTTATCGCGACAATAAGAATAACAATGGCCCAAAGAATCGCCGCAATCATGTATTTGTTTTTCAGATTACTCTACCTCTATTTTTTTAACGTTGTCTTTGTTTATTACTTTAGCCACGATGTCCTCGAAATTTTTTATCGAGCCGCTGTAAGACAAATAAATCTTGTGCTCTTTTTTCTCCTTGTCAAAAGATGCTTTTATTATCACCGGACTTTCAAGCTCGCTTAATGCCTCCTTGATGCTCTTAGGGTTTGAGAATGTGATTGATATTCGTGCTGCATGATGGCCGAATTTAATTCTCTCAAAATACACATCCAGAAGAAGCACCATCCAGAAAAAGACATAAAATATCAGCCCGTATGCGATGTGCCCTGTTCCTACAGTCATGCCGAAAGCTGCGATTCCCCATATTGCTGCGGCTGTTGTGAACCCGAAAACCTTTTCCGGCCCCCTTATCAAAGCCCCGGCGCCCAGAAAACCTATGCCGGTTATTATTCCGCTTAAAAGAGGAAGCGGGGATGTAGTATCAGAGAATGAAACAGCAATTATGGAAAGAAGGGCAGCGCCGATTGAAACAAATACGAAAGTTCCAAAGCCGACAGGCTTCTTTCTTGACTGGCGCTCGATGCCAAAAATAAGGGACAGAAGGAACACAATGCCCAGTCGCTCTGTAACTATGTATGCAGTCAGAGGTTCCATACAGGATTATTGAAGAAGTTCCTTTTTATCCTTTTAAAGATTCGTCTATAATGAGTGTCAGAGTGATATTTATGAGAGCATTAAAAGAATGGCCCGACCCTGAAGATTATGTCATATGCACGATTTCGGAACTAAATCCCAACTCCGCTGTTGCGGTTCTTGACGAGTACAACGGCAAAAGAGGCATGGTGCATGTCTCGGAAGTCGCAAATACAATGGTGCGGGACATCAGAAGGTTTGTCAAAGTCGGGGAAAAGGAAGTCGCAAAAGTGCTTTTTGTGGACCCGCAGAGAGGCTATGTCGGTCTTTCGCTCAAAAGAGTAAAGCCATCGATTCGCAGGGAAAAAATCCTGGAATTCAAGAACGAGAAAAAGGCGGACAAGTTCCTTAACTTCGCAGCAAAGGCAATGAAAAAGGACCTCAAGCAGGCATACGACGAGGCAGGGTACGCGCTGATGGAAAAATACAACGGGCTGCTTTACCCGGCATTCGAGCGCGCAAAGGCAGAAGGAAAAGATGCGCTGATAAAAGACGGCATTAATCCCGGCTGGGCAGCAGCAATTGCAGAGGTTGCGGAGAAAAACATAAAGGAAAAAGAGGTTGTAAAAGACGTCATATTGTCGCTTTCAACATTTGCCCCGGATGGGGTTGATGCAATAAAAAAGTCGCTTGAATTGAAAGGTAATGATTCCAAAGGCGTCGAGGTGAAATACATCAGCGCGCCAAAATTCAAGCTCAAGGTCGTTGGTTCGGATTATCCTGAAGTCGAATCAAAAATTGCGCGAATACTGAAGAACGCCGAAGATGTGATGAAAAAGCACGGCGGAGAGGCAAAGATTGAAGAGGAGAAGCTTTGAGGGTTTGTGAACAATTGCGTTGAATTCTCTCAAAGCGCCGACGAGGGAGAGTGCGGCGTAAATTGCTCATCATGTTTATCGAGGTCTGACAGGTGACTACACCGAAGGTGTGGTCGCCCCAGTGCTCGAGGTTATGAGGAACCTCGTATGAAAACCCTTCGTTTCTGCTCAAAATGCCGCGAATACACGATGAAAGAAGTTTGTCCCAGATGTTCTTCTGCAACAATTGACCCAAAGCCTCCGAAGTTTTCGCCCTTAGATAAATGGGGAAAATACAGGAGAGAAGCGAAAGCGGCGACAAAGAAAGAATGATTATTACGGTTATTCTGCTAATTTGGCCGCAAAAATTCAGAAAATCTATTTAAACCTTCATTGCTACAATTCTTAGGTATGAGAATCACAATGGTCGGGTTCCTGTCAAATGTCAAGCGGGCTGATTTGGAGAAAAAGCTCGGCTCTTGCGATTTTGTGGACGACGTTGACATCGAAAACCTTGACAAGGTCGACGGAATGAAGGATGTCACAGTTGTTTTCAAGGAGCCCATAGATGCGAGATTCATCGGCAAGACACTGGCGGGCCTTCTTGACGGCGTTGAGAAGAAGATGGCTGCTGAGAACGAGGAGTGAAATTGCGATATTTCCAGTAATTCACCAATTAATTTGGACTGGAAAGCTTCGAGTAAGCGAGAGCGCAACGAGATGAATTCGAGGCAACCGCGATTGAGCGGCGATGAAGAATAATTAAATCCAGACTATCATACTGGATGATTCCTTCTGTATGCTCCCCAAAATATCCTGTCTTTGCCATCCTTCTGTATCTCATATTTTCTATTTCGGAGACTATCCGATTCTATGCTTAAAGGCAAGTATGCAATGAATTTTCTTCCTAAGCGCTCTTTGTTTTTGAAATTGGGCGGCTTGTAATCATGGACTGCTTCGCGTACAATGGTGTAGTACAGAACTGCTTCATCACCTTCTTCCAGAGCTTCAAACAGTTCCTTGTTATCCAAGGTCAGAAATATGTCGCGATTTTTTCTTTTTGATTTAAAGCTAATAAAATATCTTTTTAAAACGTCGTTCCAAGAAATTGTAAGCATGTCGCCCATAATCACAGGGACTTCTTTGTATTCTTGAGAGGCAACATATATAGGCACATGCAGAACTTCTGACGATTCAAGGTGTGTTTCTTCGGTTAATCCAAATTGCCAAAGCATTTTATTTAAGAAATCCATATTACTACTCAGCCGTTAAAATATAAAAAGTGAAGTGTTCTGCTTTCTTATCAAAATTTCGGATGATGCGCACGATACGCTTTTTCGGATATTCTTTCCCTGACACTTTCAGGTATTTCGTAAACTCTGTTGCGTAATTTGTCTGATTCTATGCTCATGGGCAGATATGCCAGAAAGATGCTATTAATGCGTTGTTTCTTTGCGAAGTTATCAGGAATATAATTATATTCTGCTTCGTGCAACATCACATACCCCAGCTTAACTTTATCTCCTCCTTTAAGGCATTCATATAGCTCCTTGCTATTCAGGGTCAAATGTGTTTCGTGGTTTCCTCCATTTGATTCAAAATCGATAAAGTACTTCTCCAGATTTTCATGCCAGAGCCTTTTATGCGGCTCCTCCGAAGATGTTTCGTGCCGTTTTAAGCTGACTTTTATTGTTTCGTATAAAATTTCGGAATATTCAAGTCTTGCTTCGTGGGTTAGCCCTACCCGCCAGAACAACCTTGTTATAGCATCCACAGTAAATATGCATGCATAGAAAGATAAAAACCTGCGTTTTGTGATAGTTGCAACTGTTATCTGCTTAAAGTGCTTATTTTCTCATCAATATCTCCACAATATCCGCGTCCTCTACAACATGTTTTGCCCCGACCTGCTGTCCGCCGAATTTTACTGATTTTCCCCACACATGCGCAGCCAGGAAATTTTTCACAAGCTCCTTATGGATGTGCTCGCAGACTTCAAGTACCGTGCTATCCTTTCGCATTATCAGCGGCTGCTTCATGTCCGCGGGCTTTCCCGGCTGTTTCAGATAGACGCGCATGATGCCGAGATTTTCAAACATCTTTTTTTTCAGCTCTTCAAGCCCGATTTGCTTGTCTGCCGAGATGAACACACAGTCTTCTCCTATGATTTTTCGCACTGCTGCGATATCCGCAATAGAATCGACTTTGTTTGCCACAATAATGAGCGGCAGGTAAATCCTGTTCGCTGAAATGATGTCGATAAGCTCTTCCGGCGTTATGTCCGACTTTATCAGGATGTCCGCATTATGCAGGCCGTATTCGTTCATGATTGCCTTTACCATATCTTCTGATATTTTCGTGAGCTTAATCGCGCAATTTATAGCTATACCGCCGTACGGCTTTGTCTCGATTATCACATCCGGCTTTTTCTGGTTGAATCGCACGCCGATGTTATGAAGCTCCTTTTTTAATATGTCAAGCTGCACTTTCGGGTTTCTTGCCGCATCGATTACCAGAAGTATCAGGTTCGCATTTCTTGCAACAGAAAGCACTTTTTTGCCAAAACCTTTTCCGATTGACGCGTCTTCTATAATGCCCGGGATGTCAAGAATCTGGATTTTCGCGCCGCCATACTCAAGCATTCCCGGAATAATATCGAGTGTTGTAAAGTCATATGCCGCGACTTTTGACACCGCATTTGTCAGCTTGTTTATCAGCGTTGATTTTCCGACTGACGGAAATCCTACAATAACTGCCGTGGCATCGCCTGTTTTTTTGACAGCATAGCTGATAGCGCTGACACCTGACTTCTTTTTCTTGCGCAGGTCTTTTTCCTCCTGCAGTTTTGCAAGCTTTGCCTTGAGTTTGCCGAGGTGGCCCTGCGTTGCCTTGTTTGACGGCGTCTTGTCAATTTCCTCAAGGATTTTTTTGATTTCGTCGTCGACGGACATACAATCTATTTGTAGAAGAAAGTTATAAAAAACAAAAGCTATATGAATTATATGAAAAAACTGCTCCTGACTTCTGCAGGTTTGTCGAATTCAAAAATAACCAAGGCGTTTTTGGAATTGGTAAATAAGCCTGTTTCTGAAATAAAAGTAATCTTTGTTCCAATCGCGTCTCGCACCAAAGAGGAACTGTACTATGTTGAAGAATCAAAAAAAGAGCTCATTGAACTTGAGATAAAGCGCGAAAATATCAAAACATTGAACTTGGACAGAAAAGTATCCGATTCTGATGTTTCCGGTTTTGATGTGATTTATGTCTGCGGGGGAAACACATTCTATATCTTACATAAGGTGAGAGAAAACGGCTTTGATAAAGTGATTAAGAAGTTTGTGGAAAGCGGCAGAATATATTTTGGCGTGAGTGCGGGCAGCATTATCGCGGGACCCAACATAGAAGTCGCTTCTTTGCAGGATGGAAATGATATTGCGCTAAAAAACTTGAAAGCGCTGAACCTGACAAATATTGCAATTTCTCCTCATGTGAATGAAACAGGATTTGAAAAGGTCAAGGAGTTTAAGAAACGCGTTAATTATCAAGTACTCCCGCTAACAGATAATCAGGCATTATTAGTTTTGGATACAGAAACAAGAATAATCGGCGATTGATTTATTTTTTCTTTTCCTTCTCGTTAAGTTCCTGTTCAGTCGCTATCGGTTGTTCCTCTTTTGCGCCCTCTTCTTTCTTTTCGTTCTCTTCCGGCACCACAATTTCTCCTTTGTCTTTCATGTCTTTGAGTTTCTTGCCAAGGCCCAGGACAAACATCTTTGTCTTCTCGCGCAAATCATATACATCGCGTTCGGGAATTTCGTCTTCTTTTCCGTCCTTGACCATTGTAAGCGCGCGTGTCAGGTGCTCGAACAATTCCGCATGCGAGTCCTTGAAGTCCGGGAAGTGCTTGTACATGACTTTCGGCAGGTCTTTAAGGGATTCCGGCGGGGTTATGCCGATGTATTTCAGCGCCCCTACATTCGCTTTTAAGAAAGTCTTATAAGTATTCATCAGGACATTCGATTTCTTTTTCATTTCAAGGTCCTTGATAAGCTTGTCCATTCGCTTGACAAATTCGTCGGTCATGTTCAGGTACTTGTCAACTTCCGCGCCGACAGCCTTGCAATCCTCGTCTTTTTTGTGCTCAAGCTCTTTTGCAAATTTTCGTATTTCCTCGGCATCCTTGACATATTTCTCTTCAAGAAGCCCGTCTTTTACAAAGGATTCCTGGAGAGCTTTCGGGACCTCTTCTTTGTTCGGCGGAACGCGTCCTACAAACATCAATGCGCCCTGGCCTGCCGCCGCCATTCCCTGCTCAAGATAATGCGCCGCGGATTTCACCCTTGCGCGCGCATAATCCACAAATTCCGGGGCTGCTGCTATCTTTTTGTCAACGGCTTCCTTTGTTGTCGGGATTTTGCCGCGCAAGAGCATTCTTTTTGCAGGCATGAAGACGCCTACGTCAAAAACAGGAACTCCTGTGCGCAGTATTGCAAGAAGAACCGCTTCTGCAGTCCTCATATTTTCCCAGAATTCTGTAAGAAACATAAATGCCTGTATCGTTATCCCTTGGCCTTCGGGAATCTTGTTTGCTTCGTTTGTTTCCTTTGCAACGTGCAGAAGCTCGTTCCATATCCTGTCCTTTACTTCCTGCGGTATTTCCTGCTCGATTTTTGTGTCATCCATTACAACAAACGTGTCAATATCGCTTGTTTTCTTGTGGTTTCCGGTAGCTGTTGAGCCATAGACAACTACGCATTTTACGGTTTTCTTGAATTTTTCAATCAGCCTTCGCGAGAAATCCTGCGCAACCTTGAAGCGCGCCTCCTGCTCTTTTTTTCTTTCCTTTTCTTCGGGTGTCAGCTCTTTTTTCTCCTGCTGTTCTGTGCCCTCTTGTGGTGTCCCTTCTTCCTTTTCCTTTTTTATATCCTTCTCGTCGTTCAATCGCGCATTGCCCGAACTGCCGCGCTTTCGCTCCTCTTCTTCCGGCTTTTCTTTTGGTGCCTTTTCCTTTTTAAGAGAATAGCGCTCATGAAGCTTTTTTGCAGGGCTCTCGTTGGAATGCTTCTCTTTTTTTGCCTCGGCTTCATGTTTGTGTTTTTTTTGAGTCTCTTTAGAAGGCATAACTATCAATAATATATGTGATTATTAGGTTTAAATAGAAATTTTAGTTATCTTCTTACAGCTTCTCCCAATTCAACCCTCAATTTTCCTTCAAGAAAAGATGACCCGATAATTCTCATTCTTCTTGGAACCGGCACGACCTTGAAATACATTTTTTCCGGCGCAATCGCTCTTATCTCCATCGATTCGCCGAGCAGGGTTGTGCTTATGTCATTGCCCGAAACCACGCTCGGGAGTTCTGCATCAACCGCGATTTTTCCGGGGAGGCGGGTAATGTCTATTTTAGGCTCAAAGACGGGCTTTGATGCAGATTCCTGTTTATGGGTGTATTCAATCGCACATCCTTTGATATTTGTGATATTGTGAGATTGAATAGACTGTGAATTCAAGCACCCATTAAGATAACTGTCAAATGTTTTTGAATTCACAGTATTTTCCTGCTCCTTGAAGCATGTTTCCTGCATACTCTTATCAGATTGTTTGCTCTGTGGTTTGATAACCCTTATCGCCAAGCCGCGGGTTTGTATGCCTCCAAGCGATGCCAGTATAGAAACTCCGATTTCCTTTGCCATTCTTTCTACCAACTCCTCGTCGTCACTTGTTCGCGACTTGCCTAAAGCAGGGCATGTATCATCCCTGCAAACGCGCTCCGCTCTGAAAGTCCTGCTTTCGATACTATTGTTTCCTGCCATCGTCCTGTTATGGGTTGAATAATTCATTATTGTATCGTTCTCTGTATTGACTGCTATATTTGCGCCGCATGATGCGCAATATTTCCAATTTTCTTCTACTGCTGAATTACAGTTAGGACAGTTCATAATATCCTCACTTCATAACTTTTTTCAAAATTTCTATAGGTTCGTTCGGCTTTATCTCGAATCCTTTGGAAGTAAGCGAAAGTATCATCCAGAAAACATCCGATATGCATCGAAGTGACGCAACCGAGCTTACCTTCTTTCCCTGGAAAACGAGCGTATCGCCGTCGTAGTCGAATGTTATCTGCTGGAACTTGTTCGGGTCAAGCTCGATTTGCTGGCCTTCTGGGCCGGTGATTATCAGTTCCATCTTTTCCGGAGGTTTTATCTCGATTGTGTAATCTGCCATTTTTTATCATTCTCCATATTTATTGGATAAAAAAGCCTGGAAACCGCAGTTTCCATGATTTTTTATCATTCTCCATTTTTAACCATTCACAATTATTATTGGGTTGAAAAGCTTGATACGAAGTATCTGGACTCCTTTAGTTCCTCAAAATGGCTTATAAGGCATCGCGAACGGATTTTTAACCATTCTAATTATGCCTTGGGTTGAAATCTTGTCGCAAGGCATGATAGATATTATTGCATGAGGATATATTTATAAGTATTTAAGGAAAAATTCGCATGTTTTATAACGTCGACAAACAACGATTATCCAAATGATGGCGGGTTTATGGATTTTAATTGGCCAAGATATAGGTTTGGTTGCTTAGAGTCCGGGGATTAAAATACTTGTTCTGCGCAAGTTAGAATGTAACGAGGGTTTATGGATAAAATTCCGGTAACTAAATTATTCACAGCAATCGTGGGGATTCTAATCGTAATTCTGTTTATCTGGCTGAACTTTAAGGATTTGTCAATAGTACAAATTATCCTGCTTTGCATACTTACAGGCGCGTTCATAGCCATCTCTTTTTCGTCTAAGGAGGGTAAAACCGATGAGAGAAGTACATAGGCTTTAAAAGCCGGCTTTAATCTTTTCAAACCATAATTGTCTTTGCCATAAATGTACCTTCGCGTAACCCGTAGATGCAATAATTGCGAAAGCTCTCGCTATACATCCGCTTTGAAATATAATATTATTCTTTTTCGCGCATCTGCCAGAGTCCCATAATATTGCCTTCGGTATCCCTGAAATAGGCTGAGTATCCCATATCGCCGACTTCCATTTTCTTCATCACTGTTTTTCCGCCCATTTTTTCTATAGTCTCCAGATATTCATCGATATCGGGCACATTTATGGTTATGACCGGATGGAGTATGGGGTCTTTGCGCTTCATCATCCCGCCATTTATTGCGCCGGGCTTTTTTAGCATGCCGTTTTTGTCGGTCGGAGCGGTCTGAAGAATTGTATACTCCATGTCAGGGACTGGGTTAATCGTCCACCCGAAAACTTCGCTGTAGAATTTCTGGCAGCGTTCCACACTATCCGCAGGAATCTCGAAATGCATCACATTGTCCATAAAAAACACCCTATTAAGAAGGATGTTTTGGCGCCATATATATGTCTTTAGGAATTCGGAAGAACATACGGCGGATGACGAGAGAATGATTGAAGAAAGGCGTGCCAACATGTTTGTTCTGCATAAGTCTGAGCATCTGAAAACGATTACTACCGACGCGAGAAAAATATATTTAAATATCTTTGCGACTTAGTTATCATTCGTGATTATGTGGTTACGGGATACATTGAATTATCGGCGCGAAAAGCAGACGGATTTACTCATTCTCCTTTGAAAGATTTCGTACAATCTTTGGATACAATTGAAAACTATATGCTAATACTTACCACAGATACGGGTTTAGCAAATTATCTGACAAACATAGTATATTTAAATACAACTGAAAACTGCGCGGAACAGCACGCCACAAACAGGGTTTTAGAAACACGTTCAGCAGATATTAACGGAAATAAAGGTTTTCTTGAGCCGGTTTCAATAAACATAATACCTGATTCCCCGGTTAAAGACTCGCCATTCAATGGGATGTCATTAGAAATACCTTGCACAGATTTATTGGTTGAAGAAGTATTATATCACGAACAGCAATTAAAACTACCTCGCGCATTTTTTGAACCCCTGAGTGATAAATATCAGCTGGCAAAAATAATAGATTTCAAAATGTCTGATGATTCTTCAAGAATTCTAGAGGGGTCTATATTTAAAGCATGCTTGGAACCGTCTTCTGAAGCGCCTGGAAATGTGCTGCAGATTGGATTAAAACTTACCGAAAAAAAGGATAGTGTTTCTGATGTCTGTAACAGTATATTGGCCGACGCGCAGATGCTGACAAATTATCTTTCTTCGATTGGCTATACGGTTACGTCGAGAAATAATTAATCCAGGATTACAACCTCTGAAGTTGTGCTTTTTTCAATCACGGATTTCCATTTCGAGAGAAGAGTGACACGCCATCCAGTATTTCGTAAGCCGACTTTCTAAACTACTAAACCTTCTTTTGCAATTTCCTTTATAATGGATAGTTCGTTTCTTCTTTTGTTGAATTCTTTGTGTGTAAGGCAGATTATTTCAACGTTCACGGCGCGATCTACAAGCTCATAAATTTCATCAAGCCTTTTTCTGAACGGCATGTTTTCGAAATCATCTGACAAAACAAGCAGGTCATAATCACTTGATTCGAGATAATCTCCACGGGCGCGAGAGCCGAACAGCAGTATTTTTGCATCACGATATTTCATTTTTATTTTTTTGAGGAGCCACTCTATTTCTCTAACTTGTTTTTTATCCATACGAATATTGCCTCCGCTCTTTTAAGCGCGTCTTTGCCGCTTTCTTCATCATACAGTTCTGCAGGAATGCCGCCTGCTGCATCCGGGTATCTGGATACTATAAAGTCTGGCGTGAGTTTTCTTGCAATCGGAATAAGCTCTTTCGGAAGAGATACCGCCATCGCAAGTTCAAAAAGATTGTGGGTTTTAGGAGCCGTATCGTTCTTTGAGAAGACAAAATACGCCTTTAAAGCCTTTTCAGCGCACTGCTCTGCAAAAAAAGCGCCGGCATAATAATTCTTGGAATTCAAGCAGTCTCGCGATGTTTTCAAATCCGCTTCTGCCTGCTTTATCCAGTTTTCGACTTCTTTTCGCATGATTTTTATTGCATTTGGGAATATATAAAGCAGGGATTTGATGATTGCGCGCTCGACCAACTTGTAATGCTTAATAATTTTATGAGAAAGGGCAACTAAAATCGGATATCATTTATGGTTAAATTGGTATTCTTACCCCACAAATCTTTCCGCATTAATTGGATTGTTCTAAAATACTTCTCTTCAGTTGGCGATTCAATGAATGACTTCAGGCTTTTAACAACATCGTCCGGTGCAAATAAAAGAATTTCAGCATATTCAACTTTAAGCGTCTCCTTTAAGTCGTTTTTTGAACATATGTCTGGGTTTCTATGTTGAATAAATTTTAGATTCTTTGGATTGAGAAAACCTTCCATGAACACCATAGTGCATTTGTATCTTTTTTCTTTTAGTTCTAATTCCGATTTATATTTCTCTTTGCTCTTTTCGAGAATATATTGAACAAACCAAGTAATTATACTTCCAAAAACTCCGCTTAATATTGCTATGGTTAATAGTTCAGACATTACTTATCGCCGATTTTAAAACCCAACCTCAATCTTTGCATCCTCAAACTCGAATGTGGATTTCTTCCTGCCGCCTGCGCCGATTACAACCTCGGAAGTCGTGTCTTTCTCGATTTCGGATTTCCATTTTGAAAGCAGTTTCTCGTCGCCTGAAAGATAGAGCTTTATTTTCTCTTTGACATTCAGGCCTGCTTCCTTTCGCATAATCTGGATGTGTCTCACAAGCTCCCTAACCAGAGATTCCTGGATTATTTCCTCGTCCCGCGTTGTGTCAAGATAAACTGCCCCGCCAACAAATGTCTTTCCTGCCAGGTTCTCTGTGACTTTCTCGCGGATTATGAGCATTTCAGGCGTTAATTCAAACTTTCCAAGCTTTACTTTGCCTTTTTTCGCCTCTTCCTTGACTTTGCGCCCGCCAGCTTTTGCCAGCAAGTCTGCGACTGTTTTCGCATCCTTTCCAAATGCAGGGCCAAAGACCTTGTAATTCGGCTTGACTTCTATTTCAAGTGACACTTCGCCAAATTTGATTGCCTTGACATTTGCAAGCTCCTTTATCACGTCTTCAAGTCGCCTGACTGCAGAAACTACTGCTTCCTCGCCGGAAATTGTTGCCGACTTCAGCGGCCACCTTAAGCGGAGGTTGTTTTCCTGCCTTATCGAATTAATTGCCTCGACAATATCAAGGGAGACTTTCATGTCGCGCTCAAGTTCTGCATCAACGAGCTTTTTATCAGTTGCCGGGAAGTCTGAAAGATGGACTGATTCGTTGCCGCCGCCAAGAATCTGATAAATCTTTTCCGCACTAAAGGGTGCTGCAGGCGCAATAAGCACGGCTACCCTGCGAAGGACATAGTCCATAATAGCAAACGCAGATTCCTTGTCCTTGCCCTCATAGTTTGGCGAAGTCCTATCGCGCGTAAGCTTTATATAAGTCCTTGAAAAGTCGTTTACAATTAAATCCTGGATTGCTGAAACTGATTTATACCCGACATAGCTCTTATTATACTTTTCACAGTCTTTGGCAAGGGTGTTTATGCGCGAGAGCATCCATTTGTCTATAGTAGCAAGCGATTTTGTATCGAATTTCGCTGCTGGCTTAAACCCCGCCGGCGCATACGACGTCATAAAATTGACCGAATTGAACAGGATATTGAAGAACTTCTGCACTGACTTTACGGCTTCCCAATCAAAGTAGAAATCAGATTCCGGGCTGCCTGAAAGCAGGTAGACGCGCAGCACATCGCGCGAGTGCTTCTCTATCACATCGCTTGGAGCTATCACGTTTCCAAGGGATTTTGACATCTTCACCCCTTTGTTGTCAAGCACCATGCCGTGCATAATTATGTTATTGAACGGCTTTTTGCCAAAAGTTATTACTGAGCAGATCATCTGCGAGTTCCACCAGCCTCTCATCTGGTCCGGGCCCTCTATGTTCAGCTCTGCAGGCCACATCTTGTTGAATTTTTCCTTTTCTTTAGGGTATTTTAGGGACGCCCATGAAGCGACCCCTGAATCAAACCAGACATCAAGAACATCATGGATTCTTTTCTGCGTTCCGTTGCATTTCCGGCACTTAAAAGTTACCTGGTCAATGTATGGCCTGTGCAAATCAGTTAATTTCTTTCCAGCATCTTCTAACTCATCCACAGAACCAATGACTTTTACTTCTCCGCATTTGTCGCAAACCCAGATTGGCAGCGGGATTCCCCAGTATCTCTGGCGCGAAATCGGCCAGTCGCTTAAGTTCAGAAGCCAGTCGCCGAATCGCTTGCCTGCCCAGTCAGGAATCCAGTTGACTTTCTTGTTCTCGCTGATGAGCGTATCCTGGATAGAGCTTACTTTGAAGAACCATTGCGGGACTGACATCTGCAGAAGCGGGGATTTGCATCGCCAGCAGTGCGGGTAATCGTGAGTCACTTTTTCGGACGCAAGAAGTGCGCCTCTCGCCTTCAGGTCTGCAATAATTTGGGCATCTGCTTCCTTTACGTATTTTCCTGCGTATTTGCCTGCGGTTTTATCGAATGTGCCGTCAAGATTTACCGGGCATAGCTTGGGGAGCTTGTTCTCGGTTCCTGCTTTATAGTCCTCTTTACCATGCCCCGGAGCAGTATGGACAAGCCCTGCACCATCTGTCAGGGTCACAAACATTTCTGATAGAATGACTCTTCCTGTGATGTCTTTTTGCAAAGGAAGAATATCCTTGAGAGGATGGACATATTCCTGTCCTGCGAGCTCTTTTCCAGGAACCGTGCCTGTGATTTTGTAATGTTTTATTCCTGCCTTTTTCATTACTGTGTTAACAAGCTCTTTTGCGATTATCAGGGTTTCGTCATCTACATCGACTTTGGCATATTCGAATTTCGGGTGCACCATTATTCCGGTGTTTGACGGCAAAGTCCATGGCGTGGTGGTCCAGATGACAAAGTAGGTATCTGGGAGGCTTTTTGCCGGGAATTTGACAAAAACTGCAGGGTCTGTTGCTTTCTGGTACTCGATTTCGCTATAGGCGACAGCTGTTGCGCAGTGCGAGCAGACATGCACCGGATAAATTCCCTTGTAAAGAAGCCCTTTTTCGAACGCGATTTTGAACGTGTGCCAGGCGCCCTCTATATAATAATTATGAAGTGTCAGGTACGGGTTTTCCCAGTCCATCCATACGCCGAGGTCCTCGAACTGCTCGTTCATTATGCCTATGAAGTCGGTTGCGAATTTCCTGCATTCCGCATTGAACTGCTCTATGCCGAATTTTTCGATGTCGCTCTTGAACTTCAATCCGAGCTTTTTTTCGACCTTGTTCTCTATCGGAACGCCGTGCGTGTCATATCCCGGTTGGGAATTGACGTCAAAACCGGCCATCCGGAAGTAACGCATGTAATAGTCCTTTAGCGTCTTGTTAAGCCCGGTTCCCATGTGAATATAGCCTGTTGCATAAGGAGGCCCGTCCATGAAGAAATAAGGCTTGGCGCCTTTTCTCGAGTTCAAAACTTTCTGGCGGATGCCTTTTTCTTCCCAGTATTTTGCAATTTCCGATTCCATCTGCTTGAGGTTAAAGGTGCCTGACGGCGCGGAAGATTCGGATTGAGGAGTATCTTTAGACATATTTTCACTTCAGATAATATCGCGGGTAAATTTTATAAGATAATATGACTTAGAATCTTCGCGAGCAAAAATTCAATTATATAAAGTTTGTTTTCTCATTAAAATTAAAGGTCATTTTATGGAAATCGATACAAAAACAGCAGTTATCGTAATTCTTGGCGTACTTCTTGTTTTCGCGCTGTTCCAGTTAGGCGGCACAAAAACAAGCGGCAGTAGCACCGGCGCGGCAGTAAGCTCGGCATCATACGGCGACAATCCTTCTTATACCCCTGCCTCAAGGGCAAGAACAGTAAATGACCTGCCTGCGGTGGCCGGCGGCTGTTAGACCTGCAGCGCGTAGTTGATGGTGAAATAATGTCTTTTCGCTCCCAGAAAGAAGAAAACCGCATGCAGCGGATTGAAGAGAAGAAAAAGGAAAAAGAAGAGCAGGAAAGCCGCGAGCAAAAAGCAAAGAAAAAAGACAGGATTTCAAATTATCTGATAATCTTTCTCGTTGTTGCAGTGGTTGCGGCTTATGCTTATATCTCGTCAAATTCTTCGGCATCCGAGGCGCCTTATTACCCTAAAGCAGAGAACAATCCTGCAATAGGGCCTGCCGATGCTCCTATCCAGATAATTGCATTCGGTGACATGTCCTGCCCTTATACAAAGCATTGGGTGGAAACCACATTCGACCAGCTCATGACAAAATATGACGGTAAGATACGCTTTGTTTTCCGCGATTTCCCGAAGTATGATAAGCATCCCCAGGCGCAAAAGGCTGCTGAGGCTGCAGAGTGCGCGAACGACCAGGGCAAATACTGGGAGTATTTCAGGAAAGTATTTGCGATGCAGCCATCCCTTAGCATCGAGAATCTGAAGCAATACGCCGTTGAGCTCGGCCTTGATTCTGCAAAGTTCAATGAATGCCTTGATTCGGGAAAATATACTGGAGAAGTCAAAAAAGACCATTCAGATGGCGCAAAGGCAGGAGTAGTAACAACCCCGACATTCTTTATAAACGACGTCAAGATTGACGGCGACCAGCCACTGAGCGCATTTGACAGCGTGATTGGGCAGCTGATGAAATAGGTGAATTCTTAAGTATTGGCTGCGATTGCAAAGGAATTTAAATATTGGCGCGAGAGGTCATTTAAGTGGTGGTATGACCATCGTGTATTCAACTCAATTATTCTTCAGATATACTCAAGAAGGAGGGCTGGATGAGAATTACAGTAAAATCAGGAGGCGATTCATAAATCCGAAGAGTTCAAGACGCCCGGCTTTGTGAGCGTATTCTTAAGAGACTATAGTAAGGTATTGATGGGCTGTACTGAATCCCGCTGCATTTCAAGCGAATCTGCGAATTCATTTTTAGTCATTCAGGTAATTTCTCCTCTTGCAAATGAATACTGCCTTGGGCATTGCAGCGCAAATACAGTAAATTTATGGAAAACCGCTCTCATTGAAAAAACAGGATTTTCAGAGGATCTGCTGGAAAATATGTGGAAAGCAGAGGTTAGAAAAGCAGGCGACGATAAAGGGTATGCGTAGATGCATCTCTAACCGAAGCACATATTCTGCAGAACATAAACTGTTAGTTGGAAACTATCCAAAACGCCCTTCGTCGTATTTCTTGGAAGCCATTGCAGAACATTTAAATGCAACGCTCAAGTTTAAGCTTTGTAATGTCAAAATGGTTTGTTCGGTCTTGAATGTCTTACACTATGATTCGGAGAAAGGAGGGATTAGGGTGATTTATGCCAGAAAAAGGAAATGCTTTTGCAAGCCAATACAGCGGAGTGGAACTGCCATACAATCCGGGACAAATTACGACTAATCTTGGGGGCAACGCCCTTGAAATGGTTGATGTGCTTAAAACCATGCCCCAGATTAAAAGGATTGTCGGGACAACGCGAAAGAAAAAAGACATACCCGCTAAACTCGCTGCCATGAGCGCAAAAGAAGAGCAGCATAAATACCATCATCATCCCGGAGTGAACATTGTTGATATCGATGTTGACAGGATTTACGAGTTCGATGAGACTGAAAGGTATGATTTCTTTAGTAATCTCCGGGAATCGGCTTACTCGCAGTTCTGGGTGAATTTTAAAGGAGTCAATATCGAAACCGCGCTAAAAACAGACCCTGATTTTATTAAAAAGGCAGCTGAAGAAGGGGTGGACCCCCGATATCGCCTTACAGTACACAACCAGAAGCCTGCTTTAAAAGACGCTGTAATGGACCTTGTAGTCTCGCCAAACAGCATTTACCTTATGCAGGGCAATCCCACCCTCATTTTATTGCGCCAGGTCAATAAGTTGTATAAATATATTGCAAAGAAGAGAAACGCACCCGAAGTCAAGGCCAAAAAAGCGATTTCCACCGCAACAATGCCTGAAGTCAACAGGCTGTACAAGCTTTATGGGCAAAGATTTAAGTTCTCGATGGATGATGCGAGCTGTGCTATCATAGGCGGCCATGGTGAAGATGCAGTTGCAATTGAGAAAAGATTTCTCATAGGGGGTGCGTCGGCAAAGAGCTGTGCCCAAGCCAGCGAACGCGCCAGAGGAGGAGACCCTGCCAGGGCTATAGCCGATTATTATAAAATCCTGACCGACTTCAAATCGGAAGCACCCCGGCTTACACAATTAACCGGAGAAACTCCTGTAACCGGCGGTATCCTGACTGCAGAGGCAATAAAGTGCATTATGGCAAATGAAGTAAGCGTTCTTCCAATCGGGCAGTATCACGAGCAGGTTTTGCGGTGTGGCGTTAATGATGTGGCCATTGGCCTGCCAACGCTTGTGGGCGGTGGCATGGTGGGAGAAATTATTGAAGCGGACGGGCTGCTAAGTGACATGAGCGATGATGAAATGCTTCAATTCGACAGGTCGGTTGCCCCGATAAAACTGGCCGATAAAAATGCTGATAAAATTGCTTCCGGACAAAAAATGTATGAGGAATGCCTCAAATTATACGATACTTTGCGCGATGGAATGCGGGCATTTGAAGAATCAAAAATGACATCTTAATGAATTCCAGATATTGCTTAAAAAAGCGTCTTATGTTATTGATTCTCCACCCGAAACCAAGCCATTTCCAATGGAAGAAGAGGTCTTTTTTACTAACAGTAAGGAACTACTTTGTCGGAAGCCGACGTTCTGAAAAACAGCAGCAGCAGAAATATATTTTATAAAATAGATATAGTAAAATATACATAGTATTAACAAAACCTATATATACTCAGGCGCACAAAAGAAATATACAAGAAAAAGTTTAACATTTTTGGTTTTAAATTGGCGTTTAAAACCACAATTCGTTGGCGCGAATTGCAATGTTAAACACCACCTGTTTTCAAAAATAAATTTTGTTTAAAATTGTTGGCGCAATTTTAATCAAATTGGCTGTAAAAGTTTTTGGCATTTAATTGATTTGGCAATCAATTAAAGTTAGATTTTCTGTTGTGTTAGTGTTAAGTTTGCTCAAAAGATTTTTGGCGAATCTTTCAAGTTGCTCTGTTGTACGGAATACTTATGCTTTGGTATAAATATACTTTTCGTTTATGCGATGTATATATTGAACGATACAAATAAAGAAAATTGCGCAAATTTGCGCAATTTTCTATCTTTTCCAGTTAGGTCGCAGCAAAGCTAATTGGGTATCAAACCCAAACTGGAAAGTGAACCAACGATGTCAAAGCCAATACAAATGAGGAGGAGAAACGCGATAAATCGTTGCAACCGCGATTCGCCGACGATGAGGATGAATATTGATTAACTAAAAACCTTAGCAATGATGTCGCAATGTGTGCAGCGCACGAATAAAAAGTGTAATTGTGCTAGGCTCAAGGTATTTGGTAAGAAGGGGATTTAAATGGAATCTATCATACAAAGCGCCGTTTCAAGGCAAGCAAGCAAGAGCGCACTTAGCAATAAGTCGCTGGACGAATTCGTTGGCTCAACAGACGCCAAAATAATGGTCGTCGGAGCCGGTGGTATGGGTACCAACGCAATCAACAGGCTTTCATCTGTTGGCATTATCGGAGCAGAGACAATCGCGCTTAACACAGACATGAAACACCTCAAGACCATAAATGCTGACAGGAAAATCCTTATAGGCCAGGAACTTACAAAAGGCCTTGGGGCAGGAGGATACCCGAATGTCGGAAAACAGGCCGCTGAAGAATCCATCAACGAAATAAGAGAAGCTCTTCGCGGAACAGACATGGTATTCCTTGTCTCGGAAATGGGAGGCGGGACCGGAACAGGCTCTGCACCTGTTGTAGCAGAAGTCGCAAAGGCCCAGGGTGCAATCGTCATCGGAGTATGCACAATGCCTTTCAAAATCGAAGGAGCAAGAATCCACAAGGCAGAAGACGGTCTTGCAAGGCTCCGCCAGCACTGCGACACAGTAATCGTGATTGAAAACGACAAGTTGGTCGAAATCGCAGGAAACATGCCGCTTCAGCAGGCATTCGCGGTCGCAGACGAGATTATCGTGACAATGATAAAAGGAATTACAGAGACAATATCAACACCGTCTCTTGTAAACCTCGACTACGCTGACGTAAAAGCAATAATGAGAAACGGCGGTGTGGCAATGATCGGAGTTGCGGAGTCTTCAAGCGCGGCGCGTGCAAGAGAGGCTGTAGAGAAGGCAATGGCAAACCCGCTTCTTGACGTGGACTACAAGGGCGCAACAGGCGCATTGGTGCACATCACAGGAGGAAACGACCTGAAACTCGAGGAAATTAACGAAATCGGGGAGTTTGTCGCAAGAAACCTCGACGCAGGAGCCCAGACAATCTGGGGAGCAAGAATCGACGAGAACATGAAGGGCGCAATAAGAGTAATAACAATTATAACAGGCGTCCGCTCGCAATACGTCCTTGGTCCGCAGGCTGCCGAATCCGCAAAGGTTTCGCACAGCGCAAGCCTAAGCAGTGCGCTTGGCATTGAGGTAATAAGATAAATTATTGAAACCAATGAGGGGCTTAAGTCATCTGTTTCCAAACTCGCAAGAGTTTGGAACGCATGAAAATCAAAACAATATGATAAAGATTTTCATGACTTCTTTTGAAGGCCGAGATTGACTTAAGCCTCTTTTGGGATTTTTATTCATTAGCCAATTTCTTTGGAATAAAAAGCCTTGAACGAAGCGCATAATGGCTAATTTGGCGCAGTGAGAGGATTTTCAACCTTACACAATTGCATTGGGTGAAAAATCTTGATATGAAATGTCATGATTTTCAATCATATGCCAATTCTTTGGGTCGAAAAGCCTAGAGTGTAACGAAAGGATTTTTAGCTCGTTCTATTATTGTATAAATATTTAAAAGTAGCAACATTACCCATAAGTAAGAAGCGTGGACTTATGAGCGGTAGATCAGGTGTGCTTTTACAGCAAGGGAATATGCCCTCTTTCCAGGATTACCGTACACGGGAGCGAAACATATATATATTCTGTTTGGGTTAGACGAGACAATCCGCGCTCTTGAGAAATACAGCTTTAATTCTCGTGTTATTGAAGCCATAAGCACGGCGTTCGATGATACTATCTGCCAGCCTGAAGAAAGCGAGGTTATTGAAGGGTGCAGAAGGGTATGTAGCGTACTGGGATCGGACAGCATAGTAGATCTCATTAAAGAAATTTATGACATTGACGAGAAAATAGGCATAGTGGCCGCCGATAGTGTAGGCCGTGTTATTCGCTTTACCGAAGACGAAGATGCCTCCATCCAGACTGCCAATACCATAAGAGAAATAATGGTGCCATGCGGCGATGAGACCACGATAAAAGTTGCAGGGAAATTGAGTTTTGCTCCTTATTATCTAAACTTCGACAAAGACGCCATCATAGGGATAAACGAGGTTGCACAGGCATATTCGTTTAACGATGAGCTTGTCGATACTTATGTTAGTCTGCTATGCGTTGCCACCCGCTATTGGATAGATGATAATGGGAGGGGATGTTATTTGGACGATGAGCAGGCTGCCGGAATAAGTAAAAGTTTGAGCGGTATTCTCAAATCAAAAGAAACTGTGGGGGTTATAAAAAAATACTATGGTCTATTCCCCGAAGAATGCGTTAAACTAGCCGGCTGTCTAGGTTATTTGTTATATCAAGCGTATGCAGTGAATGATACTGCAACAGTCAAAACCGTGCAAAAAGAGATAAAAACGCTTGATTTATGCCTGAAATTGGGATTGAACTAATTTCTCTAAATCTACTTCCACACATAAACCCTTACCTCCGAAGGGGAGAATGCGCTTCTATTGCCGGAGATAATATATCCGATTGTAGTGACCGACTTATTTTCTTCGGGCGCACTGAGCTGGATAGTGTTCATGATTGTCATGCTGTAAGATATAGTAGAATCCGTTGACGCGTTTATCATCACAGAGTTTGCGCCTGTCTGGGTATAAGGCGATATTTCAAAGGTTTCCGTATTCCCGGAGTAATTGCCGCTGTGGCTGGAAAGATATTGATTATTGATATAGACCGCAGGGTCTGATGCATTTGCATAGTCAAGCGCAAGACTCGCCGAGTCAAGGCTGCTTTTATCCGCGGTAAAGTTGATATACGCAGGTATATTGCCTGCTTTCGGGTAAACTGTTCCATGGCTGATATTGGATTTTGACATGGCGACAGTGAATTTCATCGGCAAGGCGAGTGTGCTGTTCAGCTCCAATTGGATTCCGGTCAGGTTTTGCGCAGCAGCAAGGCTCTGGAGCTTTCCTGTTTTTTCCATGTTTGAGAGGGCTTTGTAGACATAGATGCGGGTTTGCTGGTTGCCGGAGCTTTCCTTGTTTACTGCAGGCATCACAAAAACAATAAACCCTATTACCATGAGGAATGCGATAATCGCCTCTAAAGTGTGCAACATGCCTTTATGCGACCGCATCATGCATAATCCCCTCCAAGCCATGTCGCGCTTACAAAATACGTATCGCTTGTGTTCCCTAGCCGGCCTAAAATCGTTGCAGGATATCTTACAACCCTCACGTCCCTGTCGGATGGTATGGATTTCCCTATGCTTGCAGCGTTTGCGCCTTCCAGGGACAGGTTGAAATTGGTGCTTCCGGAGAATGCGTTCTTTAAAGCCGGGTACGGGAGTGCAGCCAGGGCGTTCAGATTATCCGTAGAGACGCCTTTTATCTGTGCAGGGATGCCGATTACAACCGAAGGAGGATTCAGGTACATATCGCGCTCAACAGTTGCATTGCTGTAATCCCCGGAATGCACATATATCTCGAATTCCGTGACATTGTAGAGCCGCACTTCCCTGTATCCTGTATTCAGCACAGAAATATTTAGGTTATTCCCGATAATTGCGACCCCGCTTAATGCAGAATAAATGTCCGTAAAATTCAGGATAGAGTTGAATTGCTGCCTGGTGCCGGAAAATGCGTTTGCACTCCCGTTGTAATAGTTTGTAAGCGCAGACGAGAAATTAAGAACCGGGTTGAACGCGGTGTTTGATTTTACCATGATTTTACTTATGTTGCTGTACACTTTCGCAGAAAGGCCGTTTGTATAATTCACTTTTGCGCGCATTGCAAGGGCATTATTCTGCGGCGAGCCTGAAGTTCCAAGATATATTCCGTTGCCAAGCATTTCGGTGCCGCCGAAATTGATGTTTGAAATGCCGGAGCTTGAAAAAAGCACTTTTATGAGAGAATTATTCGCCCATAAGCCTGAAGCGCTCAGGTCTGTTGCATAGGTTCTGGCCTGAAGGGCAGTGTTTTCTGTGTAAACTAAATAAAAAATGTTCTTTGAAGCGGATATGTTAGCAGTCCAGATTAACGTATTCTCGGAGAAGCTGCTTGGAATTTCGTTTGAGTTCGAGTCCAGGATTGCCAGGGAATTAGCATCAATTGAAGCATCCGGCTGGAAATATTGCTCAAACGAGGCATAGGACTGGTTTTTTGAATCCGCAATTATCGGGAGCTTGTAAACAGTCCAGGAGACATTGTTTGCGAGCTTTTCTGCAATCGAGAGCCCCTGCACTTGTAGAGCCTCGCCGAGGGGCTGTTTTGGCCTTGACATGTAAGACATATAATAGAATGAAACCGAAACCATCGAGACAAAAATCACTGCCGCAACTATCATATCCGCGGTAATCATTGCAGTTCTTGATTTGCGCTTATGCATGAATCTATTTGTGCAAAAGGAGATATAAAACAATTCCCAATTCATGATTTGCTCACCGGCTCATCCTTCGGCTCAAAGAGCCCTTCCTCTTCAGCCAGCTCGATTCCTGCTTCCTCAAGTGCCGGTTCGTGCGTTTTCCTAAGCGGAATCTCTTTCATGAAAAATCCGATGGCAAACGCAATATACGTAATTATTGCGCCGATTAAGAATATATTTCCAAGTGATGCGGAAAATGCCGATTTCAGCTCAGTAACCTGTTGTCCGTCAAGATGCGACAGCGAATCGCCATCAAGCAGCGCTTCCGGATTGTTCGGCAGGGATATATCGCCTGCGAGATGGCTGCTCAAAGAGGCAATCATTATCGCCCCAAAAATCGTCACGCCAAAAAGCCCTCCAATGCTTCTGAAAAACTGCAGTGACGCCGTAACAACTCCGATTTTCGAGCGATGGAACGCGTTCTGTACTGCTATTACAAATATGGGGAACGTCACTCCAAGGCCCATACCCATAAGGACCATGTTCCTGATGAGCTCTGTATTCGATGCTGCAATTCCCATAAAAGAAAGAAGCAGCATCCCGGTTCCTGCAACTGCAAGCCCTGCAATTGCCAGCTTCTTGTATTTTCCGGTGCGGGAGATAAACTGCCCTGCGAAAGTGCTTGTTGCTATTTGTGAGATAACCATGGGCAGCATTATCAGGCCGGAATTTGTTGCGGTCCTGCCGAGCACCAGCTGCACAAAAAGAGGGATGTAGATTGTCGCGCCAAACATCGTCATGGCGGTGATAAACGTTATTGCTGCAGATATGACAAACATCCGGTTCTCCAGAATTTCAGGCGGAAGTATAGGCTCTTTTGCTTTCTTTTCAATTCTGGAAAAAATGAAAAACATCACAGCCGAAAAAGCGAATAATCCCATAATCTGGGCGGATGTCCACGGAAAATAATTGCCGCCAAGCAGGAGCCCGAACATAAGGGAAATTATTGCAATCATGAGCACCAGTGAGCCTTTATAATCTATATCAATGTGTTCATGACCGGGGATGTGCGGCAAATATTTCATAAGTATTGCCACAGATACTGCGCCGATAGGAATGTTGATGAAAAATATCCAGTGCCAGCTTACGTAATCCGTCAGAAATCCGCCAAGAAGAGGGCCTATTACGGATGCGAAGCCGAATGTTGCACCAATCAGCCCCTGCCATTTTCCGCGCTCTGCCGGAGGGAACAGGTCGCCTATTATTGCCATGGAGTTGGCCATTATTGCTCCTCCGCCTATACCCTGTATTGCGCGGAAAATTATCAATTGCCAGATGTTCTGCGACAGTCCGGAAAGAATCGAGCCGATAAGAAATATCACTATCCCGAGTATGAAGAATTTTTTCCTGCCATACATATCCGATAATTTTCCATAAATAATTACTGTCGCAGTCGATGCAAGAAGATATGCGGAAACAATCCAGCTTAGGAACTCTATGCCGCCAAGCGATGCAACTATCCTTGGCAGCGCTGTCGAGACTATTGTCTGGTCCAGGGCCGAGAGAAACATGCCGCTAAGCACGCTGAGCATGATTATCAATTTTTCCCTGGTTGTGCGCGATTCTGTAGGTTTCATTCTTATCTCCCGACATTAGAGTACTGAGGTTTAAATTAACTTCATTATCTCCTGAATTACTTATTGCGATTGACGCTCTTGAGCAATTTATCCTTCAGAGGAAGTTTTCGTAAGATTTCCGGACGGCGCTTTACGATATATGCAGCGATTAGCAGCAGTGCTATTACCCACCAGTATGTTCCAAGGTAATACCCGAGATTTTTTGGCCTTAAAGAGAGCGAGAGGTCAATCGAGTCTGTAAATCTTTTGCCCTGCGGATTCTGGAAATCTATAAGCATCCCGGCTGTCTGGTCCCCGGGCGTGCCGTCCTTGTCGACATGTATCATATATACAACATCTTTCTCCTCACCCGGCGCAAGGCTTTCGATATACCTTACAGTCCCGTCATTGCTGAAAGGAAAGACAGGCATTATTCTTATCTTCAGTTTTTTTGCTTCCTCTGAGCCGGTATTCTTTAGTGTTATTGCAATTTCCCTGTCATCGCCTGCAACAAAAGGCCCGTTCTTTTTAGCATCGGCGGAAAATTCCGCTTTCTGGTGCAGCGGCATGCCTAATGAAAAGCTTTGGGACGCTGATGTTTTGTCTTCGCCCAGGTATTTGAGTGTTGCGTTAATCGGGTATATTCCCGGAGCGGTATTTTTTGCAGCCTCTATACGGAATGTCGCAAGGGCACTTGCGCGCGCAGGTATTGTCCCGAGTTCCTGTTCGCTTCCTGCCCATTTTACATCTATCCCGTCCGGGGCAGCGAGGCTTATATGTGCCGAATCCGCAGCACTTGCGCCATTATTCTGGAAATTTACGGTTATTGATGCGTCGTCTCCGGGGTATATGTCCACAGGGCTTGACGAGATTACCGATGCAGTGAATGAAGGAGCTCCGCCAACATGGAGATTGACTGTGTTTGATTCCGAGAATTTATTATAGTCTTTCTCGTATGTTGTCAGGACCGAAACAGGATATGTGCCTGTCTGTGCCAGCGGGTCTATGGGGAGCCTGAACGAAACCGTGCCGTTTTCCAAATCGTTGGGGCAGATACTTCCGATGTACCGCATATCGCTTCCGTCGATTGAAACGGGATATGATGTTGAGAGTTGCACAGAAACCCTGTCAGCGCAATTGCTTGTATCGATATTTGCAAGACTCAGCTTGAGTACGACATCGGTGCCAGGCAGTGCAGGGTCTTCGCTTAGTGTGTAGTTCTCCAGAACCAGTTTCGGGTTTACCGATGCATGTCCTATTCCCGCAAAAAGCGAGAACGACAGCAGCATCGCTAGCAGTCTGATTGCCTTATGCATGTTTTCACGTTCTAATTTCATTTCATTCACCTAACCTTCATTCACTGTTTATAATCAATTTCAATATCATATCAGCTCGCGCTTGAAAAGCATTACGCTCAGCGTAAGCATGAGAAGCGCAAATGCTGCCAAAAATATTATGTCCGGGACAACCGTGCCTAATGTGAACCCTTTTATCATTATACCTCTCAGCGCATCCGCGGCGTATGTTATCGGAAGAACGCGTGTTATTCCCTGAAGCGTTGCAGGCATTGTTTCTATGGGCAGGAATGCCCCGGAAAGGAATGTGCTTGGCAAGGATACAAGCATTGAGAACGCCATGTACTGCTCCTGCGACTTCGAGAGCACCGAAAGAATCATCCCGAGGCTGGTCGCCCCTGCTGCATATATCCATATAATGAAAACTATTGAGGCGATGCTTCCCTTTATCGTAACTCCGAAAAGAAGCATTGCAACGAATACAATGATGCTTGAGCGCATTGTTTCAAAAAATATATAGAAAAGCAGCGTGCCGGCAATTATCGTGATGTTCGATGTCGGCGTGAGAAATACACGCGTTAATGAGCCGTCTTTTCGCTCGCCTGCAATTGCCCTGCCCATTCCCATTATCGCGCCTTGGAAAATAATGAGGGCAAGAATGCTCGGGATAAGAAAATCAAGCCCCTTTCTTCCGCTTCCATAAGGCTGTATTTCCGAAAGTGCAATCGCATCAGTCGAAGCTGTTTTTGCATCATCGGATATTTCGCCGAACTTTTCCTTCGCAGAATTTATTGTTTGGTAAGATGCCTTTAGGGCTCCCTGTTCCATGGCAGCGTTTGCATAAACTGCTTTTGAGTCGGAATAAATTCCTGCTGTTTCGCCGAATAGTTTTGCATTCGCTCCCTGCATTCCCTGATATATTGCAATCTGCTGCAATCCCGACTGCTTGGCGCCAACTGCTGCAAATGCGCCTGCGGCTGCTTTTGAATCATAAGTGCCGTTATTGATAATATCGGCAATTTCATTCGGGTCGTACACATAACCGAGAGAATTTTTTGCGCCCTGTATAGTGCTTGAAAGCAGGGTATCGGTTCCTGAAGAAGTGCGTTTTGCGTCCCTGAAATTGCTTTCAATGCGCGCCATGCGGGCATCGTTATTGGAACCGGCAGAAGAGCCGGAAGACGTGGCAATATATTGCTGGCCACTAAGCGCCTTTGCAGAAATCTCATTAAGGCGCGATATAGTAATCTCCTTTGATATTTTTTGCATAAATGCGTTTGTAGAAGCGCGGGTCATCTGGGCCACGGTAGGGTCTGATTCGTCCACTATGATTGAAATAACCGCTGTTTTTCCTGACTGGATATCCTTTTCAAAATCCGGAGGAATAATGAACAGTATTTTTATGCTGCCTGATTCTATGGCTTTCCTTCCTTCGTCCTGGCTTCCGAACTGGTGATTTATCGAGAACAGGCTGGTTGAATAAAGCTGTGCCTGTACGTTTTCTGATGTTTGCGAGTGGTCATAATCAACAATTGCCGCAGGTATATTTGTCGGCGCTTTGCCCGCGGTATAGCCGAATATAAGTATCATTACCATCGGGAACATGATAAGCATCCTGAGCCTCAGCGGGTCTTTGCTTAGTACCATCCAGTTTTTCTTTATGATAGCATAAATTTTCCGAAAATCAATCGGCTTTTCAACCGAACTGTTGCTTGTCATCATGTATTTTTCACTTCTTTTTTTGTCAGGTTTATGAAAACATCCTCAAGAGACGACTCGATTAATCTAATCTCATCGACCTCGATACCTTTCTCTGCAAGGAATCTTGACAGCTTGTGAAGAATTCCGGTTTTCGGAGCATCTATTTTTAGCTCTATTATTCCGTTTTTGTTTAAAACAGATTTTGCGCCTGAAATTTTTTTGAGCTCTTCAAGAAGCCGGGCATCATATCTGCTAAGCCGGAGCTCTATTTTCTGCCCGCCTCCGTATTTCTCTTTCAGCTCTTTTGGCGTGCCCTCGGCTTTTATTTTTCCGGCGTCCATTATCGCGATTCTCTGGCAAAGCTTGTCCGCTTCGTCCATGTCGTGAGTGGTATAAACTACCGTGATGCCTGAATCATTCAGCGATTTTGTCAGCTCGCGAAGCGCAATCCTGCTCTGCGGGTCAAGGCCTGTTGTTGGCTCGTCCATGAAAAGTATTTCCGGCGTGTGCAGGAGCCCTGCTGCAACAGAAAGGCGCTGCTTCATGCCGCCGGAAAATCCTTCTGCGGCTATGTCTTTTTTATCGAACAGCTCCACTTTTTTCAGCAGCTCTTCGCTTCTCTTTTTTAGCCCGTCTTTTTTCATCCCGAACAGCTCGCCTATATACCATAAATTCTCCATGGGCGTAAGCTCCCCGAAAAGCGCGAATTCCTGCGGCACTACCCCGATTCTTGCCCTTACAGAAGCGGCTCCTGTTTTTATGTCAAAGCCAGCAACCTTTGCTTCGCCGAATGTCGGGGAAAGCAGAGTTGTAAGTATTTTTATTGTTGTTGTTTTTCCGGCACCGTTGGGCCCAAGAAATCCGAATAATTCGCCCTTTTTGATTTTAAGGTCTGACGAATTTACCGCGGTAAAGTTGCCGAATTTTTTAGTGAGATTTTTGCATTCGATTGCGTACTTAACTTCATCTTCGTTTTTGTTATTTGTGACCATGAGATTCCCCTACTGTTCCAGTTTCTTTAAATCCGACAGGCATTTTTCAAGCAACATAACCACGTCTTTTTTCCTGTTCTCCGGCAGCGCCAAAGCAGTATCTTTTATCTCGAAAACCCGTGCGGCTAGTTCCGTGCGCTCTTCCCCAAGAACGTCCATGAATAGTTTCCTGAATCTCAGGAAATTTTCTCTCCACTCCTTTCTTCTCTTCCCGACGCCAGAAAGCACTTTTCTCCCTGTCGCAGTAAGCCTGAAAGTGTTTTTTGAGCGCTTGCCGGTTTTGGATATCTCGATCAGCTTTTGTTTCCTGAGCTGCCCAAGAATCGGATAGAGAGTTCCTTTGCTCGGTGCCCAGCCTTCTGATTTTTTCATGATTTCAGAAAGCATCTCGTAGCCTGATTTTGGCTTCTGTTTTAAAGAATAAAGAACATATAGCGAAAGAATGCCCTTATGTTTCCTGTTCTTTCCCGGAATATTCCAGAGGCCGATCATATGTATACTTGATTCGCAGACTTTATAAACGTTTCGAATACGAACCGTTCGAAAGAGAACTAATATGGCGCAAACAAAAATAAAAATGGTCTAAAGCGGCTTTCTATCGGCAACATCAACGCGCTAAAATGATGGTGCTGTTCGTTAAATCAATCCAACC
>CABMCT010000055.1 GCA_902384675.1 uncultured archaeon | reverse complement strand
AAAAGCTACCATGATTATCACTTTCTTTACCATCCTTTGCTCCCCAAGCTCCTCCTCCTCCGCCCGACCCCCCTCTTCCACCCTAGCCTCCGCCGCCTCCGCCGCCTCCGCCACACCAATATGAGCCTCCGCCGCCACTGCTCCCGCCGTTCTGTCCTCCTGAACCACCTGCTCCACCAACACCCGCACCTCCGCCGTTTCCACCCATATATCCCCTTGCATCCCCGATTATCTTGGATGTAGAATCAACGTTCACATCATTGAGGACATTCAATATAAGAGTCCCTTTTGTGCCTGTGCCGTCGTATGGAGTAACATAAAGAATCGCGCTATTCTTAAGAGTTACACTCTTGTAAATCTTTGTCCCGTCCAGAGTCTGGGAAGTTCCGTCAAGAATTAAATCCGGAGGGTTGTAAACATAGGCAACAGAGCCTGCTGTAACAGTAGAGCCTGTGTTGGATAACGAGTTACCGTAAAAAACCTTTATCCTCCCTCCGCCGCCACTTCCACCAGGACTTGTTCCAGTAACACTACCACCAGCGCCTCCATTAGCTCTTATCGTAGAAGAACTTAAATCCATTGTATTACAACTATTTAATAAAATACCCCCGCCAGAAGCGCCGCCGCCGCTACCACCACTACTATATCCATAATAATAGTAATAGCCGCCGTTTCCTCCTGCCCCCCCATTAAAGCTTACAGTTCCATGAATGTAAATATTTCTAGCGTTTATGGTCAGCATAGCTCCACCAGGATTTCCTGCTGAGCCTGCATTATCCTGATTAGCACCACCCCCTCCGGCACCGCCTGAACCCATTGATACATCCCAACCTGTTTGAGTTCCGTAAGTAGAACCTCCTGCTCCTCCCGTACCGCTGTGATCGCCATTACTTCCCGAACCTCCTGCAGAACCATAGGAACCTGCACCGCCTCCTCCTCCAGACATATAGTAGCCGCAGGCATCATTAGTCCCTGTAGCTCCTTTACCTAAACCCTCTCCACCTACACCGTTTACACTATAATAACATGGAAATCCTCCACCTGGAGAGCCTCCGGCACCGCCCCTATATCCCCTTGCATCCCCGATTATCTTGGATGTAGAATCAACGTTCACATCCCCGGCAACGTTCAGAATCAGCGTACCCGTAGTTCCTGCGCCATTGTACGGGGTAACATAAAGAATCGCGCCGCCTGTAAGGGTTATGGAATCGTAAGTCTGCGTGCCGTCCAAAGTTGTGCTGCCGCCGTTAAGAGTCAGGCTCGCTGCATCTGCCAATGGCAGAAATGATAACAAGAAAATGAATAGCAACGCCCTTTTCATAAGTTAAACTCTCCGATACCGGGAAAATACTAAAATTATATTTGTCAAGAGAGTATATATAGTAAACATTATTTATTTCACAGCCTCTACAACCCGTTTTTTAAACATTTCAATCACGCTCTTTTTGTCCGGGATGCTCTTCTCCTTAAGATACATCTATTCCTTTGCCAAAATCTCCAGAAATCCGAACGAATTGTAGGCGCAGATATGCTCTTTAACCAGGGATTTTATCAGAGCGTCTTCTTTTTTGCCGCCCAAAAATTCTTTTTCCGTCAATATCCTCGACGATACTTCCCTTCCGAATGTTACGAACGCCTCTTCAACAAGATTCTCCAGCTCCTGCAGATTTTTCATGCCGGAAACTATAAAAAGCAGATCCAGGTCGCTTTCCTTTGTCGCGGCAAATCTTGAGTAGCTGCCGAATACCAGCACGGTCAGGACATATTTCGGCATGTTATTGCTTATCTGAAAGAAGCACCCTTTCAGGCTTTTATACTTTTCAAAAAATTCCAGCCTCTTCTGGTTTTCTAGCAGGGAAAACACTGCTTTTCCGTTTTCGCTTTTGATGTTTGGATGCAATGCCCTTATTTGCGGCTTTTTCCCGATGGTTTCTTCTTTTACTATTTCAGAATCTCTTAAATTTTTCAAATGAAAATAGCAAATATTGGAGGATGCTTTTGTTTTTTTGCATAGCTCTGAGATTTTTATACCTGGTTTTGCATAAATCTCCTTCAAAATACGATATTTTGATTTATTTATCGGAAAAATCATCTCACTCCTCTCCACTACGCTCGAAGCTTTTTCAGCCCAAACCCGTTGCAATGGATGAAAATCATACAACCTCGCTTTCCACAAACTGGATAAATTTTTTCGCGAAAGAAATCAGGGCATCAGCGTCTTCCCTGCCTATGCTCTTCCATTTTACTACGTCGTATTGGCCTATTCTCCTAAGGGAATAGGTTATTTCAAATGCCGTAAAATCCGAAAATTTCGAATGTATTTCCCTCAATTCACCATAGAAATCATCAGAAATCAAATTAAGGCGCTTTAGGGCAATGATAAGGCAGACATGGCTTTTTGAAAACACGCCCTGCCTTTTTATCAGTAACGCGTTTCCTGCATAGTGAATAGAGTAATATGCTTTTATAACCGTCCAATCAAAGCAGCCGTCTTCAAATTCTTTTATCGCCCTGCTCAGGTCATGCTTCGCCTTTTCCAGATGCAGCGCAATATCTGAACTCTCGGCGTTAATGTAGCTTTTCCTTTCAGAGCAGGAAGCGAAAAAGCTGTTTATAGACTGTTCTCTCTTTGGCAGCTTTGACTTTAGCTCTTCTATAAGCATGAGATATTTTTGTCTATACATATATATAAAATTATCTATATCTCTTTGTTCAATGCGGGAATAAACCCATCCATAAAGTTTATCTATCGGTTTGACACAAATCGCCAATGCGCTTCAAAAACACCTCAACCCATTTTCCCTTGTCCGTGATGCTTGCCCCTGCCGCCTGCACATGCCCGCCTCCTGAAGCGCCCGGTATTCCGTTTGTTGCGCGAATCATCAAATCATTCATTGAAACGCTTCCGGTCTGGTTTCGCGCACTAATGCTTGCGATTTTTCCTTTTTCCTGGATAACAATACAGGTCATGCCGGGATAAAAGTTGCGCGAAAGCCGATTCACAAGCTCTGATTTAATGTTATAGCGGGGCGAAATTTCGTAAATAAGGAGCTTTTTTTCGGGATAAAACTGCGCCAATTGCTCGCGTTTCTCTATAAAGTGCGCAAGCTCTTTTTCGATTTTTTCGGCGTATTTTGAAAGCCCGCTATCCAGGACATCGTCTATCGATGTTGCCGAATAAAACACCTTAAACGCTTTCATGGGACCGTTTTTTTCATCAAACGAGCGCGCATAGACAATCAGCCCGCCTGCTTTTTGGATTTTTTCAGGGGTAATTTTGTCTTTTTGCCGAACTTCTGAAATGAAATCTTTCCACTCATCCTCTGCCATATCGCCGTAAATTCCGATAACCGCAAGCCATGCCAAATCAGAGATATTTGTATGCCGCTGGAACATATCATAGACAAGCTTTGATGCCGCAAATTTTGAAGGGCTTATTTTTGAGAAGAATTGCGGCTTAAGCATTGTCGTTTTTGGAGAATTGACATCATTCTGGATTGTGTGATGGTCAAGAATCAGGATTTGTGCGAATTTTTCGACTTTTTTTATTGATTCGGGTTCCTGGTCGACGTTCAAATCAACGATGACGACTTTGTTGATTTTCTTTTTCTGCAACTCCGCAATAATTTTCCTTGAAATTGTTACTTCGGAAGGAGCAGGTGTAAGAAAAAGTGAGGGCTTTTTGCCACAAAGCTGCTCCACTGCCTTTGCCGCAATAACTCCTGAAGTGATGCCGTCCGCGTCTGTGTGAAAAATTATTGCAACCCGGTCCTTTTTTGAAAGCGCAAGGGCGAATGAATCGAATTTTTGAAGAATATAGTCAACCGAACATCTTTTGATAGTATTAATATATCTCGGTTGGCTATTTCCAACCATCATTTTATACTTTGGGTTGGAAAGCTTGGAAATCTTTCGATTTCCATGAGATAGTGAATTTAAGGACTTTTGATAATATACTTCAAGATTGCTTAAATTCATTATATCCATAAGGCGTCAATCCCCAAATCACATTAGAAGCCGCTTAATCGTCTCGTTCCCGCTGCCCCAGACAGGCGCGCCGTGCCCCGGAAGTATCATATTGACATCAAGTTTTGAAAGCCGCTCAAGGGAGTCTCTCATCTCATTTGAGCTGCCGCCGGGAAAGTCTATCCTGCCGAATCCTTCGGAAAAAACAGTATCCCCGGAAAACAATATCTTGTTCTTTTCGTCATAAAAGCAAATGCTTCCTTTTGTGTGGCCCGGCGTGTGTATGACTTTAAGCTTTAGGTCGCCGGATTTTATCAAATCGCCGTCATCGAGCATGAAATCGACCGGCTTCTTTTTTAGCGATGCTGAGAACATATTTGCCATGGAGCCGGAATTGTCTCCTTTTTCGATTATTTCCGCGTCGTCTTTATGTATTCCGACTTTTGCCGCCTTAAACAAATGAACCCCGCCCGCATGGTCGAAATGCGCATGCGTCAGGACAATCCGCTTTATGTCCTCGAAAAAAATCCCAAGCTCGTGCAGTTCGCGCACAAGGATTTTGGGGTGAAGCCCTGTTCCTGCGTCGATTAGAAGCTCCCGGTTTACCAAATACATGTTTGACTCAAATCCTCCCGGGGATATCATTTGAACGGAATCGTTAATTCGTTTAATCATTTTGAACCATCTCTTTCTTCTTTGGGTTCAAAAGCCGAAAGCTTCGCGCTCAATGGTTAGAGGGCGAAGCGCACGGACTTTTAACCATCATCTCATGCATTGGGTTAAAACAATTACATACACTACCTTTTTCTCATCAAAACTTCAATAGCTTTTAGCGCGCGCCTCGGAGTGGGGTATACGGGGATTTTCGCGGCTTCTGCGCATTTCAGAAGCAGGGTAGTGTATCTGCCACCGAACGCCCCTACAACAAACGGCTTGGCAAACTGCTTTTTTGCAGAAAGCAAGACATCAATAACTTTGCCTTCAAGGGATATCCCGAGCGGCCATAAAAACACAACAACAGCATCCACATTTTCGTCGCCAAGTACAGCATCCAGCGCAACCCTAAAACGTTCGCTTGTCGCATCTCCTATCAGGTCCAGAGGATTGCTTATCCCGCAAAATTCGGGCATTACAGCCTTTATTTTCCTGATTGTTTCCTGCGAGAATTCAGCCAAGCCCATACCGCACCCGAGGCACGTATCCGCGCACATGACCCCGAATCCTCCGCCGGTTGTTACTATAGCTATTTTCGGATGCTCTTTTTTCTCTACCTTTCCCTCGTATGTCAGGACCCTCCCAAAATCAGTGAGCTCCTCGATTGTTTTCGCCGTAATTGCGCCACCCTGTTCCATTGCGGCAAGAAAAACCCGATAATTCCCTGTAAGGCTTCCTGTGTGCGATGCAGCTGCTTTTGCACTTCCCTCGTGCTTTCCTGCCTTAAGAACTATTACCGGTTTTTTGACTTTCTTTAATGTCTCGTAGAATTTTCTTCCATCTTTTAGCCCCTCGACATAGCAGAGTATGGCCTTTGTCTTTTTGTCAGCCGAAAGATAAGCAAGAAGCTCTGCCTCATCGATGTCAGCGCGGTTTCCATAACTCACGAATTTAGAAATGCCGTATTCCCTCTGTGCCATATAGTCCAGTATTGCCGTTCCTACTGCCCCGCTTTGGGAAATCAGGGAGAGCCCGCCTGCAGGAGGTGCTTTGAACTTCATAGGCGAAACGAACAAAGTGTTTAATCCGGAATGCGCATCATAGACTCCCATGCAGTTCGGGCCGATAATCCTTGTTTTTGTGCCTTTTACGATTTCCTTTAATTCCTGCTCGCGAATCGAGCCGTCTACTCCTGTTTCCCTGAAGCCTGCCGAAATAACAACAACAGCAGGCACTTTCTTTTTGACGCATTCGCGAAGCACTCCTGCAACTGCCGGGGCATGGACTGCAATGACTGCCAAATCAGGCGACGCGGGCAGGCTTTCTATTGAAGCGAAGCATCTTATTCCATGAATCTTTTTTTCGTTCGGATTGACAGGATAGAGATTTCCTTTTGCTGCGCCGAACATGAGGTTCCTGAAAATGATGCCGCCGATTTTGGTTTCATCAGGAGAAGCGCCGACAACGGCAATGGATTTTGGGGTGAAGAATGCATCAAGAGAGGAGCGAAAGCGCAGCAATACGGCGGATTCGCGATTGAGTGACGATGGAGAAAGCATATACTATATTTGATTTGCAGGTATATTAGGGTTTTGGACGATGATTTGCGCTTTTATTCCTTCTCCACCAATAACTGTTGGCAATGATTAAGTCGCCCCAGAATGAGTTCGCTATGATTTAAGGAGTAGCTTATGAGCCGCTAATCGAAAAAATGTTTAATCCCCTCTGACTTCCAGCCATCCGACCGAGGTTCCCCATAACCTCGAGCACTGGGGCGACCACACGCTTCGCGTGGGTCACCAGCCTAATCTCCCCGTACCTCTAACCACTCAACCTTTTTCTTCATAATCTGGTCGCGGATTTGCCTCTGGCGGTCGTTCAGAACGGAATTGTTCATCTTTATCTCGACAAACTGCACTTTGTCTTTGCCAAAAATCACGCCGTCAATCGGGTTGCCTATAAAGCGGAAATCGCGCGCTTCTCCCGGGAAATTCTTTGAAAACGGAATCAGCTGCTCGAAAATCAGGCCGTGTTTGGTGAGAAGCCGCTGCCGGTTTGTCTGTATGTCGCAAAGCTCACGTTTGAGCATACGCAGCTCCTTGACAAGAAGGAAAACTATCAGAAGCAGGAGTGCTATTACAAGGGCAAAATACTCAAGCATAAGTGTAAATGGTGCGAGAAAGTTAATAAAAGACAAAGATATGCCTTCGCTTTCAGTCGAAGTCAGGCTCCTGTTTGAAAAGCTATATATATCAGTATATCAATATATTAAGTAAGGGAGATTTTATGCCAGAAAAGACTAGAAGTAATGTTCCGGTGGACGAAAGCATTCTTAAATTGCTGAAGGAATCATCAGAGCCTCTTTCTACTTACCAGATTGGAAAAAAGCTTGGAATTTCGTGGTCAACTGCCAATACTCACTGCTACAAGCTCAAAGATGCAGGCAAAATCGATTCCAAGGAAATCATTCCGAAAATCGGGGCCGGAAAGAAAATTGTCTGGTTCCTGAAAGATTACGAGGCTTTGGCAAAGTTTGCGAAATAGAATAATAAAAAGGAGTTGCCCATACAGTAAATATGGCTTCCCAACCCGGTTCTTATATACTTGTCATTGAAATTACCGAACCAATAGATGCCGAAATCGGCGCACTTGGAAAAATTAGGTTCAAAAATTATGCCTTGCGGCAAGCTTTCCAGCCTTTGGCTGGAAAAGGCATTTACGCCTATATCGGCTCTGCGCTAAACGGGCTTTGTCCAAGGATTTTGAGGCATATCAAAACAAACTTGAACAAAACCGCGAAATTCCATTGGCATATTCAATCGCACATCTTTTGATGGGTATTATATCGGCGATTGAATAGATAGCGAATAGTACAAAAGTACAAAATTCGCTATATATAGACTATTTACGGGCATCAGAAAATGTGCGCCTGCAAAGAATCCTGACATTCTACTCAAAGAAGCGCCTCGAATGCAAAGCCGCGCAAATTATCGCGGAAAATGCCGAACCCGTGCCTCATTTCGGGTGCTCTGATTGCGGGTGTTATGGGCATTTGTTCAGATTGTAAACTACGAAGGTGCTATCTGCTAATTAGTGATGCTCGCGAACCAGAAAGATTTATCCGCGATGTATCTTGACAGATTCCGGAGTTATGACAAGGAAATCTTCATCGACTCCTGCAATGTCGCCGTTGACTGCTATGCATGTTTTTCTTAATCTGTCGACTGACCTTTTAAGCTCGGTCATGTCCTTGTCTTTTAAGGGCTTTATTTTTATAAAAATTATGTTGCTCTGCCTTATATCCTGCTGTATTAGCTCGGTGTCGGCAAAATCGGTAAGTGTCCTTATCTTAATCAAGTGTTTTCCGTCCGACTTGTCGTCAGAATTATCCACTTCAATGTAATCTACATCGTCGTTGATGTTCTCCTCTTTTTTAAGCCTTTCCAAAAAACCGCGTACGACCATTTATCTCACCAATAGGTAAAAATCCTAGTTATAGTTAATCGCACATCTTTTAATAGTTATAACATTGGCGATTAACTAGATTGTCATGAAAATCTTGTACAATGTACAAGATTTTCAAGCTTTCGAACCCAATAAAACTTGTGAATGGTTCGAAATGAATTCAAGCATTTTTGAACGAAGTTCAAAAAGCCGAGAGCGCAAGCGAACGGACACATAAATAATAGTTATCAAAAGTTCTTGAATTCGCAATATTCGCTGTTTATTATTAGTTAGTTTAATTTATATATCTTTGCAATTCGAAAAATCACATCTTATAGCCCTGCTGCATCTCTGTTTCTTCTGCCTCGACTGCCTCAAGCATGCTTACCACGTTCCAAATCTGGGTGCGGGTAAATGACTGGATGTTAGGATCATTGCTGATTTCATCAAGCATAGAGACGGTTGTATTTATTTTTGTGGCAAGATTCTCCTCGGTTCTCATAAGTTCTTTTCTTGCGTCTTCTATGACGCTGCGTACGTTCCTCGGGACTTTCCTGTCAATTGAAAGATCCTGCAATATTTCAATAATCTGCGTAATATCTGCCTCTCCATGCATACCTACCACCGAAACCTGCAACCTGATAGAATTGGGTTATGAAACTCATTATTGCGTAAGCTTTAAATCCTTTGCGGCATTTCTTGTAAGAACGTCCTATAAGTTATTTCTCGACTTTGAACATTTTTCCATGGCCTGGTATTATATAATCAGCGATGTCCAATATTTTCTTCTGGCTCCTGAGGTATTCTTCGTTATTCCATTGAAAGCGGGGTATGTTGCCCAAGGCATCTTTTTTAGAAATGGCATCGCCGGCAATAACAACAACACCTTTTTGCGTATTGACAACAACAGAAATATGGAACGGAAAATGGCCGGGTGTCAAAATTGTTTTGACATCTTTGGCGATTTGCAAATTATCAAATTCAGCAGCCTCAACAGTTGTGTCGCTTATATTCCATTTAGCGCCGGAATTGGAATGCTTGACATAGAGAACAGCATTCGAGAAAATATTCGTATTCCTGGTATGGTCTATATGCAAATGCGTCAAAACCACGATGTCTATGTCTTCCGGTTTCAGGTAATCTTTGGCAAGTGCGTCGATAATCTTTTGCCCGTCTGAAAACGAGCCCGTGTCGACAATTATATTTTTGTCTGATTTGATTAGTGTAATTGTAGAGCTTGCCTTCAGTTTTTTATTTCCTTTTTCTTCGTGCACACCTTCAATTAATACCTTAACCTCTGCCATAGTATAAATTATAAGAATTGCTTATTATCCTTTTCTAGCCAGCGAGCCAAACCCGAATTTCCAGAATCAATCCCACAAACTACTCTACCGCAGCGCTTCCAGAAACCTGGGGCGCACTTGAAACATTCTCAGAAATAGGTGCCGATTGGGCCTTTTTCCTTTTTCTTATGCGCTTTTTCTTGATAGGCATTTTTGCAAGCGCGGGTTTTTTTGCAGCTGTTCTTTTGGGCTTTTCTGCTTTTTCAATAACGGGCTTTTTGCCTTTCAGCTGGAGATACACATCGGTTGTAAACCCGGTTGTAAACAGATTGGATATGGAAAGCCCTATGACAAATATCGCCCCGGAAATGATATAAAGGCCGAGGTTATTCGTTATTGCGCTAACCAATGCAGGAACAAAGGTTGTGCTTTCTGCAACGCTCAAAGCCATTATGCTTGATACAAACACCCATGTTAGAGGTATTGCAAATACCAAATCAATTACGGCCATTATGACAAATATGACGGCAAACGAGACCAGGGTGTCTTTCCAGCTTGCCCTGAAAATATTGTACGAATTCTTTATAGCATCTATCGCCCCGCTTTTTTGCAGCATTACTTCCTGGTATGCGAAGAAGACAGCGAATGCAAATATAATGTTTGCAATAGTCCCTAAAAGCGGTATAATGTTAAGGATATTAAGAAACGAAGATATCAGGAGAACAAGTATTGTAAGCGATATAAGAGACAGTATTCTTCCGTTAAGGGCTTCTGCACTTTTTCTTATATTGCCTTCAGCGCCTCTTATAGTGTAATTATGTATGAAAAGCCCTTTTATCAGTAATAAAAGTATTGACGCAAGCAATATTACGGCAATGAACAGTATCGAATATGCCACAATTCCCGCACCTACAGAAACCGCGCTTATGTTAGCTATGGAAAAGTAAGAAATAAGCCCCATTATCGAGAAAAACAATGACAGGCCTATCAAAAGAGTTGTCAGGAACATTATGGAAATCCTTTTTGCATCCAGTGCAAAAGAAAACGCATTCTTTATCGCTGACTTGACATTGATTTTCAGGCACATGTGATACTATTATGCAGCGGGGTATATAAACCTTTTTGGCAAAGCGGCGCAGGCTTCCGAATATAGTGAATTTAAGGACTTTTGATAATCCTTATTAATGCTTAAATTCACTATTTCCAACCATTCACAACAGCATTGGGTTGGAAAGACGAGAGTGAAGCGAACGTATCTAGTCAACCGAGATATATTAATAATATCAAAAGATGTTCGGTTGACTATAATGCGAGAAAGAATATATAAAAGTACAATTTTATACTATCTCTATGAAAAAGATAAATACGACAATTATCTTCTCCGGGATGGCCGGCTCGGGAAAATCGACCCTTGCGCGCGAAATTGCAAAAAAATACGGGTTGAAATACGTATGCGGCGGCGACATTCTAAAAGAAATGGCTAAGGAAGAGGGCTATAAAATCACAGGCAATGACTGGTGGGAAACTGCCGACGGAATAAAATTTCTTTCACAGCGAAAAAAGAACTTTGATTTTGACAAGCGCCTTGATGCAATAATGCTCAAAAAGGCAAAAGAGGGCGGAGCCGCAATAACGTCGTGGGCACTTCCATGGCTTGGCGCGCCGGGAATAAAAATCTGGGTCGATGTGAAGCAGGAAGTTCGCGCGAAAAGGATTTCCGGACGCGATAAAATTCCTTATGAAGAGGCGCTGGAACTGGTGAAGACGCGCGACAAGGAGAATATCGCGCTCTACAAAAAAATATACGGATATACGCTCTGTCCGGATAAAAAAGTTTTTGATTTGATACTTGATGCGAATGCAAAAGGCGTGGATAAGCTGGTCAAAGAAATTGTGGGGTTTCTGGAAAGTCGCAATGTTGTAGCGAAAGAGCGAGAATAGTTTCAGAATAAAACAATAATTAAAGAAAATATCGGCGGGACTTTCACATCCCGCCAACTTAGACTTATTTTCCATCCTCTACTTTGTATTCCGCATCAATCGCTTCCTCTTTGCCGCGGCCTTTCTTTTTCTTCTTCGGAGCTTCTTCAGTTGCTCCTGCGCCCTCGGCTTGGGCACCGCCGAATCCCTCTTGTCCGCCTGCCTGCTGTTGCTGCGCTCCTGCCTGCTGGTAAATTGACGCGCCGATTTCCTGTACTACTTTGCTCAGGTTCTCGCTTTCCTGCTTTATCTTTTCGGTATCTTTTCCCGCCAATGCGTCCTTGAGAGCTTTAAGCGCAGGCTCGATTTTCTCTTTCTGCTCCGGCGTGATTTTGTCCTTTAAATCGCTAAGAGTTTTCTCTGTTGCATAGACAAGATTGTCTGCAGTGTTCCTTATTTCAATTTCCTCTTTTTTCTTCCTGTCTTCCTCGGAGAATTTCTCTGCCTCCCTGACCATTTTATCAATCTGTTCTTTCGATAATTTTGTCGAAGCAGTTATTGTTATTTTCTGCTCTTTGCCTGTTCCGTGGTCTTTCGCAGTAACGTTGAGTATTCCGTTTGCATCGATGTCAAATGTCACTTCAATCTGAGGAACCCCGCGCGGCGCAGGCGGTATTCCTACAAGGTTGAACATCCCAAGGCTCGTGTTGTCCGCAGCCATGGGCCGTTCGCCCTGTATGACATGCACAGTAACTGCAGTCTGGAAGTCCGCAGCGGTTGAGAACATCTGGCTCTTCTTTGTCGGAATTGTCGTGTTTCTCGGTATAAGCGGTGTTGCAACTCCCCCGAGAGTCTCGATGCCAAGTGTAAGCGGTGTGACATCAAGCAAAAGAAGGTCTTTCACTTCGCCCGCAAGAACGCCTCCCTGTATTGCTGCGCCTGTTGCAACGCATTCCATGGGGTCAACGCCTTTTGCGACTTTGTCAGCACCGATGAAATCCTCAACAAACTTTTGCACAACCGGCATTCTTGTCGGACCGCCGACAAGAATGATTTTTTTTATGTCTTCTTTTTTGAGCTTTGCGTCTTTTATTGCCTGCTCCATCGGGTGCCTGCATCTTGCGATGATTGGCGCGATTAGAGCCTCAAGTTTCGCGCGGGTAAGCGTCAGGCTCAGGTGCTTTGGTCCCGTTGAATCAGCTGTTATGTATGGAAGATTTATTTCAGTTGTAAGCACGCCGGACAATTCAATCTTGGCTTTTTCCGCGGCTTCCCTTACCCGCTGCATCGCCATCTTGTCTTTTCTCAGGTCGATTCCTTCCTGCTTCTTGAATTCTTCCACGATCCAGTCGACTACTGCGGCGTCCATGTCTGTTCCGCCAAGCTGGGTGTCTCCAGATGTCGAAAGAACCTCAAATGTGCCTTCGGCGCCTATTTCCATAAGGGTAACGTCAAGAGTTCCCCCTCCGAGGTCAAAGACAAGGACTTTTTGCTCCTTACCGGTTTTGTCAATACCATATGCAAGAGACGCTGCAGTAGGCTCGTTAACAAGCCGCACTACATCAAGGCCTGCGATTGCTCCTGCATCCTTTGTTGCCTGCCTCTGGTTATCATTGAAGTAAGCAGGAACCGTAATGACCGCCTTTTTCACAGGCTCGCCCAGATACGCCTCTGCATCCTTTTTTATTTTCTGCAAAATGAATGCGCTGATTTGCTGCGGCGTGTATTCCCTGCCGTAAATCTTATATTTGAAGTCAGTGCCCATTTTTCTTTTCGCCGCAAATACTGTGCCTTCCGGATTCGTAACCGCCTGCCTTCTTGCCGGCTCTCCCACAAGAACCTGCCCGTCTTTTGTAAACGCTACCACGGACGGAAACATCTTTCCCGCGACAGTCGCGCCCTCTGCGGAAGGGATTACTGTCGGCTTTCCTGCTATCATTACAGCCGCTTGGCTATTAGATGTGCCAAGATCTATGCCTACGATTTTTTCATTTGCCATATTTATCACTATAAAATTCCAAAAGTTTAGTTATTGTTTCTCTTTTCTTGCTATGTCTCATATGCAAGCCTATTTCATTAATCCACTTTAAACGTGAATGCGAAGGGATACTTATTCTATGGAGTGGTTTATTTGATTTTACCTGCCTCCCATTCAAATAATACACTCGTTCTTTTTCGCTTCGTATATGTCTGGGGTATTTAATTTCTTTCTTTTCTAAGAACTTACATATTTTATCGATTAAATATTTGTTTGAATTATAAAGGTATCTGTCACAATAATTTTTCCTATCTTTTTTCTTTAAAATGGCTCCTTCAGCATCCCAGAAGGCAGCAATAAAGTTCCTTGCTAAAGTTTCATCCTTGAATATGAAATCTAATGTATCTTGTCTAATTCCTTTCTCATCTCTAATTAGATTTGCAATTTTTCCATTTGATAATCTAAGTCTCCATAGACCATTCGGCCTTTCATCTTGAGTAATGGAACCATAGGGCGTTAGATAATCGAATAACACTCGTCTTAGAGCTTTATCTTTGTTAAAAACTTCGACCATGTACTTTTGTACACTTCCATCTCCTAGCGTAAATCCTATTACATACGCAAGTTTTGGTGTAATTTTAATCGAGGACACCTTTTTAGTCGTTAAGCCTTGTGTTATAATTGTTTGGGCGTCTGTGTTGCTTGGAATAGATACAGTTGCTATATGATTCCTAATAGGGGATATCTTCAGTAGCTTGAACCAGTGTTCTAAAGTAGAATCAGGTATACCTGTCATAGCTTCTATTTCAGTAATTGAGAAATTTGGATACATTGAATTGATGAATTGCCTTATTTTTTCTTCTCCAATCGTTTTTTTAACCGTTTGAAAATTGCCGTTCTTCCTAATCTCATTTATTTGGCTTAGTAATTCATGGTCAAAATCAATTATCTTTTCTGCTGGCATTTTATTCACCAAATCAATATGAGATCAAATTATAATTCTGAAATATTATCCGGAAGATTATCAATACCTGAAAATTCCTTTACTACAATTGATTTTATTTTAACCTTAATTTCCGGCTTAATATGAGGATATGTCATTTCTTTTTCCCCGCCGATGCTTTCGCAATCATCTTCAACTAGGATATCTGGAATAGTTCTTTCAGCTACATCTTTGTATTCGTCGCCTTTTTTGCGAAAAAGTGTCTGACCTTCTGGAAAATTGTATTTTTTGAGAACGTTCTCAATATCGTTAATCTCGTTACGTTTTATTCTTGATGTTAAATATAAAATTTCAGCGCCTTGATTTTTCCATGTCTCTAATTTCTTAACGGCATTACCGACAGGAACATAAGATGCATAATTATGTATGGATGTCTGCTCTTTTTCGACCTGCTTAACAATTTCTTCTCTGCTATGTCCTATGGCAGTTTTATGCATAAGTATTGTTCCTTCAGTAAAAACCAATATTTTCATGAAATCACTCTTATTTTTTCTCCTTAGCTTTCGCCACTTTCACCTTGCTGTGCCTTAAAACTTTGTCGTGAAGCATGTATCCTTTCTGCAATTCTTCCAAAACAGTTCCTTCTTCGGCCTTGTCCGTTTCTTCTGATAAAAACGCCTCATGTAGATGCGGGTCGAACTTTTTGCCGAGTGCATCAATCGGCTTTACCCCGCGCTCTTCCAAAACTTTGGTGAAACGCTTTAGAATCATCTCAAGCGCTGTCTTGTCTTTTTCGTCTTTTGTCGCTGCAATCGCGCGCTGGAAGTCATCCACAATCTGCAAAAGCGATGAGAGCAATTCGTGATTTGCAAACTTTACGAACTCTTTTCTTTCGGCTTCCTCGCGTTTCCTGAAGTTGTCGAATTCAGCCTGCAGATATTTCAGGCGACTAAGATAATCGTCGGCAAGCTTTGATTTTTCTGCAAGCTCAAGCTTTAAGACGTCCGTTTCTGAAAGCGCCTTTTTTTCGGCCTCTTTTTTCGGGACCTCATCCTTAGCCGGTTTATTGTCAGTCATTTCATCGCCAAATAAAATTATTGCTGCAATTATAAAAACCATACCCTTATATGGCAGTTTTACATAGCGGTTTTTAAATCGCGCGAAATCAAAAGCGGAGGGCTTGTACGGCACATTTCCTGGAACACCCGTTCCATATCTTCATTAAGCTTTTCCATTTCTTTGGAAACTTCCTCGGGCATATTTTGCATATTAATCACCAATAAACGCTTATTTTCCGCGGCATTTAACAGTTCAGAATTCTTGCCGCGCACATTCGACACAAAACGGCTTGCAATATTAGCTTTTCGCCCATGTCGAATTATTATGCATTTTGTCGACAACTTATCGACACAGTTTATAAGTTATAAAAACTTTATATACCTTTCGGTGCCATCTATAGTCATGAGATTAATTGTTATCAAAGAAATAAAGCAGCCGCGCGAAGACGACGTGGAAAAGGAAATCGAATGGCTCTGCGAATCTTTCGGCTTTGCAAACAAGCGCGACAGGAACAAGACCGCGATGCGGATATTCGAAGTAATGCTTGCTGCCGCGCACAGGGACATGGCGCTTTCAAGCGAGGACATTGCAGGGAAGGTGAAAATCGCGCGCAGCACAGTGATTCATCACATGGACAAATACCAGAAATCCGGGCTCATTGTGAAAACCGACGAAGGGTATGAATTGCGCATGAGAAATATCGAGGACACAATCGAGGAAATGGAACAGGACATGCTAAGAATGATTCAGCGAATGAGGAGAATTGCAAAAGAGATAGACGAGGAGATGGGGTTATAACAGAATTTTATTCTTTTTCTACATGAAACAAAATCTCCTTCAGCGGGTCAGGCAAAATTTCGCTCGGCGCGCTATGCTTGTGCAAATGAAGCATGTGTAGCAGGATGATTGTCGAAAAAATCTGGACAAGCCCCATCAGCACGAACAAAAATGAAAAGCTAAAATACGTTATGATAATGCCGCCGGTCACAACTGCAAAGCCTGTAACCAATTGCGAGCCTCCGTTGTCCAGCCCCCATTCTTCCCCTGCATGCTTTTTATTCTCGTATATCGAAAACAGGGAATTCCATGTCGGCGTTGCAAAGGCTGCGGCTACTCCAAGCAGGCCTTGTATCATGAATAGTTTTGCCGGGCTGTCGACAAAAAGATACCCGAATGTTGCAACCGCATTCAATGCATAGCCAAGTGTCATCAAATGTTTTTTGGAATAATGGTCTGAAATCTTTCCGATGTAAATATCCAGCGCTCCTACAGTGACTAAATACAGAGCGTACGCCCCTGTAAGTTCAAGAACATCCCCGCCCACGCGCTGCGTAAAAATTGCATAAAGCGGTCCGAGAAGCCCCTCGCCGAAATACCACATGTAGCTTGAGAAAAGAAGCGCGCGCTGATAGCGGTTCATGGAATATTAATGGGTTTTGTTATTTATATATTCTAATTCTATAGAATTTCACGCCTCGCTCTTGGACACATATTATTTTCGCGGACTCTATTCAAATCGTCGGCTTCCCAGAAATAATGCCGTCTTTCAGCCAGATTATCCTGTCTGCCTTCTTCCCGAGAAACGGCTCGTGAGTGACCATGACAATAGTCTGTCCGAGTTCCCTGTTCAATTTCCTGAAAGTATCGACAATATGCTCTCCCGATTTTGTGTCCAGATTCGCAGTAGGCTCATCGGCGAGGAGTATCGCAGGCTTATTTATCAGCGCTCTTGCTATCGCAACTCTTTGCTGCTGCCCCCCGGAAAGCTCTGCAGGCGTGTGCATCGCCCTGTCGCGAAGCCCCACGACATCAAGAATGTCAAGGGCTTCCTTTTCACATGTTTTCTTATCAACGCCAAGAAGCATGCGCGGAATATATGTATTTTCAAGCGCATTAAGTTCGCCTATCAGGTTGTAGAACTGGAAAACGAAGCCAAGATTGTTCAGGCGGAACGCTGTTTTTTCCTCTTTTGACAAGCCTGTTGCATCTGTGCCGTTGAGGAAAATTTTCCCGTGCGTCGGCGTATCAAGGAGCCCTATATGGTTAAGGAGTGTGCTTTTCCCGGAGCCTGATGGCCCCATGATTGCGACGAACTCGCCTTTTTTGATTGTAATCCCGACATCATGAAGGGCGCAGACCTTGTTTTTTCCCATTTCGAAAATACGGCACAAGCCTTGGGTGTGAATCATTGTGCCTTTGTCCAATGACTTCACAATTTCATCATGCATGTGCTCTCTTGAACATGAATCCTCTCTCATAATTTCACCTTCATCAAACCTTTCGCAAAATTCCTTGCATCTTCAAGATCTTTTTTATTCTGCCTGCCTTTATTCCTCCCACCGATAAGTTTATATGGTCCCCACGTATCGAAACCTTTGCAGACAAATTCCCCGACAATGCTGAATCCTTTTTTCAATATTTTATCCTTGAGCGCTTTATGATATTCTATATAGCCGCTGCCGCCTGTTGAAAAAATAAATGCCTTTTTCTTTATGGTTGGCAATTTATCGGCAAGCTCAAGCAATGCTCTGTGGTGTTTAAAGTAAAAGATTCCAGAGCCGAAGCCTATGAGGTCGTACTGCGACAGGGATTTTACATCTACCTCTTGCGGCTTTAACACTTTTGCATCAAAGACTCCGGCCATTGCTTTTGCGATTTTTTCCGTGTTTCCGTGATTAGCAGAAATGCAAATTATTAGTGTTTTCATAACACGCCCCCTATTTTAAGATATATTTTTCCCCGTTTTCCAAAATATGGACCTTTTCTTTCATGCTGCTGTTTTCAATCAATTTCAGCAATACTTCCTTCGGCTCATCAGTACTGTCAAGCGCCATCCTGAACGAGCCCCAGTGAATCGGCACCATTTCTTTTGCGCCAAGCATTTCCATTGCATCAAGCGCATCCTCCGGGCTCATGTGGTGGCTTTTCATAAACCAGCGCGGCTTGTATGCGCCTATCGGAAGAAGCGCCACATCAATTTTGTATTTGTTCCCGATTTCTTCGAAACTATTGGATAGTCCCGTGTCTCCGGCAAAATAGACAGTTCTGTTTCCTTCAATAACATAGCTCAAAGCCAATGGATAATCTGCGGTTGCGGAATTGCGCGCGCCGCTATGCTTTGCAGGTGTTGCGGTGATTTTAATTCCTTTGATTGTTGTTTCGTTCCAGATATCCAGCTCCCGCACATCGGTAAATCCCCGATCGCGCAAAATATCGCCGTTTCCTTTTGAGATCAAAACCGGCGTGCCTTTAGGAAACTGCTCCATGCTCCATTTATCCAGATGGTCGCGATGTGCGTGCGATATTAAAACAGCATCAATTTTCGGCAGGGTTTCGATTTTCAGCCCGGCTTCCCTTATGCGGTGGAACATGATAATCCAGTCATCGAAATTCGGGTCTGTGAGGATGTTCGTATTATTCATATGAATTAGTGCCGTGCCGTGGCCTACAAATATCACCGAGTTTTCATTGTTTTCAAACGATGGAACAGCGGAATTAATTTTGGAGTAGCCGCTTATGATATATAGATTTACAAGCAAGAGAATTGTCATAATTCCGAATATTACAAATATTGAAAGTTGTATTGTTTCCATATTTATTCTCCTTGTATCGCTTTCAGTATATTCTCATTTGCAGCCTTCCATGCGGGATAAAACCCTGCCGCAACAACAGATACGAGGAGCAGTATCGCTGCAGTAACGGCCTGTGCGGGCTTAAGATACGGGTAAATCAGCCCCATGGATAAGTTGATGGGATACATATTGAACATATACATTATCCCATAGCCGATTACAACTCCCGCTGCTATTCCGAATATGCCAAATATGGCTGACTCAATAAGATATATTCTCAGTATCACGGAATCCTTCGCGCCAATAGCCTTTAAGATGCCTATCTGCCTGCGCTTATGTGTCGTATTTATGAATATTATGACTGCCATGGTCATCGCAGAAACAAGAAGCCCGACAAAAGCTGTGATGGCGCTCACCATGTCCAAACTGCCGGATATGCTCTGTATGAACCTTGCGGATTCTTTCCATGTCTTGACTGTTGCCCCGACATTTTCCGCCATGATAAGATTTTTATACTGCTCGGTCTGCCCTTTGTCTTTAATCCTGACAAGAATCGACGAGGCATGGTCCTTCATAGAGTACACGGATTCCATTTCCTTATTTGTGACGAACACGGTCATATCCGAGAGCCCGAAATTGGTTTTTATCAGCCCTTTTACGCGGTAGCTTTTCACCACGCCGTTGCTGTACGCGATTGTAACGCGGTCCCCGACCGAGACGCTTCCAAGATTTGCTGCTCCCACACCCATATCATTTTCAGTGCTTTCGGTCAGTCCGAGCCCCACCAATGCCTGGTCCGTATCGCCGTCGCTCAGGAATTCGCCGGAAACTACTTTCTCTGCAAGTATCGTGACCTTGGCCTCTTTTGACGGCGTTATGCCGTTTATCGGCGCGCCCACGGTTTTGGTTTTGTATGAAACGCTCCCTTGACTGTTCAGGCGCGGAGCAATGGCAACCAACCCGGGCATAAGCTCAAGCTTATTTTCTATGCCGCTTACGCCTGAAATATATTTCTGGTTTTCCTTGGGCTCAAGCGTTATATGCGAGGTCATAAGGTCTATGAGCTGGTCCTCCATCATATTCGTAAGCCCGTTCATGAAAGATGAAAAAAAGATAAGGTTCACATAGCTCACTGCAAGTATTGTCACTACGAGGACAGCCATTTTTTTGTCCTTTACTACGTCCTTAAATGCAAGAAACCCTACTGCCCTCTGGTCGCCTACCCGCGGCGCCGGCGCTCTTTCTTTGTCCATCCTAACCATCCAATTCCCTGCCCTGATGTCCTTTGCAGTTCATCCCCTGAGGGCTTTT
>CABMCT010000054.1 GCA_902384675.1 uncultured archaeon | reverse complement strand
GCGGGAAAACGCAGGATTCGCGATTGAAGATGATGAGGAGTGACATTGCGGGAAATCATGCAATTCGCGATGGAACGACGATGAGGAACGAAAGCGCGGCAATTCAGGGCTCGCAATTGAGCGACGATAAAACAAAAACAGGAAAAGCTAAAAAAGCCGCGCCTCCCGCTGTGCAAAAAGACAGTGTTGCGGAGAAACCGAAAGAAATTGCAGAAAAAGCAAGGGAAGAACCGAAATCAAATGAGAATCCGCTGCTCGCAGAGCTCGAGGAGTCGCTGGCGCAGGGGCTCATTAACAAAGAGACCTATGAAAACACTAAGAAATTGTTGATGATGGAATAATGCATAAATGAGGAATTAAGATGAGACCAAGATTTGTATTGTTTGCGCTCATTCTAGCGGTAGCGCTTCTCTCATCGCCTCTTATGGTGCAGGCCCCGTCAAACAATTACTGGTTCGATACTTCGTGGCACTTCAGGGTAAACCTGACAATAAATAACACAAACTATGACAGGGATTTCTGGCCAATTGAATTGAGCCTGAACTTCACGGACCTGATAAGGCAGGCGGGAAAAAACGGCACATTTGATTATTCGTCAATACGGGTTGTCGAGCAGAATTCATCCGGCGGGGTGATGTACCAGATGAGGTACCAGTTTGAAAATGCGTCGGGATTTGATGTGTCAACAAACGCCGCGGGAACGCTTGTTTTCATTTTAAACGGCACAACTGCTGCAAACCAGACAAGATATGCCACGATTTATTTTGATACAATTGAGAACGGCGCGAAGTCCCCGATATCGTTCAGCCGGGCAGTCAACTATACATGGACCGGCGAGGAGGCGCAGGTAAACAACACCCAGATGCGCTGGAGGATAGGCACGGCAAGGGGAGAGAATACCTCAGGGCTTACCGAGGCTAAAGGCATGGACGGAACAATTATATTTACGAATTCCTCGCCGACTAGCATCACCACCGAATACATCAAGTATTCCAATGCAACCCACAATCTTTCCTTTGATCTAAGAAACAATGCCACATTCTCCCAGGGTCCTGTAAGGCTTATAATGGAGCAGAACGGGCCTGAAACCATCTGGAATAATCCCGGCGCAGCCACGGGCTTTGGCAAAATAAAAAAGCGATATATCTTTTACGAGAACTCGTCGTGGATAAAAATCGAGCAGAACTTTACAAACACCGGCGGCTCGCCAGTAATGCGAAATTCCACCCGCGGCGGGGCGCTGTCGATAAACAAGCTCTCGGATACGTACTTCTTTAACGGACCGCCAGAGGCCGTACTTGGGAACGGGAGCAACCCCATGTCGTGGTATGCGGCTTCCAGCACCGACAGGGGCATAGGCATTATAAATTATAACTACAGCAACAATACAAACTATTATGCAGTAAACGATTCAGGCTTGGACCTTTTGGGAATTTCCCTGGATAACGCCACAGTGCCTGCGGGGGGCGCAATCACCGAAACAGCAGTCATGTATTTCAAGCCCACAGGATACACCCAGAATTCTGTGCCTGCCTTAAGAAACCAGCTGCTCTATCCGCCGGCGATATTGCAGAGCAACCCGGAATTTATACCTTATTCATTTAATGCAAGGCAGAATTACACGCTATATAACAGGGGAGAAACAGTGCTCATCTTTGGAAATAATACGGCAGACCCGTATACCATTGTCTCGGCAATGAATGCCACGCTGGATATGGGAAATATTACAATAGCTCTTTACGATGACGGCAATCCCGCGCATGGGGATGCGGCAGCAGGAGACGGCATATTCTCAAACCTGTACAACCTCTCGAACAGCAGCGCAACCGTTACATGGAATGTAACAGTAACGGCTTATGACGCCGGGGGGGTTTTGATAAGCCGGAACAGCACGCTGTTCGACGTGACGAGCGCCTATAATACAAGCGTCAACATCTCGAACCCGGTCGGATTTGTAAGCCGCCCCATAAATGCGACCATCACTGTAAAGAATGCAAGGTACGATACATTCATCGGCGGGGCCGCATTAAACTGCAGCTACGGGGCGGGACAGCTGACGAATATAACCGACTATAATAACGGCACGTATTTATTGAATCTTACCGCCCCGTCAACAACAGGCAACTACCTGCTCAATTGTACTGCATCAAAATTCAACAATACCGGGTGGGGCGCGCAGCCGTTTTCCACTGAAACACCCGAAACCACGGCATTGCTCAATATATCGCCCCAGAACCATACATCCCAGAACATAACGCTTTCGCAGGGAGATTGGTTTAATATCACCATAAACGCGACAGATACCGGGGGAGCAAATGCAAAAGCGGCTAATGTCTCATTGTCAATGCCGCAGAACATGGGCGCAAATTCCACCTTTGAGGCGTGCGGCGATATTAACATGGGCACATCATGCATAAAATCATTTAATATAAGCGTGAATAACGGCACTGCGCCGGGAAATTATACCTTGAATGCAACACTCCTCTGGCTTAATCCGGACGGCATTACAAATTCAACGAACATTTCCTTTACAACATACGTCCTTTCAAACCCTGTTCTTGATGCGAGCCCCTCTGCACTGCTGGCTACAATCGCAGACGGCAGGACATCGGCAATCGGGAATATCACAGCGCGTTCTGCCGGGAACGACAATCTTACAAACGTAACATTCAACGTCAGCGGCCTGTCAAACTTCACTATAGTATTCAGCCCGCCGAACATATCCGCGCTCGGTGCCGGGGCATCGCAGAATGTTTCCGTAAACGTTACAATCCCGGGAGATTTTGCGCCCGGCACATATAACGGAACAATAAATGTAAGCTCGGCAAATGATGGCTGGAAAATTGTAGGATTAAACATCACCATTCCCCCGGCAACTGCAATGCTCATGGCAGAATCGCCGCAGAACTACACGTCTTCGGCCATAACTCTTGCGCTGAACGATTCATTCAATATGACTGCCAATGCAACGAACATGGGTGCGGGAAGCGCAAAAGCGGTTAATATAACGCTGTCAATGCCGCAGAAATTAGCCGCCAACTCTACTTTTGAATCCTGCGGGAATCTCAATGTAAGCGCATCGTGCATTAAAGGATTCAATATAACAGTCATGAACCAGACAGCGCCCGGAAATTATACATTCAATATAACTGCAACATGGAGAAATCCCGATTCCACAACGAATTCCACGACAACAAACTTTACAGTCGCTGTGCTGTCCAATCCGGTCCTGAATGTATCTGCAGGCGGGATATCTGCAATAGTGCCCGATAACTCTTCGGTTGTTGCGGGAAATTTCACGGTATATTCTGTCGGAAATGATAACATTACAAACGTAGCATTCAACGTTAGCGGCCTGTCAAACTTCACTATAACATTCAGCCCGGCAAATATCAGTTCGCTCGGGCCGAATGCCAACCAGACAGTTACAGTAAATGTCTCGGTGCCGTTTGTATATCCTGCCGGAAACTATTCGGGCACAATAAATATAACCTCCGCAAACGACGGGTGGAAAACAGCGGGGCTTAATATAAGCGTCCCGATAAGGCGCCAGTGGAATATCGCGCCCCTGCACTGCGACCGGGCAGAGAACCCGGAAACAGGGACTGCGTGTCTTGTAACCATATCGGACAAGGGAAACGCGCCGGTAAATATTACAATCGCTCCATACAATACCAGCTACACATATGCAAATGTAACAAACATAACCCTGACAGGAAACTCCTCGCAGAACATTGCATTCATGTATAACGTGACGAATATAACAAAGCAATATTACAACGAGAATTACACTATAAATGCCACAAACCCCGACGCAATGCCATTGTATTACAATTTCAGCATAACGCTCGTGCCTTATATCGTTCCGCTGTTCTCGATAAATATAGCCCCGAATGAGACCTCGCAAAAAAACAATGTGGAACTATCCATAAATGTGACAGACCGCTCTACAACCGGCATAAACTGGACATCGCTAAATGTGACCCTTCCAAACGGCACTGTGGAGGCATATAATATGAGCCTTATCGGGATTAACGGCACCGTCAGCCGGTGGTATTTCAATTATTCCGGGAATATGTCCGCATTCATCAATTATAGCGGCAATGTCACCGGAAATGTATCGAATTACACCGGCAGCACACTGTTGCGCGGGAGATATAATATTACAATATCGTCGCAGGATAATACAGGAGTCATGGGGCAGCAAAACGCAAGCTTCAATATTTATGCAAAAACCGTTATAGGGTTTTACACAGGAAAGCCGGAGTACTACCAGGGCTCCACGGGCAACATATATTATACGCTGACAGATGCAGCAGGAACCGGGCTCGATAAAGCAAATGTTACGATAACGCTAAAAGACCCCGGCGGAAACCTAACATACCTGCAAAGCTTTACAACCGACTCGGGCGGGCAGATATTGCCGATTCCTGCGTTCTCGCTCACAAACGACGCGCCTACGGGAATCTATAATATTACGGCGAATATGACATATTACGACGCTATCGCAAATAAAGCCCTGGCATCGGTTAATAATGCATCGTTTACACTGCAGCCGGGAAGCTCCGGCGGCGGAGGGGGATTGAAGTCCACAGTGCGCACTACTGTTGTATGGTATCCTAATAATGTGATGAATTTTGAAATGTGGTTCTCATATGCAGGAAACATGACAACCCCGGATAACGCGACATTGAACGTCTATGACCCTGCGGACAATCTTTACTTCAGCGCAGACCTGTCAAGCATGAACCAGACAGCCCCGGGATATTATCGCTATAAATACGCAATGCCTATAAATACCGCTTCGGGGTATTACCGCGCTGTTCTTATGGCATCAAAGCAGGGCTTCCAGGACTATAATATAGAGCCGTTCAGGGTTGCAAAAGGAGGGCCCTACGACGTCCGCTTAACCATAATTCCTCCGCTGGAGGTGCCGCTCTCGGATTATCTTAACTTCCAGGTACTTTTGCAAAACATGGGAGAGGTAACTCAGGATGTAAACCTTGAGTACTGGACATCGTACGGGAACCAGACATACTACTATGGCGGGGAAGCCATCCTGACCCCGACCGGGGAGAATAAGACAATTACAAGAACCGCATACATATTCTCGAACCAGCCCACAGGGACGAATACGCTTAACCTGAGGGTCACTTATGACACTGTGCAGGCGCCGATTTTACTGAACGCCACATTCCAGGTGATTGACGAAAATATAAACATACCTCCGCCGCCGGAACAAAACCAGACTTCTGGTACATATCCTGGAGGAGGAGGTGGCGGGGGCGGAGGAAGCAATGAAAAGATAATAGTCCTGCCTCCGAAAAATGTTCCTTCCACCGAAGAGGCTGCAAAAGGTGTGGATGCGGGAAAAATCGAAATCGAAGATTATAACAAAGAAATAAATATCGTAAGGGGATGGAGCGCCCTTGAAAGCGTCAAAGTAAAAAATGTAGGCGGCGCACCGCTTACAAACATTACGCTCGCCCTGACCGGCATACCAACGCTATGGTACAAAATAACCCCGAAGAATTATGAAAGCATTCCGCCGGGCAATAACACGGTATTCCTTATAGAATTCAAAGTCCCAAGCAACGTGGACTCCGGAAGCTACGGGCTTACCTTTACTGCCAATTCCAAAGAAAGCATTGACGAGGCTGTGGGGCATCTTGTAATATTTACGTCCATTGAAGAATTAATTAACCGGGATATAACAAATCTGAAAATAGACTTGGGAAAACTCCAGGACGACACTGATTTCTCCGAGAAGCTTGGAAAGGATGTATCCCGGGTCAGGGATATAATTTCACAGGCACAAACGCAGATAAAGTCCGCAGAGGACAACATGAAAAAGAAATCCTTTGACGACGCGCTCCAGAACACGCAAACGACTTCCGGGCTGATTAAGAGAGGAAAGCTCCTGCTTGAAACTGCAAGCGTTCCGGAAGGGACTGTACAGCCCGTGCAAAGAGCATGGATTTCTGCGTTTGAAATACTTCTGATAATTATATTTATTGCATCGGCGGCACTCTGGACGCTAAAGTCAAAAGGCAAGCTGAATGTCGGGTTCCTGCAAAAGTATGCTAAAGCAGATAAAGGCGCAAGCGAAGAGAAAAAGAAAGAGCTTTCTGATGAGAAGGCAAAGATAGAGAGAATGCTGAGACTGCTTGAGAACGAGCTCAAAGAAGGAATAATAACCGAGAGCGCTTACAACGAGCTTAGAAAGCGCAACGAAGAAAAGCTTGAGCGGATAGATAGTGAGCTTAAGAAGGCTGGAGGATAGTTAGTATGCGCGCTACATTTTTGCGGCTTGCAAAATATTCCCAGACACTTCTGTCCGACAGGCAATGGCTTGCAGCCTTGTTTGCAACAAATATTCTTGGATTCATTTATGGCATTTATTATTATTCATACCAGCTCTCGATTACTCCGGCATATCTCTGGATTTTTGTAATCGACTCGCCGCTGCCAGTAATTTTGTTTGCAATTATTTGCGGAATGATTCTTTTTGAATCTGCTGCAAACTATGCGGGCGGATTCAAAAGCTTGAAATCCACAAACACTCTTAAGGGATTTCATGATTTGAAAAAAAGCCCTCCACAGTCGCTTTTGCTTTTTTCTTTTTTCGGGCTTGTAAAGTACGGACTCTGGACAGACATAGTGATTTATCTTTTCCGAGATTATTTCTTTTCAATCAATCCTTTGATTTACGGGCTTAACTTTCCGCTGCATTTCGGGATGATTCTTGAAGGGTTGCTGCTGTTGCACCTATTAAAACCGAAAATGCGCGATATAATATTTGTAGGAGGATTTTATTTTCTGAATGATTATCTCGATTATTTTTATGGAACTGTTACGCTGATTCCGGAAGGATATCATACGTTTCTGATGATTGAAAGTTTTGCGATGACTGTTGCGCTTATTGCAATTGGAGTTTATCTCAAAAAGTTAAAGAGCTAATTCAATAGCCCTTTATTCGGCTATTCCCCCGCCCAATTACTGCGTTGAATTTAGAACGAAGTATATTTTCTTTCGTGTCTTTGAATACTATAATTTCTCCATCACTATCAGAGGTTACTTGATAACCCTTTCCGTTGCTGCCTATGATAATCACTTCATATGGCAACAATTTCTTTTTGTCAGAAGCAGACAGGTAATTCATTATCAACTGAGATACCGTGCTTCCGGTCAAATCTGAAAACGGCTCTTCCTGTTCCTTAAAATTATCTGAAATAAGGGCGCCATAAACCCGTTTTCCTGTCGGTTCTTTTGATAAATACAATGCATCCGAACGCTCCCCTATAAAGAAACTGTTTTTTTCGCCATCCTTTTCTACAGTAATCATACTATTTGAGGGATCGACAACTTTGGCGTTCCTTAAAATATCAAACGTTTGGTAATCAACGGGATCCGGTTCGCCGATATCCGCAATGGCAATAATACCATGATCTGTTACTATATGTCCGGTTTCTTTGATTTCTAAGCCTGTGTTTGAGCCAACCATAAATTAATTGAGTTTTAAAGCTTTAAATTACTACTGTTCAGTTTACCATTTTCCTTCCCATCAATCACAATCAGCGCGTGGAAATCCTGATAGAGCGCATAATCTTTTTGGATGCTTTCTTCAAAAAGCTTTTGCAAAAAACTATAAGAAAAATTATTGCACAAATTTTTCGCCCGCACAATTCTTTTTGTATATTCGTCTATCACAAAAACCGGCTTTTCCAGTGCGTAAAGCAAAATGCTGTCTGCGGTTTCAGGGCCAATGCCTTTAAGGTCAAGGAGTTCTTCGCGCAGTTTTGAAAGCTCTTCTTCCCGCATTCTTCCGACGGTTTTGTAATTTTGTAGAACAAATTTTGCAAGTGTATATAAATAATTTGATTTTTGTGAATAAAATCCCGCGGGCTTGATGAGATTTGCAAATCGCGTTTTTTCTCTTTCATATTGCTCGCAGATGTCTTTTAATCGAGTTATTTTCGCTGCGCGCAAATTATTTATTGCCATTTCCACATTTTTCCAGTTGGTGCGCTGCGTAAGTATCGCGCCGATAAAAATTTCTTCTTTTTCTGCTTCAGTCTTTGGCCTCCTCGTCGTTCCATTACGAGCCTCAATTGCCGTAATGTCACTCCTCTTACACCAAAGCTTCCACTGGCCTTTGGGCATTCCATGTTTTGCCAAAAGTTCGAGATAAAGCCCTTGAATTTGATTGCATTCCATTATGAAAGAAAAACTACTGAACGACCTTAACCCCGGGCATTACAAATCCCAGCGACTTGATTTCCTTCACGCGCCTTGCAAGAAATTCCGGAATCGATGAAACGGTATTGATTGCGTTCTCAACATCCATGCCGCAAAGATATGCTAAAGTTGAAAGGTCTTTTCCTGCGCGCATTTCCCAGATGTTTTCTGCAGCGCTTGTAACTATAAGAGGCGCATCGAATTTTTTGCAAAGCATTGCATTCCTCTGCATTCCTGACAGAAGATATGCCCGCTGCCTGCCTGTAGAATACAGAAAGCTCCGGAAATTAAGTTCTATAGCAACCTTGTTTTTTGCCGCGGCCGCAACCATTACATGGTCCAGGCCCGAGTCTTTTCTCTTTGACTCAGGATGCGCGAGTATGTCGACTTTCGGGTTCTCGCATGCCGCGCGGTTTATGTCAAGATCCCCTCCTGAAACGATTATTATGTCCGCAAGCTCGCGGAACCTGTTGACTTTATTTGCCATATCCTGCAGGTTTTTTGCAATAATCTCAACGCCAAGGAGAATATTCACAGTGCTTTTTAGCGCGGCAATTTCTTTTTTTATTTGCATGAACTGGTCTGGAGTCTCGATAGCATCCGCTATGCAAATTGTATCCAGCTCCAGGCGTTCTGCCATTTTCACCATTTCCGGAATACTATCGGTCCCAAAAGAATGGCTTGTTGTGATATGCATGTCGAAATAGCGGACCATTTTTAACCATCTCCATTCAACTTGGGTTAAAAAGCCGAGAGCGATGCGGTCAATGGTATTTAAGGCATCGCGAACGGATTTCCAACCCTCAACCTGATGCATTAGGTTGGAAAGCTTGGAATATCATTCCATGATTTTTCGCCGTACATTGAATGCGTTGGGCGAAAACCACATACATATTTAGAAAAACGGGTTTAAATTGCTTCTAAACCCCTGCTTTAGGCTGATTTGATGCGATTTTTAATTCGCTTAAGGCGGAAAATCATCTCGTTCGCTACTTGCGAACTCGAAGCTTTTTAGGCTGACTTTATACGGTTCTTGATTCTTTTCAGCCTAAAAATCCGTTCACTTCGTTCTCGGCTCTTCAGGTTGTTTTTATCCTGTTTTTTATCCTTTTCAACCTGAAGATATTCTCACGTTCCATTTCTTCAAGCCTCAAAGTCACAAAAGATGCCTCTTTCTGCATCTTCGGGATAAGAGAGAATTCAAGGGCATTGACACGGCGCTTTGTCTTTTCAATTTCCTGCAAGAGCTTTAGCATCGCGGTCTCTACTTCTGCGGCAGTTACTGCTTTCTGGAGAACCTGCTTGTAGGCGCTTATTGCTTCGTCTATGGCTATCGAGCCCCTCAGATAGCTGTAAACCGCTGCTTTATCGGCTGCCTTTTCTGTCCTGATTTTTGGTACCACTACGCCCATGATATTCTTGCTTGAAAGCTCTATCGGGGGGTAGGGGGTAACTGTCATTGCGGCAGTTTTCAGGGGAAACACGCCTTCTGCTGCAGAAGCGACATCCAGATTGTAATGCGCTTTCTTGTATGCATCTGTAAGCTCCTTGCGCACTGTCTTTGCCTGTTTCAGCACTTCGAAAAACTCTATGATTAAGCCATCGCGCTTTTTCTTGAGAAGATTATGGCCGCTCTTTGCAAGCTTGATTTTCTTTTTGAGTTTCATCAATTCCGAGCGGGTGGGTTTTATTTCCATAGTATTTTGTTATTTGAATAAATTTATATATATTCAATCCCACATCTTTTGAATAATCTTACATCCGAGATTGAATAGATTGCGAATTTAAGCACAAATTAAAGTAATTATCAAAAATTCTTAAATTTGCAATATCTGCTGAGGGTTGTTAGTTTTCAAGAAGCAGTATCCTCTGCTTTGAGAACTCGACTTCATGCCTTTTAAGAAAGATATCTATTTCTTCCTCCTTATCAGCCGGGACAATCGCGCACCCTGAAGTCACTTTTTTGCCCCCGAGCCTCTGGAGCAATCCGTCATTCCCGTTCCTGCCGACAAGCTCATAGTTGAAAAGCATTTTCTTCGAGCGGCTTTTCCCTGGCAGGGAATAAGTTACAAGAACGCTTTCTTCATTAATGGGCTCTTTATCTTCTATGCATTTAATTTTTTGCGGCGTATCTTTTAGAATACTTTTCCTTAAAATATCCAGCTCTTTGGAGAGGGACTTATCAAGAAATGCAGCCATATTACTTTTTTGCTGCCGTTCTTTATATATATTCAGTCTCACACTTTGAATAATATTTATTAGAGATTGAATAGATCATGGAAATTCGCAAAAATTTCCAAGCTTTCCAACCCAATGTTATTGCGAATGGTTTGAAATTGTGAATCGCTCAAAAAGACATTGAATTCACAATATTTTGTTTATAGTAAACAATTTTAGAGCCGCAGTTTACTGTAAACATTGGCCAAAATCGCCATAAATATATATAATAGCATAGCCAAATTTACTCTTAGCGCCGTCATACTGCTTTTTCGCTTTGAATATTTGAAGCTCCGCGCTGAAGCGCGGAGCGAAAATTTCAAAGGCTTGAAAATCTGAATCGTATGCACAAAGATTTTCATGACATCCTGCAAACTGCGCATCACAGGATTTTAAGGGAGCCGAATGCCAAGAAAATCAAGTTCAAGAGCATATTTCTCGTTGCTTTTCTTAGCCCTCCTTCTCTCTGTTTCCGTTGCGTATTTATCTTATGCCGCCTCCTTTTCTTCCTTGGTTACGAACCCTCCGACAACAGCAACGATTGTGCAGACGGGCATAAACCAAGCGTTCAATTTCAGGCACGGAAAGCATATATATGACTAAATAGATATAATGGTATATCAAAAAAGTGACATCAATGTTTTCAAAAACTCAGGTAAAAATTATGGAATTGTTTACCTCCAAAATAACAGGAATATTCAGCATAAAGGAGGTCTCTGAATTGACAAAGAAACCATACCCTTTAATTCATAGGTCGATAAAAGATCTTGTAGTAAAAAAATTCATATTGAAGGATTCCCGCAGTTTTCTGTCGCTAAATTACAAGGCGAATTACTCCTCTCTTGCATACATAGAATCAATAAGATGCGAAGAATTTCTTAAAAGAAACAAAGCCATAGCGCTGTTTGTGAATGATTCTATTGAAAGAATGGGTTTGGGCTATTTTACTCTGTTGTTGTTCGGCTCTTCTGTCCAGAAGGGAGAGAAAGCCAGAGATGTTGACATTTTACTCATTGTTCCGCATAACGAAGACGTATCGCAGGCGGAAAAGCTTTTGAATAACATTTCATCTAACTTCACAGTTCCCATTCATTGCAATGTCATATCAACCGATAGCGTCCGTGAAATGCTGGCAAAAAGAGATGAGGTAAACGTTATGAATGAAACGCTTGATAATCACATACTTTTTTTCGGGGCAGAAAACTATTACGAGTTGTTGAAAAATGCTAGATGAGAAAATACTTGCAGAATCTAAAAAGAGGACTGATCAGAGAATAAAAGAGGGAACTGTTGTAAAAGAAAAAAACGGAAAATTTACGCAGTTTTTCCTGAAGAATGCAAACGACTCTCTTGAATCCGCAAAGCTATTATTTGAAGCATCAGTAAATGAAAAACTGAAAAACACTTTGGGGCTCTCAAGTTTCAACGGCTTTCTGTGGGTCATTAATTCAAGCTATTATTCTATGTTTTACATGGCACGCGCTCTTTTGGAAAGCGAAGGCGTTAAGATAAAAACTGATTTGTCGGTTCATGCAGTAACCTTTGATGCGCTTGTCCATTATTTCTATCTGACAGGGAAACTGGAAAAAAGAATAATTGAGGAATTTGCCGAAGCCGAAATAGAAGCATCGGAAATACTCGGCAAGGAAAAGGCAAAAGAACTGATTGAGGATTATTTTCACGAGAAAAGAAAAAGAGCCGCGTTCACTTATGAATCGGGTGCTATTGCAATGCAGAACAAAGCTCAAACATCATTGGAACGGGCAAAAAGATTCAACGAGGAAATAAGGAAGATATTGAGTATGTAGTGGTGCGCTTCATGGGACGACAAGGGAGAAAATCACAATCTCGTTCATGGAAATTCGCAAGAATTTCCAAGCTTTTGAGAACTTCGTTCTCAAAATTGCAGTTAAGCCTGCTATTCTTAGCTTTGATTTTCTCTATTTCTGTCGCGTATCAGGCATACGCCGCCTCCTTTTCTTCCTTGGTTACGAACCCTCCGACAACAGCAACGATTGTGCAGGCGTCCGCAGCGAACCAGTTGTTCAATTTCAGCATAAATAACACAGATTCCAGCCAGAATGTTACACAGGTGAAGATATACGTACCAAGCTTCACTTTTATCTTGGGAAGCAACGGAACGAGCGCAAGCGGGACAAGTTTTAACGGCTCTTCACTCAATTGGGCTTCGAATTACACTTCGTGGTACTACCGTACCCCCATAATAATAAACGGCTCAACTTCAACCATAACAGATTATCAGACGAATTTCACCGTTAACTTGACAAGCGGGATGAATACAACATTCGATGACTTGAGATTCACGTACAACGGCACTGGCGGTGAGGTTGCAATACCATACTGGATTGAAAAGAACTATACATCCCAGAATGCGACTGTGTGGATTAAGACCAACTTAACTACGGGGAATAATACGATTTATGCATACTTTGGAAACACGGGGGCGGCGACTACAAGCAATTTCAGCAATACATTCATCAAGGAGTATAATGCATCAGGAGCAGGTGATTCGAACCTGATAGGAGAATGGCATTTTGATGAAGGAAGCGGAACGTCTGCATATGATAGTTCTGGGAGTGGCTATACGGCAACACTGTACAATACCCCTAGTTGGCAATCCACAGATGGCGGTCAGTGGGACAATCGTTCCGACGTTATATTTTCAAGCGGTTCTGCCGTGGTTTTTAACGGCGCCAGCAGCCAATACCTGAGTTTGGGGTCGAGCGTCTTCACCATAACCCGCGCTGACGTACGGACACTGGAATTCTGGATTAACAACACCGCCTCGCCTGGCACTGAACCTCTACTCGTGAACAAGAACTACGGAGATACATCTCAATCAAATGGCAACTATGGCTTTAAAATACTCACAAATACGACGACTTTTCAATTTATTTCCACAAGATATAATGTAGACGGTTCAACACTTACATGGAGTATAGCCTCATCAAACGTTACACATTTTGTTCTGGTAAAATCAGGAACAAGCATAAGCCTTTACGTGAATGGCGCATTGGTTTCGGCGCAAACAGAGGGTCTTGGCGGGGACGGGACGGCATACGCAGGAAATTTTTACATTGGAGGCTATGCAACAAACCCATCATATGCGGGTCCGTATCTTAATGGCACCCTCGATGAAGTTCGCGTCTACAGCCGTGCACTTTCTGCCAGTGAAATCTACAGGCATTACATAAGAAGCAAATACACGGCGGTCGCACCGAATATGCTTTCTGTCGGCGCGCAGCAACAAACCCTGACATGGTCGAACACCACATCTTCCGGCTTTATCGCAAACGGCACAACCCAGTATTTCTGGCTCAATGCAAGCGTGCCTTCAACGGCCGGAAATTATTCGTTCAATATAATGACGCTGGATACTGCCGGAGTTTCTAATTCGACGCTTGTGAATGTTACTGTCAAATTGATTACTCTGACTGAAATATTGAACGCGAGCGTAGGAAATCCGGGTGACTCTATAAAAGTCGTCGGCCAGGCGACATTGCAGCCCGATAATACGAATGTGACTAGTACCAATGTCAGCATTTATCTTGACGGAATATTCCAAGGTAATGCAACAACAAACTCGACAGGCGGGTACAATTTCACGTTCACTGCGCCTTCCTCCTATGCAGCGCACACGGTCCTAGTTAATATCACGGATCCGAGCGGCATCGTAGGCACAAACTCGACGACTTTCAAAGTCAACGCATATCCGCAAGTTCAGTCGGTTGCTGCGCTCAATTCCACTCTCGGCTCTTCGCAGCCATACAATATGGGTTCGCTTGTCCGAATCAGGGCAAATGTCTCTGACCAGAACGGCAACAACGACATTTCGACGGTTCTTATAAATTTAAGCTGGCCGAACGGGACGAAAGTTGTGACTAACACAGCAATGACAAGTGTAGCTACAGTTGATGCAAACACTTCGACTTACGAGTACAACTACACCCTGTTGCAGATTCCTGACACAAAAGGAGTATGGAACATCACTCTCTGGGCAAACGATTCTTCGAACTGGTGGAGCAGCGCAAGCTCAAACACATTCAACGCAACGACATGCTACGGGGCAGACGGCTCAAACATCACGGTTTCTTCGTCAGTCACAATGATTGGCTCGTGCTCTTTTGATAATGTGACTGTTAAGGGAACTGGAACTATAACAACTTTGCAAGGGCAGGGATTGAATTTAAGCGCTAATAATCTGACCATACTTTCAGGCGGCAAAATAGATGTAACCGGCATGGGTTACGCCACTGCTTCCGGACCTGGGGCAGGAGGCGGATGCGATTGGTCATGTTCTGGTGGTGGCGGCTCTTCTTACGGCTCTATCACTGCTCCGAATGATTTCGGAAGCGGAGGAGGCAGTGACTCAACTTACGGCAGAACAGGCGGCGCCGGCGCCGGCTTAATCATACTGAATGTTTCAGGAACACTAAACAACAGCGGCTCGATTTTAGCTGTCGGGGGTGCTGCCTACGGGGGCAGTGGTGATACTGCCGGCGGCGGAGCAGGGGGCGGAATATACATAATTGCAAACACGCTTGCAGGCAACGGCGCTATAAGCGCCAATGGAGGAGCAGGATATGGTAGCTCTAGCGGCGGAGGCGGGAGCGGAGCTTATGGCGGAAATGGCGCAAGTGCCAATAATGCCGGCGGAGGGGGAGGAAGAATAGCAATATACTATACCACAAAGACATACACAGGAACAATTACCGCTTATACTGGGAGCGGAACTAATCTGGGCGGGGCAGGAACAATCTACCAGAAGAATGCAAGCATGGCTTACGGGGATTTGCTTGTTGACAATAATGGAAATAGCGGGTCAAGCACATCATTCGCTGCTGCAACACATATTTTTAACAATATGACTGTCCAGAGAGGCGGGAACTTTAACATTCCTTCAGGGGGGATTGTAACTGCCTTGAACGTCGGAAATTGGTCTGTGGATGGGCTAACAGTCAACGGTAATTTCACTGCGGACAGCATTACAAACCTGACCATCAACAAATATTTCTCAATCAATTATATGACTTCAATGAAATCGCTGACAAACGGCTCGGGATACGTAACAATAACTTCCGGAGGAACATTGAGCCATGCCAGCAACGCCGGCAGCAAACAGAATTATATAAACTGGTCTCTGGCTAATCTGACCATACTTTCAGGCGGAAAAATTGATGTTACTGGCATGGGTTATGCCCGAGGCTCGGGTCCTGGCGCAGGAGGCAGTTGTGACTGGACATGTTATGCCGGCGGCGGCTCTTCTTACGGCTCTATCACTGCTCCGAATGATTTCGGAAGCGGAGGAGGCAGTGACTCAACTTACGGCAGAACAGGCGGCGCCGGCGCCGGC
>CABMCT010000053.1 GCA_902384675.1 uncultured archaeon | reverse complement strand
CCGCTTGTATCCTCGTAAACCTGGATTGTTGCGCGGTCTCCGTTTATCTGGATGATTTCGCCCATCAGGCGCTCGTTGCCCACGCGCACGACATCATACATCTTTGCCGCGATTCCTGTTGCAACTACAACAGGTCCTGCTATGCGGTAAATCTCGCCTTTTGCGGCCTTTGATGTTTTGGGGTTTGGGGTCCCCAAAAGCTTGCTACTCTGTAGCATGACTTTTGAGCTTGACACTTCTTTAGATTCTGTTTTCTTTGGCATACGATTTCACCATGGAATTATAAACTTTTATTTTTCGCGCGAAATTTGTTGTAAATGAAAATAATTAAACATGAGATGAGGTACGAAAGCAACAACATTAAGACAAAAAACGGAATACTTATCTCTTGCGCAAAAAAGTTTAAGAAATCACTGCCAACCCCAATTGAAAGAAGATTTCTAACTGCATCAAGCGTTGCAAGACCACCGAATAAAGGCATGAAAATACTCTTTGGGCAACTAATACCTGCAAGAGCAATGCAATTTACATTAGTAATGTATGTGGGAGATATCAAAAAAAGCAGTATCCAGAGTATAATTTTCTCTTTCTTCAGCTTCAAAAATTCTTTAAAATCCATAAAAATCATCGTCTAATCATCCGCCAAATTTTTTCAAAACATCCCGAATCAACGGCTTAAGCGCAGGAATATCCTCTGTAGCAGTCATCCATAAAATTTCAATATCAACTCCGAAGTACCCGTGTATCATCTTATCCCGCATACCTGCCATAGCCTTCCAGGGAACAGACGGATATTTTTTCTTCACTGAATCAGGGATATTTTTAGTTGCCTCTCCGATGACTTCAAGGCTTCTTATAACCGCATTTATCGTTTTCCGGTCTTCTGCAAAAGCTTCAAAACCCATATCACCGATAAACTGGTCTATATCTATTATAGAGTCGAGTATGTCCTCAAGATAATCCCTATAATCCCTTTCTTTCTCACGCATATACAACCTCTCTTAATATATGTTCTCCTATATGCGGTTTCAGCGCTTTTTTTGATACAACATCTACTTTAATCTTAAGCAACTTTTCAAGATAATCCTCCAACTCTATAAACTTGAAAAGCCCGACAGGCTCGTAAAATTCGACCAGAATATCCACATCACTTTGTTTTTGCTGTTCTCCTCTTACGTAAGAGCCGAACACACCTATTTCTTTAACTTTAAATTTATCCTCCAGCTCCCCCTTATGTTCTGCCAAGATTTTTTTTATCTCTTCAAGGGCCTTCATGCCAGATCACCATTTTAAATACAATCGCCATGCTTATAAATGCCGTATCATTTCTTCAAATCTACTCCAATCGATTTCTTTATCAGCTTTCGCAGATTCTCTTCCGCGCCGCCGTCCTCTGATATCACAACAGCAACAGGAGACACTGAATTTCGTACCTGCTCCTGCATATGAGGCGGCAATGCTTGGACATCCTTGTCATTGGCAATCAATATGCCTATGTCTTTGTTTGCGATAGCTTCCCTTATCCCTGTTTTTTTTATGTCAAACGACTTTTTTACCCCTGCAAGCTTAAAGCCCAGGGTAAAATCGTCGTCTCCTATAACTGCTATTTCTAAACTCATAAGCATCACAAAATTATATCGCCAGCATTTCTTCCATAAAAGTTTCCGAGAGACCGCGATGGCGCGCCTGCACAATCATTCTCAGGTTCCTGACCTCTGCCTCCTTTGCTATCGAAAAACCGATAATAGGCCCGATTGAAATCGGATGCTGGTGCAAAAATAAGTCTGCCTGTTTTAATAAATTCTTTGAAAGCTCGGTCCCAATACCCGCAAGGGTTCCTTCTTCCCTGAATTTTTTTATCCCGCGCGAAAGCACGCCGCCATAGGGGGTTTTTTGCAGCCGCTCGACCAGCGAGTTTATGTCAGGCGAATTCGCAAGCTCCTCAAGCGATTTTCTTGAAAGCCTGTGCCCCTCGAAATTAAGATTCTTTATTATTTCAGGGCCTGGAACTCCTGCATTTTTGAGCCTGAGCAGGAGCCGGATATTGGTGCTGTCTATTTCTGTTCTCATGAACTGCTGCAGGAGCTTTCCCTCCTTTGGCATCCTTGCGGCAAGGCTGTAAAGCTCGGCGTAATATTCGCTGTCAATGGCATTCTCAAGGATGTAGAGCTTGCCGGTTTTATCGAATTCTGCCAACGCTGCCTTTATTTTGTCCGAAGGGTCCAGCGCCAAAATTATGTCTGATATTTTCTCCTTTTTCAGCAGGTTTAACAGGAAATCAAGAGTCATCCCACCAACAGGAACCAATGACGCCGCGATTTCCTCTGTTGACGCCCCGCCGAATTTGCCGCGGATTATGTTTTTTAAGTTGTTTGCCTCAAAGCGCTTTAAAAGAACCCTTACCACTTCCTTTAATTCGCCAGTGGACAGGCGGAGTATTTTATCATACGTATTCGAAGAGTTCAGGTTCAGTGCAGCCTCAAGAAGTTCAAGCCCGGAATATTTCATCCCTAGCGCGTTCACTTCTTTTTTGTATGTTGTCTGCTGCAAAAACTGGGTTATTTCGCTTAAGCTCATCTTCATAAGCCTCTGGTAATTCTGCCTGTCAATGAGGGTGGTTTTCATAACCCTGACTCTTGTCGCAGCATACGGATACGTTCCAAGTTTTATTGTTTTTTCCGAATATATGATAAAAATCATCTCATTTCGTTTCACTACATTCGAAGCTTTTCATTGCAATGCATTTTGTGTTTCAATGAAAATCACCTTGATTTGCTAAGAATCGCAGCTATATTGGCTTTAAAACAAAATGTTTGAAAGCTCCTTTGTGCGGGTTTCCTTTATCATTTCGATGAACCTGTCAAAAGAATAGTCTGTGCGAAGTTTTCCATCCGAGCTTTCTGCAATAATGCCGCCGATTATGTTTTCCGGGCGTATGGAGATGCTTTTTGATTTTACAAGAGTGCCTGCAAGCTTTACGTCCTTTTTGTTCACGTAAATTGTTCCGACGTCAGGTATTTCAGCCATGGCTTTCTCTAGCAGTATTTTGAGCATATTCGCGCGGTCTTTCTCGGACATTTCCGAAATTTTTTCCGCGAGGCCGCTGTACGCCTCTTCAATCAGCTCTTTTTTGACATTCTGGAGCTCTTTTTTTGACTGGAGCGCAGCGTCTGCCATTTCCTTTCGCTCGTCAGCGTCTTTTACCCGCGCAAGGTCTTCCTCAGCCGAGCTCCTCTTTATAAGAACTTCTGCTTCTGCCTTTTTGATAATCTCTTTAGCCTTCTCGTTGCCGGCCTTAAGTATTGCCGCTGACTCGGATTTGGCTGACTCAAGAATATCATGCACTACTTCCTGGAGCCCCATACTATCACGCACCTATTTTAACCCGCTAATGTTCTATTAAGAGCAGCGAAATTATTTAGCAAGCGCAATAATCTGGAGCGCGACAACAAGCCCGAATATAACGAGTGTTTCCGGAATAACTGTTAAAATCAAAGCCTTTCCGAAGAGTTCTTCTTTCTCGGCCATGGCGCCAACTGCTGCCGTACCGATGTCTTTTTCTGCCAATCCCGATGCAAGCGCTGTCAAGCCTATTGCCAGCCCTGCGCCAATTGCTACTAGTCCTGGTTCTGCCATTTTATTCACCAATTTTTTATTAAAAGCTTGAAATCGTTTTGGACGATTTCATGATTTTTAACACCAATTTCATTTTATTAAAAAGCTTTCTGCGTTAACAGAAAGATTTTGAACACCTTTTACTCATAATTTTCAAAAGCTTGACACGATAGTGTCAAGATATAAATCACATTGATTGAACTAAATCAATATCAATTGCCAAACTTTATAAATCCTATTCACGCGGTACCAGCCCCGAAAGGCCTGTATGGCTTTCCCCCACCCTCGAAAAACTTTGTGAAAAATTCCACGTAATGCAGCCTTAGCGAATGCAAAAACGGGCCCAATATGCCAAGCGCAAGGTTTATTGTGTGCCCGAGAAGCAGGACCACGACGCCAAAAATCGCCATAACCCCGCCCGAATGAAAAAGCTCCCCTGACATCTCGTTCACAACAACGGCAAGGCTTGCCGATGCGAGTCCCACCGCCATTATACGCGCGTAGGATAGCGAATTGCTAAGCAGCGTCGGTATCTCGACAAGGCCTTTTATCCCTTCGCCGCGGAAAAGCAAGGCTATTCCTGCAATGGAAAGCGCAATGCCGATGTACTTGCTTGCCGAAATATAATTAAAGTGGGATGCTGCAAAAAGCACTATGCCGGCTTCAAGAATAAGCCACGCGCCTTTTTCAAGAAGCGCATGGATAAACCCGTGCTCTTTAAGCTTGTTGATAAACCCAAGGATAAATCCGATATTGATGTGTATTACACCCATTGCCGCGGTTATAATCAGCATTTCATTGACGCTATTCAGCCTGTTTATCAGGTGCGGAAGCGCAAATCCCGCCACTTTCTCCTCGCCAAAGAATTCCCCGAAAACAAAGCCGAAAAGAATGCTGGAAATGGCTGAAAGAGTCATAACGTTCAGAAGAGATTTTATTTCGCCGCTCCTGAACCTGCTTTTAAGAGCCGCAAAAATGAAAAGGGATACTAAGCCATATCCGACGTCCCCAAGCATCATGCCAAAGAATATCGGGAACGTAAGGAACATGAAAAACGTCGGGTCTATTTCAAGGTACTTTGGAAGTGCATACAGGTTCATGAAAAATTCAAACGGCTCTATAGGCTTCGGGTTTTCAAGCATTATCGGGGCATCGTGAAGGTCTCCTGACTCCTCAAGATACACTCTGTTTTTTGTCGCCTGCTCAAGCCTGTGCCTGACTTCGGGGCATTTTTCCTTTGGTATCCATCCCTCGGCAACAAACGCGTTTTTTGTTGTTGCAAACTTCAGCGGCGCCTGCGCTTTTTCCGATTCCGCAACAAGCTCGGATTCCTTTTTTTTAAAGAACAAGAGCCAGTTTTTGCTTATCTGGGCAAGGTCGGCCTCCAGGTGTTTTCTTTTTTCCTCAAGCTTTGCACGCTCTGCTTCCAGGCTTTTTATTATATGCGGCGCATGGCCTTTGAGCCCTTTTAGCGGCAGGAGGTTTATTTCCGAATACCCGTGCTTTGCAAGAAATTCCCTTGCCTCATCCTTCTTTTTTAATTCAACAAAAAAAGCGATAACTGTTTTTCCATCATACCCCCACAAAAATAACTCGCTTTTCGGGAATTTTGCGGCAGCTTTGTTCTTTATTTGGTCAAGCGCTGCTTTTTTCCTGCCCGGAATATAGCCTGCAAACACTGCAATTGAAGAATAATCTCCAAAGCTTTCAAGGTCCAGCCCGGATGCGGCAAACGGCTTTAATTCCGCAAACCGCGCGCCAATCCTTGATTTTTCGTCATCCAGCGCTTTTAAGGCATCAGTGTACTCTTTTACCTGCTGGTCTATTTTCGCCAGCTCGCCTGCACCTGAAGGATGCGCAGTTCTAAGATGTTCTTCGGATAACTTTGGAAGATGCGACATGACAGACCTGACTTTAACAAGAGATGAGGAAATGGCATCTGATTCAGGAAGCGGAGCCCCGATCTGGAGTGAATAATCGCCTGAAGGAACTGCGCTGCCGCGAAACTCGTCAATATGAAGAAGAGCCATGTCGTGAAGAACAGTTATAGACTCTTTTAAGACCGATATGGACCCCACTATTGAAACTTTGCACATTGCCTTTGGCTTTAACATAATTCATGACCTCCGGGCGGCTTTGTAGCTGTTTATGCCGCTTTATATACGCTCTACTTCTTTTTTGAATTCCGAGGAAAGAAAATCAACCGACTTGGGCAGCTTTTTTTCGCCACCCATCTTCATGTTCCTGCTTGCCTCTTTGCCTTTTGCAAGGACTGCCTCTTTTCGCTTTTTTAAGCCGGCGTAGAATTTTTTAAGCTCAAGCTCGCTTTTTTGCTCTATTTCTTTTTGAGAAGAGGCGACAATCTCGATTGCTTTTTTCTGCGCCGCGTCAATCGCTTTCTGGCTCTCTTTTTCCGCAAGCTCTTTGAGCTCGGCTGCCTTTTTTTCCGCTGCTCTTATTGATGAAAGAACATTTTCTTCGACCATTTTTGACCATTCTCCATTTTCTTTGGGTTGGAAAGCTTGACATTTCATGTCATGATTTTCAACCGTATATCTAATGCATTGGGTTGAAAGCAATTCAACCTGATTGAATTAATTCGAGCAGATTTATATTTATGTATTTATGTGAAAATTTAGAAGCAGTACAAATGATGCACAACATTTTATGTCAAGCCTTTTATCCCAAAACAATATGTGAATGGATAAAAATCATGGAACTAATGTTCCAAGCTTTTGAACCCATCACAATTGGCGAATGGTTCGAAATCCGTTCGCTTCGCCTTATTAGCCATCGAATGCGAAGCTTTCGGCTTTTCATTTTCTCAATGCATAAAAGAACTCAAAAATGAAAATAGCGGGGACTGGATTTGAACCAGCGACCTTTGGGTTTCTTAAATCCAAAATAGATTTATGAGCCCAACGAGCACTCCAGGCTGCTATGGGTAATTTATAGATTACTATAAATTTCTACCCCGCTGCGAAGTGCAGACCCGCCATATACTTCTCTTACCTTATGTGAATTGTGAGGCAAGTATTTAAAGCTTGTAGATATTCTTAACCGCCAAATGTCGCTTTTACTTTTATAATTTTTAGACGACCAAAACTTCTTAGTAGGCACAGATAACGATTCGCAAATGTTTTTAAACAACATTAAAGTCCCCTTATCTCTTTGCGTTACTAGTATTTCTCCATTTCCTACATATCCTTCCGCATCTATAAATCCTGAAATTAAGCCTAACGCGTATTCTTTGCCTAAACTGGCATTAATTATTCTGCTTCTTTCTTCTTGAAGGAAGCGCATAAGACTTCTTGAATTTACGCGAACTCTTGTTGCTTTGTATCTTTTATCGTTATGTAAAAAACATCTTAGCCCAAGAGTATTCAGTATAGCGGAAACATAACGGATAGTAAGCACATCTCTGATTGAATTAAAGTGAAATTCGACATGGTAATGCCTGTCCTTTTTATTGTAATTTGCATATCCATCGCCGATAAAGCATCCTACCAAATACCCTGTTTCTTTTTGCGACAGTTTATCCAAGTTAACTTCCACACTACCCCGCATACACATAAATATTGTTAAATTATACTTAAATACATGACTCTGATTTTAGGAATCGATGAAGCAGGTCGCGGTCCTGTGCTTGGCCCGATGGTTGTTGCAGGCGTTGTAATCGATGAAAAAGACGAAGCGGCTTTAAAGAAACTGGGAGTCAAGGACTCGAAAATGCTTTCGCCCGGACAGCGCGAGAGGCTTGCAATCGAAATAAAAAAAACTGCAAAACAGATAGAGACGGTAATCTTTGCCGCAAAGCAGCTTGACGAGCTTATGCAAATAATGAACCTGAATGATGTGGAGCTTAATGCAATGGCGAAAATAATAAACAAGCTTTCTTCTGATTCTGCGTATCTGGATTTGCCAAGCAACGGGCCTGGCTTTATGAGAGAACTTTTGGCAAAAATAGAAAACAAACAAAGAAAAATTATCGCAGAGCATAAAGCAGATTCAAAATATATTGTAGTAGGGGCGGCATCAATCATTGCAAAAACAACGCGCGATGCGATAATTTCAGAAATACAGAGAAAATATTCGAATTACGGCGACATCGGCTCGGGATATCCTGCAGACGAGCGGACAACTGCATTTCTCAAGGAATATCTTAAACGAGAAGGAAAACTGCCCGATGAAGTAAGAACCGCGTGGGCAACGACAAAAGAGCTGCTGAAAAAAGATAAACAAAAGAAGCTGTTTTAACCTCCAAGCACGTTTCTCGCCATCCTGTCCGCATACCAATTCAGGCCGTAGGATAAAATGAGGGCAACAATGATAAGCGCTGCTGCAACCGCTGCCATGATTACAAGCTTGTCGTTGAAAAAAATTGATGAGCGTTTGGGAAATCTTATTTTGCCAAGCATCGACGATAACGAATCAGAAATGCGTTCGCGAAGAAGAGAAAGTATGCTTTTTTCTTTTTCCGGGGTTTCTCGAACCGGCTCTGGTTTTTTCTTAGGAGCATCAACAGGGACTTTGGGCGCTTCGATATGTTTTTGAGGAACTAAAGGAACCCTGAGATGATTTGCAATTTTTTGCGCTAGTTCTTTTTTCATGCGCGGATACTTACCTGCCGGTATGTCCGGATTTTTCAAAACAGGAACTGGCTCAACAGCCCGCGGCGAATACAGTATCTCATCAACTTCGTGTTTTAATGCGTCGTTGTAAATCGGCTTTGGAGGCTCTTCAGGGACGGGTTCTTTTTTATCCAGCGGATGTTTTTTAAGCGAAGAAAGAATATGGTCCACAATATCCGGGTCAAGCCCCCGGTTCTTGAGAGTCTGTTTTAGAATGTCTGGCGAATCCCCTGCCTCAAGTTGCTTTCGCACCCATTTTCCAAGAACAAACTCGTCAGATTCTGATGCGGGCATATATTATATTGCAGCAGGGATTTTATATGCATTGAGAGGTTATGCTGAAATTACGGTTGGAATCAACATCAATTATAAAGCGCGCGTTCTTTTTTGAAGGGAGAATATTTTTGCGCAAATCCGGCAGAATGCCCCGGTTCCAGTGGCGCTCCATCTGCTCCTTAGTTCTTGGATGCGGCTTTTCGGATTCCTGCCTAAAGCGCCGTTTCTTTATATCCGAAAGCTTTGCGGAGATGAAAACCGGTAAATCCACGAATTCGAGGAAATTACCTAGGCGCGCCTCGTTTGAGATTGCATAAATGCCCTCGAAAATCACAACATCGACGCCCGAAAGTTCAAGAGTTTCGGCTTCTATTTTTTTGGTTGTGCGATTGTATTTCAGCTTTGTTATCTGCGAATCGCCGCGCCTTATGCTTTCAAGCACTCTTCGCACCTCTGCCAGATTGACATGGTTTTCGTCCCATTCTGTTCCGATGCGCTGCCGCTCCTCCGGAGACTTAAAAAAATCATCCAGATGAAGCACGATAGCATTTTTGCCTTTGCACTCCAATGCATTTTGAAGCGAATTCGCGAATGTTGTTTTTCCTACCCCCGCGCCTCCTCCGATACCGATTACATAAGGCAGGGTACTTTTCAAGCCATCCAGCGCTTCCGCGATAATTTCTTTGTGCGGGCCGCTAAGTTCATCATGTTCCATGCGAATAGTATTAAGCAATATCTTTTATATTTGAAAATACAACTACAGACATGGGCAACCTCTTCGATATTGAAAACCTCATAATCAAGGACGAATCTGCATTAACCGAAGTGTTTGTCCCGGAGAGGCTCCTGCATCGGAACGGGGAGTGCGATTATCTTGCATCATGCCTAAAGCCGGTCATCATAAACCAGGCAATCAGGAATGTGTTTCTTTACGGGCCCACAGGCACAGGAAAAACCTCGCTTGTTCGCTGGCTCTTCAAGGAGCTGGAATCCAACACCTCGAATGCAAAGACAATTTATATCAACTGCTGGAAAGCGCAGACAACCCATGCAGTGCTTTTTGAAATCGTCTCCCGCATGTCCAGATTCACAAACCCGCGCAGGCAGACAAAGGAACTGTTCACAGATGTAACCAATCTTGTAAAAGCCTCAGGGAAAAAACTGATACTTGCGCTGGATGAGGTGGATAAGCTTGAAAACTTCGACATACTTTATGATTTCTCGCGCGCGGGATATGGGCTTGTGCTGATATCAAATAGCGAGGATATTCTTGCAAAGCTTGATGTGAGAATAAAAAGCTCCCTTGCAATTGAGACAATCCAGTTCCCGAAATACAGCGCGAACGAGCTTGCTGACATACTTGAGGACAGGGCGAGTTTCGCGCTCCTGCCATCCAAAATTTCAAAAGAGCTGCTGAAGGTCGCGGCAAATGCGGCAGGAGGAGACGCAAGAGTCGGGCTTGAGATAGTACGAAGGGCTGCAAAGCTTGCCGAAGGCCGGAATGCGCAAAAAGTGGAAAAAGACGACATAATTCATGCCCTGAAAGCCGCAAAGCGGATGAAGCTTGAGTCCATGCTTGCGGATATTGGCGAGGACTCGCGGGTACTTTACAAGATTGTAGAGGAAAAAGGAAGCGTTGCATCAGGGGACATTCTTGCTGAGTACAAAAATCGCATGCCAAATGCAGCTTCCGAGCGCTCGTTTCGGTACTACATGGAAGAGCTTGTCAAAGCAGGGTTTCTTGAGGCAGTTGGAGATGTAAGGTGGAGGAAGTACGCCATTAAAATCTGAAGCAGCGGAGTTTATCGGCAGTTCTGTTAGTGTATCGGCAACCCTTCAAGCAGGCAGTTATATATACCGCAAAAATCACCAGTATTCTTAAAAGCGTGGAACTTCTGCGACGGCGGGTTTGGGGCCCCTTTGGCCACTGATTTTGAAAACCAAACCCTCGACCGCGCGCAAACGCGACTTTTAATGGGTGATAAAATGAAAAACAAGCTATTGACTCTATGGGCTGATGCTGTTGACAGGAAATACTACGGAATAAGAATTCTGGATATGACTAATACTTCTTCTATAATCAGTTCCCTTTACTAAAAGAATCCCTTTCTGCCGAAAGCTGCGCCACCGGCTTTCGGCGGTTTTTATACTCCCGAAACAAAAGGTAAAGTATGCAGAGCCTAAATAAATACATCCCTGGAACATGCAATATCGGGAAAGAAGAAATCAGAAAAAGAAGGCAAAGCGGATGGACCGGGCTTATCATCACGATTATTATTTACGTTTTTCTTGCATATGCCGGTGCGCCCCCTATCTGGCGCCTTGTAGTATTTGTCCCCGCAACGCTGGCTGCTGTTGGTTTTTTGCAGGCATACATGCATTTTTGTGCTTACTTTGGCAGCGTGGGTGTATTTAATTTTGGTGAAGTCGGAAAAACAGACACTGTTGAGCAGGCAGAATTCCGCAAAATCGACAGAAAAAAAGCAATCGAGATTGTCGCCTCTTCGATACTTATTGGCGCAGCTGTTGCAATTGCGGCATATTTTCTGCCGGTATAAAATGCACCGACCGGGAATTGAACCCGGGCCGTCGGCTTGGAAGGCCAATATCATACCATTTTCTCATACATTGCATAAGGAAAAGCTTGCTATGCAATAGCATGACTAGACTATCGGTGCGCATTTGAAACGAAGAATGCCATAGCCCCACGAGGATTCGAACCTCGGTCACAGGCTATATTCGCGGAGAAAATTTATTAATTCTCGCCCCGCTCCAAAGGCCCGTATGCTTGGCCACTACACCATGGGGCTATCTAACAAATGGTCAAAAGCTATCGAATTCGCTCGGCATCTGTACGTCTATTTCTATTATCTTCCAAAACCTTTAAATACTGCTCGAAAAAACGTGTATTGTGACTATTATGGCAATGATGAACTGGTGGGACGGTTTCGGAAGTATGATGGGCAGCTGGTGGGGTGGCATGTTCGGATTTAGCATAGCGGCCGTAGTTGCAATTATTATAAACGTCATCGCAGTGCTTTGGGCTCTTGCCGATGTGATGCGTTCAAGGCGGCTTGATGTGGGCGAGCGCATAGGGTGGGTTATTATAATTCTTTCGCTTCAGATTGTAGGCGTACTTCTTTACATCTTTGTAGGAAGAGAAGGAAGGGAAGAAAGAGGCTATGAGCCTTCCATGAGGCGCGGCAGGACATAAAGGCTTTGCTCCTAAAGTCGTTTCTTGAATAAAAAGTTGAGCTGTTAATATAAGTTACGATGAGTGGTAATAAAATGGATAAACGAAGCACATATTTGCCTGGAAGAAAAATGAAGGGTAGAAGTTGGCTGGACAAATGGGGAACAGAGCTTAAAATAAGTCTTTTCATAATAATAGCAGTCGTGACAGTGGACGTCCTAATAATACACACTTTAATACCATCACCTAGCATATCCTTTATTGCAAGATTATGTTGGAATGCAGGAATAGTTGCAGGCGCAGCAGCAACTTATCTCCTGCTCAAAAGAAGCACATATCTCCACGGGGCTGGAGCCAGGCGCCAGGACAGGCGCGAGCATGCATCTTGCTTTAGCACATATCTTCGCGGGGTCGGAGCCGGGCTGATAATTTCCTGGGTGACAGGTGCCCTGGCCTATTTTAAGGCAGGAGCCTCCACAGATACGACACTCATACAATTTGAGTTAATTCTGAGCGTAATATTTATCTTACTGGCATATCTTATTGATACTGAAAAAGGAAAGAGAGGAAATGGACATAGTAAAGGTTTATAAACCTTTATGGCAATTAAATTGTGCTGGCGGTCATAGCGGAGGGGAAACACCCGATCCCATTCCGAACTCGGAAGTTAAGACCTCCAACGATGCGGCTTGTACTGCCCCAGGGCGGGAAGGTCGCGGCGCTGCCAGTATTTATAATCATTGACAATTCTCATTGGATTATAAAGCTTCGAGCGTAGCGAGAAGATTTTTATTCATTCGCCAACTTCTTTGGAATAAAAAGCCTCGAACGTGAGTGAGAGGATCTATTTTCTATAATTTATTTTTGGTGACTGATATGCCTAAAAAACACTTCACAACCGACGAAGCGCGTAATATTGGAGAGAAAATCGGAATCGACTGGAATACAAGCAAATTCGATGTCGAGCAATTCCGCATGGGAATGGATGTTGAGCTTGAGCATGGCAGCCATGACCTACAGACAAATGTGACACACAGCGACCCGATAACTACTGGCAAAATCGCACTGGCACATCTAAAAGAATTTCCGGATTATTACACCCGCTTAGCGAAAATGGAGAAAGAAGCTGACGCTTTCTGGGAAAAGAAAGATTAACCCTCACATTTACACGAGAATCAAAAAAGAAATAATTCTAAATTATCTCGCGAAAGAAAAAAGAAGCGGATTCAAAAATAAAGAATCCGCATTTAATTTGGTAAATTCTACTTAGAAATATTATCTAATCTAGAACTTTTTGTGCTTTTGATAGCAGTCCCTGCAATAAACAGGTCTACCTTCCTGCGGCTTGAAAGGAACTTCTGTTTCTTTTCCGCAGTCAGCGCACGTTGCTTTGTGCATTTCTCTTGGTGCACCGAAGTCTCTTGGACCTCTGTTTCCGAATGCCATGTATTCACCCCATATCGTATTAGTTATATGAGGCACTTACTCTTTACTCTAAATTACTCTAAAGCTAGAAGCAGACTCCTCTATATACTGCTATTTAGTTAGTGGAACAGGTTTATAAAGGCATAAAACTCGCGATAATACGGTTTTGATTAAGAAAAGTACGTATAACAACTATTATACGTACTTTATGAGAGCTTTTTCTTCAAATCTCATTGTCAGCCACAAAAGCGTAACTCCGTATCGGACGAAAATACTCGCTGGCGACCCGCTCATGCTCCGGATGCCCGACATATGTGTTAAGGGAACTGATGTCTTTAAATAAAACAGCGAAAAACCCTCCACAGCCGTGATCCTTGCCCTCTTTACTGATATTTCTCTTAAAATAAATATCACCAATTCCCTCAATCTTACCTTTCAGCCCGATGATATTCTCATAAAAAGCCATAAACTGATCTGCAGAAGTTCCTGGCTTTAATCTGTAATAAACCCTATGTTCTATCGCAACCATAGGACCTTATTCTCTTTAAGTAAATTTAAAAATATTAAGTGAGACTTGGTGATTTCGCATTGTCCGCCACCGCGCCAGAATAAGCCTATTTTAGCCTTATTTTCGGTGTTTTTGCGATTTTTGACATGTTTTTCTCAAAGAATATATACCCCCGGGCGCCAACAAGGTAAAAAGAAAGTCATGAAAATCTTCGTGCATATGGCTAAGATTTTCAAGCTTTCGAAATTTTCGCTTCGCTCAAATATTCGAAATGGCGTTGAAATTAGTATATTGCGCGAAATATAGTTAGCTGAATATAATTCATTAATAGTATATTTTTCTATATATCTTATAAACTACATTTTATGATTTAGATTTTATAATTTATTTCTTCTAAATTATATTTTTTACAACTCTTACGCTCAAATGTGAGAGTTAGAAAAGTTTTGCAAAATTTTGTGAGAATTAGAAAAATTAGAAAAAATCGATTTTTGAGCGTAAAAACAGAAAAAATGAAGAGATTGCGAATCGATTGTGAGTGTTGATGATTGTAAGCAGCCGGCCACCGGGTAAAAAGAAAGGCGTTTTGAGCTTAATTGAACGAGATTATCGATTTTTGGCATGTTTTTCTGAAAAACGTAGATTATTTGAACAAAACATGGCAAAAAGAGCAAAATGCAAAAATCAAGGGTGTTTTTGAATTGAGCAGTTCCATTGAAAACAAGTTTTATCCTAGTGAGAAGAATTTTGAAGCTTGCGCTGCACTGAAACATGAAGGCAGGTCTTAAGAATAGCGAATAGCAACAGAATGCGCCTCAAATTGTGTGACTAATCTTGGAATTGGGTGCGCTTTGTGTCAAGCCGTTCAAATCGCCGTTATCAGGGTTAAGAAAAAAGATATATAATAGCAGAAGCATAATTAGAAGCCATGGGCTTGTTTGATATTTTTTCTCGAAAAGGAGCTCAGGAAACTGACACCATCAAACGGAATATTGCAGAATTAAAGGCAGATTTCCAAAATTTGAGCGAGAAAGTGAGAGTTAGCGATAAAAACATAGAAATGATTTATAATGCAATGGAGGAAATGCTGCAGGATATTGAAAAAAACGCCAAAAACATATCGATGCTGGCAAAATCCAGCCATTCAGGCCAGGCAATAGGCCTGGAAAGCGCAAACGAAGATGTTCCTGTATTAAAATCGCAATTACGCGCCCTTGAATCAAAAATGACGGAAAATAGAAAGAAGATAAACGAATTAATGCAGCTTTCGCGGCTTTCGATCCAAAATTATGACGAAATAAGGGAAATAAAGCAACAAATTGGCTCCAAAGAACGGGTACAGAAAGCTCCAAGCGTAAATGAGCGCTATAAGCCCGAGGGATTCTCTGCAAAGGAAAGCAAAATAATAAACGCACTGCTAAATTCGGAAATCCCCCTCACTTATGAGGAGATTGCAGCCCAGGTGAATATCTCCCCGATAACTGTAAAAGGCTACATAAACTCCATAAAAAGGAAGAATCAGGATATTATTGTTGAGAACGCAAAGGGAAAGGGAAGAAAGGCTTATTCTATAAGGCAGGAATATAAAATCAAGATTCTTAGCGGGAAAAGGTAACGTCTTGAAATTAATACTGTCTTGCGTCGTTTTTGTCTTAAGTCGACTGATAGTTTGCAACCAATCGATTAATCGATGCGATTAATCGATTAATCGACATTCTTTAGAATAATCGATAGCAATAGACTATGGAAATAGAACTGAAATGAAGAAGTTTAATCGATTAATCGATTAAAACAATCGTTATGTGCTGTCTTAAGTGCTTTCAGGGTATCAGAGCTAGCGAAGTATCAGAAGTAGTCATAAAACATTCATGAATACAATGTGAACTTAAGGCTTCAAGCTGCCAGAGGCACATGCAAAAGAATTAGCGCCAAACTCCGCCAAGTATTGAATCTAACGGTTAAAGTGAGTGTTAAATCGCCGTATCTGCTTGAGAAGTAAAGAATCTATAACACTATTTGCGCTTTCTTTTAAGAGCCACATAGCGTTCTACTGCTGTCGAGATTGCGACCATCGCGCCAGAAAACATCGTCGCATAGATTATACTGTTATAGCCAATTGAAGTGCCCAACCCGAAAAGAGTTACCTCGTATGCAATCCATGCCGCTGCGAATGAGAGGATTACATAAGTAATATAACGAGGCAGTGCCTCTTTTCCCAATATGAGCAACCTCCCTACAAGAGCCAGAGTTAACGCAACAAACCACGCAAATGAAGACGATTTGACAAATAACAGCACTTCCTCAAGTATACCTTCCTGTGAAAGTGTTGCAGCGTATCCCATAAAAAGCGCGATAATGGCCGCTGCTATCGAAGAGATATATAGGAAAAACGAGCGCCTCTCCTTGACAGCCGATGCGGTTATTTCATTGATTGCCTCGTAAATATACGATTCGAGGAAGAATCCTTTTATGAATAGATACGCCCCGACGACGCCGAAAATCAGCCTCCATGCGGGAGCTCCAAAAAGGGCGTATAGCAGGAGGGCAAATGCCGGGATGCCAAAGAAAATATGGGCGGTTTTTTTGTCCGAAAGCGTATCTTTGACGAAATCGTTTATCATATAGTAGGTAGTTTCAAGCCGCTCTGACTGTTTTACAATGACGCGCTGCGTGTATATGACATCTATTTTTGACTTTAAAACCGGCAGCACATGCTCATCCTCGGCCCCGTCTGATATAAGCACTGCCTCCTTGAAAGAGAGCGTTTTTAAGACCTCATCAAGCTGCGCAAGGATTTTCCGGTCGGAATCGATTCCCACTTTTTCATCCCCGATAAGAATCACAACTTCTACTTTGTTTTCGCTCCTGAGATCATCGTAAACCTTCACGGCCTGGAAAACCGCGTTCACGTCTGACTCCGACGGGTCTTTCACTGCAAGCGATGTAGCTGCATCTATACTCGCCTGCCGCCCGATAATAGGGCCTTTTATTCCTGCTTTTCTGCCAAAATCGTCATCCCGATCCACGCAAATGATAAGAACGTCCTTATTTTTTGGCGTGATTCTTTTTTCAGGCATAACATATTATTCGCATTAAAAATTAATAAAGAAAATTGCCTAAATTTGTGCACAAGCGAACCAGCAATTTTCTATCTTTTTCAGTTTGGGCTTAATATTCTGCAACTCACTACAATTCCAAACTGAAAAATAAGCGTAAAAATTTTGCATTTTTTATAAATTTTTAGAGGAAAAAGGAAAAATATAGTGGATAATTCAAAATGATTTCAGACCAGATAATTCTAAGACAAAAATGAGCTTTAATTGTTATAATATGCCAAAAATAACTGTTTGGAACAATTATAGACAACATTCTCTATCGTTTCATATAAAATGAGCCTTTTTTTAACCTGTGGAACGACCGTGAAACAGTTGCACGAAAGGTATATATACCCCCTCAAACATAGTAATGGTGCAAGTTATGGGCATCTATCATGAAATAAATGCCGACGACTCGCAAAAGGGAGGTAAGACAAAGAGGTTGTTTATCCGAAACCCCTATGGTTTCAATCGTTTTCAACCATTTATTTTATGCAATGGGTTGGAATCCTTTCGCAAGCTTCTGGCTTGCTCTAGGCTTTTCAAGCTTTGCTTGAAAAAGCTTGGAAATTCACAAGAATTTCCATGATTCTCAGGCATTGCCTGAAAGCGAAACAGCTAATGTTGAACCTCGAAACAAAGAAAAAGGTGTAAAAAATGCAACTAAAAATAAAACAAATCGGAACGTCCCTTATGGGAGCGGTTCTAACAGGAGCAACGCTTCTTGGCGGAGCTCTTGCAGCAGACATCTCGGACTTCCAGAAAATGGGTCCGAGTAACACAGTAGTTGTTGTTGGCGCAGCAGCGGCATCATCCGATGTCGTCGGCGCAATAAACGTGGGTGCAGCAATGTACGGCCACGAAGCAACAGCTACAGCAACAACCGGAACAACTGCCACCACGGTGGATGGAGGAGTAAACCTGGCAACATCAACAAGGGCGCTTTTCTTAAACGACGCGATAAATGCAGCAGGCAAGACAACGATAACAAAGTCTGATATGCCTACAACACTCGCATCGAAAACATTCAGCGACGCTGTCGGAACTTCCTACAAATACGACCAATATATCGACCTAGGAGCTACAACTGCGCAACTGACTTACGGAAAACCATCAGGCCAGAATGAACCGATGGGCTACATCAACGAAACCTACGGAACAAGCAATGTCGGATCAACCGCATACACATACAACTCAAAGGTTGTGTTTAACGACCCGATAAATCTCTCCTCGACAAATGTCGCAGGACAGACACTGACTCTTTTCGGCGTTGATTACACTGTCGGAAGCACATCAACATCCGTGGCAGCCAACCAAAAGCTTGTTCTCTTCGGCTCAGGAAACTCGGCAATGATTAACGAAGGAGACAAAGCCACAGTAACAGTGGGCTCTACACCGCACACAGTAAGCATTGACATCGTATCCGACGCAAGCAACGCATATATAAGCGTTGACGGCGGTGCATCGACAAAAGTGACCAACAAGGCGCTTTACACAATAAATGGCGTTGATGTATACGTCAATGACATCATATACGTTTCCAAGACCGGAGGCGTAAGCAAGATGAAAGTCAGCCTCGGCTCAGGAAGAATAACCTTGGAAAGCGGACAAGCTGTAAAAGTCGGAACATCTGACACAGCAGTTGATGGGACAAAAGTCACAATCACAGGAACAGGCCAGATGTCCACATTGACTGTGGCTGTCGGAGCAAAAGACTCAAGCAGCGCGTACATTCCTGAGGGCGGCGAATTCAAAGACCCGGTGTTCGGAACATTCAAGGTATCATTTAGCGGATACGCACCGAAACTTGATGACGCAACCAGAGACACAATTGCACTGACTGCAACAGGCACCGATAGGGCAAGCTTAAAGTTCACTGACGCCAACGGAAACTCAAAGCAAATAGACTTTGCAAAGGATACGGCACCAACAACAGCAGGCGCTCAGAATGTACTTACCGATGGAAACGGCTACGTATACCACGTTGTGGAAGGTGAGACTGCAGCTGTAAACGACTTTATCGTTGCGGATGCAAACGACATGTCCCACCTCTTCCAGGTAGGAAGTATCTCAAGCCTAGGCGGCACCGGAGCAAAGGTAACATTAACCGACGTATTCTCCGGCACAAACTATGACTTCAGCCTTGACCCAACATATAACAACGGCACAAAAGCCATAGACGGCCAGACATACGCGATAAACGTTTCCGGAGCTTCAGGGCCTGTAAACCTCAACTGGGTCGCAGGAACAGACCTTTCTCGAGCATCTGTATCTGATACAGTAAACTCGACAACCACGGCATACAAAACAGTATTTCCCGCGCTGAACGTTCAGCATGGTGAACAAATATCTCTGACAAACACCAGCTTATTGCCCCTGACGGCTAATGTCACCAGCAGCTTTATACTGCCGACAGGACTATTAAATGTCAGGTACAGCAATACAGGTACACCCTCGGCTAACTACACAGTAGGCACCACAACCGTTGCAGGAGACCCGCTAACAGCAGGAACCGCATTGACAGTGAATACAGCAAGCAATGCAGTACAAATCGGAAGGCAGTGGTACAACCTCCAGACAGACGCAATGAGCGGAGCAACTTCGACCCTGACAATAAGACTGCAGACAGGCGCAGCAACAACCACCAACGTCACACAGCCGGCACTCTTGATAAGAGAGAAGAAAAACATCAACAGCAACTACGAAACCATTGTTGTGCAGACTGGTAACGACGCCTCGGGAATCAGAGTTGATTCCACGCCTAAATTCTCTGGATGGTCTGGCTCGGCTTCAAGCACATCCACATCCACACTGACAAAGTACGCTGACTTGTGGGGAACTGCGATTAGCCAGGACACGACAAACAGAGGCACAACCACAATATTGGTGCCTGACACGCAGGTTACAGGCGGCGTATATGTATTGGCTGCCGGAGCAACAGCGCCTACCGCAACAAGTGTGGGAACAGGAACAGTAAACCTGCCGTCTATCGGAAGCGGAATAGCAAACCTCGACAGTGAAATTTCCGCTCAGAAGACAACCAAGAACCTGATCCTGGTCGGAGGTCCTTTCGCAAACAGCCTTGTCCAAGAGCTTGCTGTATCCGGAAAGACGCCTACAAAAGATGAGTGGTTTAGCGCAAACCTCAATGGAAAAGCAATTATCCAGGCAATAGATGGTGCATTCCCGGGAGGAAAGACAGCAATTGTT
>CABMCT010000052.1 GCA_902384675.1 uncultured archaeon | reverse complement strand
CGCTATCTTCCGCAAATATGGCACTGCCCTGGATTATATTTTTCAGGGATGCAAAGCAATTTTCCCACGATTTCCAAGAATTGGAGATACTATACAAAGAAGCACACACTCCCTTCAGATATTTATTGAGCGGCGGAGTTTCCATGAAGCAGCTTGTTCCTTCTTTTAGCTATGGTTTTTTTAAATCCGTCGAGCATGCACTCAGGCCGTTTAACAATACTATTGGCTGTTTCTGTACGATAGTTGTAAGGAAAAAACTTAAATAGCCTTCATTTCGGTCAATGGATTTATATGGCTTCAGGATAAATAGAGGGTTAGCGGGCGCATTGCAATGGCTTATAAAAAATCCACTTTCTTCATATTCGCAGTTTCATTTCTTTTTGTTAGCTTAGCCGGACTCTCTTATGCCGAGCTTCAGGCAGGCGTATCGCCGCTTGTGCTGGATTTGGGCACGCTCGATAGAGGAGCAAGCACTGTCGGCTCATTCTTTATTGTGACTTCATCGCAGGACGAAATACTTGTGAAATTAAGCTCGCAGCCTTCAAGTCTCGATTTTTTCAGGAAGCCGGACTATGCAGGCATTATCGATAAAATATCCGAGGAAGACAGCTCGGGCTGGGCGTTCTTTCCTTCAAACCCTTATGTTTTAAAGCCCCAGAACGAGTCCCTCAAGACCGCCGCAGGAAGCATAAGCGACTGGAAGCGGGTGAATTTTGTCCTGAACGTGCCCAAAAATGCAGAGCCGTGCAACCATGCGTTCCAGGTAAAGCCGTCGCCATACATAGTCGAGGAATACGGCAATGGCGTAAATATCGTGGCAGTAACCGCAATAACAGTCAAATTCCTGGTCTCCGGGGAGTGCAATATCAATGGCAGAATACTGGACATTATGCAGAATGACAATGCTCAAAATGTCCAGCTCGATGTTTATTTCCAGAATACAGGAACAGCAACAGTGTCCGCATATGTCCCTGAAATCGCTGTTTCTCTTGAAAACGGCACAAAAGTCGACAGCAGGCCTTCCGGGCACTCCGACGTAAAGCCAGGCGAAACTGCAATATTCAGTGCAGGTTTTGCGCCAGAAAAGTTCCTGCCCGGAAAGAATTACGTAGCCAATGCAACCGTGTCTTACGGGGCAAATTCGACATCAAAGCAAGTAACTCTTGCGATTCATGAGCCTAAGCCCGCGCCCGCACAGGAGCAACCACGAGCAGAAGGCGGTGCCGGAGAATATAACTATGCATTCTTGGTTATACTCATTATCATCCTTGCGATAGCTTACTACGTATACAGGGACGACCTTAAAGAACAGCGTGCATAGACCATACCCGGCTTGCCAGTGCCTGCAAATATATAAGTAAATGATACTAATTAATAGCAGAAGGATTGGCATGGAAAATAAGTCGGGAAATTCCAAAAAAACCGGGCGCACCGGGAAGTTTCTTGCAATGCTTTTTATCATTGCCCTTGCAATTGCTGCGGTCTTTGCAATGGAGTCTTCTCCAACTCTGCCGACAGGGAATTTGGTTGGAAACCAGACCGTGTCTGTTGACGAGAATATGCTTTTTGTCTACGAGATAAGCAGGTATCCAACCCAGGTAGAGATAAGCAATGCAACAGGAAAGAACATTTCCCTGGGATTCTCCCTTGAGCCGTGGAATCTTAATTTCGGGATTGTGCCCACAGGAGGGAATCTTGGCAAGCGCTTTGTATCCCTTCAAAACGTGGCGGAAAGGCCTGCGAAAATACAGCTTAACGCATACGGGAATATTTCTCCGATGATAGTTTTTTCCGACAATAATTTTCTGCTTTCCAGGGAAGGAATCAAGCCTGTCGAAATTGTTCTTGCGACCCAAAAGGATACGCAACTCGGGAATTATTCCGGGGAGATAGATGTTATTGTGAAAAAGCCAAAATATGATTTTGTCCAGCGGCTTTTATGAGGGGATTTGGATGCCGCGTAGAGGGGGATTGCCGGGAGTTGTTTCATTTTTATTAATCGCTGCATGGTTCGTATCAACAGTATTTGCCGGTTCGATCGAAGTAAATGTTGCCGAAGTAATAAAGTCCGAAGCAAAGGAATTAGAGCACGCAACCGATAACAACCTCCTCGAAATCAGCTATGATGTGCTTAATTCCGGCAGCGCGGGCTATGGGGCACGGATGCGCCTTGACGTTTTCAACGGCACGGAAAAGCTTACAACCCTCTGGAGCAGGGAGGAGGCGTTGATTCCCGGGGAGCGAAAGACGATAAATATGTACTGGTACGAGCCGAAGGAAAACGGCACATACACTTTCCGCGCGCGGATTTACAGGGCTTATGAGACCGAAGACATAGGGAATTTTACAGAGGAATCAAAAAATATCAATGCATCGGAAACAATTGAAATAGACCGCATACACGTATATGATAATGAAATCAGGTTCAGAATCAGGAGCAGTACTGACCTTGAAAGCGTTATAGTCTATCCGGGCGAGCATCCCGAAGGCTGGATTTTCGAAGAGGGTACTGTTGACGGCCTGAAAGCCGGCAGGGCAAAGGCCGCGTCAATCAGATACGAAACAGGGCTTTTTTCGCCAAAGAAAGTGACGCTTGTTGCGGTCAGCACAGACGGGCGAGATTACGGGACAAAAACGTTCGAGCTGGCAGAAGAAAAGGGTTTCACGAAGTGGCTGGATGAGTTCAGGGACTGGCTGGACATCTGAATAATTCGAAGGGGTAAAACAATGAGACTTCAATTGCTTTTAATATTCTTTTTATTTGCATCTTTATTTTCTCCAGCCGAAGGCCACGCAATCCTTGTGATAAACAACCTTTCTGTGGAAAAGCCGAATATCTGGCTCGGGGACACGAGTACGGTTTATCTTAATTGTATCGATAATGTTTCTTCTGTCTCAAGCGTATATGCATACATAACGTCCACTACATTTTTTCAGAATAGCACCTTTCAGCCGTCAGGAGGAGGAAGATATTTCTTTTCAATCATCACCCCAACACAGTTTAACAAAGTCGGGAGTTTCAACATTACGGCTTATTGCACGAATGCACTCGGTGAAAATGCCAATTCTTCGACGAATTTTACAGTTTCTAATCTGAGTATGGAAATAAGTAGCATGACTTCCCCCGTATATATAGGGGATTCTGCGGAAATAGACGTGGCTGTGAAAGAAGGTGACAATTTCCTTATACCTCCGCAAGATGTGCCTTCTTTTGATGTTTCCCTTGATGGGGTGAGTATTTCTACTTCATCTCATTGGGAGCCTGCAAAAGGATGGGTATTGAACTTCGATACAAAGGCGCTGGCTTCCGGGACTCACACAATTTCAATAACTGCAAGATACAGCAGTACGCAAATCGCAGCAAGCTCAAGTATCAATATACTTCCCGCAGTCGACTTTTCAGTCTCAGACATCGACAAAACATGGATTTCCGCGGGCGACGAAGTGACTGCCAGCCTTAAAGCAGCAGACCACGGAAACCCCTTGCAGATGAAAACAGGTTATCTTTCAATCCAGGTGGATTCCACGTCGGTGGCAATAACTGATTTGTCGCCGTCTGCAACTGTATCCGGCGGCTATGCAGCAAAGTTTATCGCGCCTTCCATGTCCGCGGGCGCCCACACTCTTAAAGTGTTTTTCAATTACGGCAACGCTTCCGGCTCATACCCGAAGAATATAATCTACGTAATTCCGGTATCTGGGAACATATTTGCAGGCAGCGAGAAAACCGCGCCCGTGCAAATCAGGTTTGTTTCAGGCGACACCGACAAGACCGTAAGGACAGACAGCGCCGGGGCGTATTCTATTTTGCTTCCTCCATCAACATATAATGTCCAGATAATCGACGGCAGCACAATCCTGGACATATACGGCGCAAAGATAAACAGTTTCGATGATGCGATAAAATACCAGGCCCTTGCGTCCGGGATAGCGAGAGGAATACAGGGAGCAGGGATATTTTTTTACGGCATCGCGTTCGACTATTCATCTGCACGGCTCAGGATGCCTTATGACCAGAGCAGGATAAACGACGAATCCACACTTAGGGCATATGTTTGCCCGAACTGGAACTCCGGAAAAAAAGAATGCCCGTCGGAATGGAAAGAAACCGATTCAAAAATAGATACTGTGCGCAAAACTGCAAGTATCAATATTTCCTCGCTTAATGCGGCGTATATTATCGGAAGTCCGGACAGCGTAAGCGTTGAGGCAAGCTTGCAGAAAGACACATACAACATTGACGATAAAATAGCTATCAGCGGCATAAGTCTGGACGGCTCAAGGGCAACTGTGCCGGATGCGACAATCGCAGCTTCAATAGAAGGGACTCCTATAAGGGCCTCGGTGCAATCAAACGCGCAGGGCGTATTTTCTCTTGAAATCCAGCCGCCTGCATCAGAAGGAAATTATTCGATTGTTCTTGATGTTTCAAAATCGCCTTACCTGCCATCGCAGAAGCGGCTAAACGTCGCAATCACAAAAACCAGGGATGTTTCGATAATAGGCCCTGATACCGTGAGGCTGGGTGCGGGCGAATCATCCGAGGCACAGTTCCGCATTGTGAATGCAGGCCAGTCTGATTTATCCAATCTTTTGGTTTCAATAAAGGGTGTGCCTTCCAATTATTACCAGATACTGCCGACAGATGCAATAAATTCAATCAAGGCCGGCGAGGAAAAAACAGCAACAATACGCTTTAACATACCCGCCGATGCCGCAAAAACCGTGCTTGGCGGTTCGTTTGAAGTTTCCAAACAGGACTTTGTGCGAAAGCGCGGCTTTACCCTGACGATAGGTTCTGCCCAAAATACATCACAGGCATCAGCGCCGCAGGCACAGGCTGGAGATGTGAAGAACGAAACATCGGGCTCTATTTTAGATTCATTTTCATTCGGGTTGCCGACAGGCAAATTCCTGGCATCGCAGGCATTATCGGCTGATGCAATATCTCTTGCGGCATTTGCGGTGCTGAGCATATCCACGGCATTTGTGCTAAGAAAAAGAAGGATTAAAAATTCCTATGCCCTTGCTGCAAGAAGCAAGAACAGGAGCCTGATTTTTGAAATTAAAAGCAAGATAGCAGAGCCCCAAAATTTGCGAAACAGGCGGCGGAAAGTTTCGAGGCCTGCAAGCAGGAGAGCTGCAGATTATGCAAGGAGTTGGTGAGAGTTGATTTTAAATGAGAGTACGGCTCACTCTTTTGGCTCTATATGTTTTTCTGCTCGCATCTCTTTCGTATTTTGCAATGGCTTTTCCAGCCGTAGATTATGTTCCTCCGACGCTTCCAAACAACTCGGCAACAAACCTGAACTGGACATATATAAACATTACATCAAGCGAAAACCTGACTCAGGCCTTGCTTGAGTGGGGCAATTCCAGCGGATTTACGAATATCTCTATGTCTAATTCTTCGGGAGGCAACTTGACTTGGTATGTAAATGTGACTGGTCTTGCAGACAGAACATATAATTACACAATCTGGGCACAGAATTCAACAGGAAACTGGAACCAGAGCGTAAGGAGATTTGTGACAATCGATACGATAGCGCCGTCTATAGCAATCCAGTCGCCTCAGAACGCCACATACATAAACAAAGTAATCGACCTGAATGTAAGTGCGGACGAGCCGGTTGATACCTGGAGGTATAGCATTAACGATACGGGCAATACAACATTCACGCCAAATACCACAATAACAGTTTCTGCCGGGGCGAATAATATTACAGTATATGCAAACGATACTGCCGGGAATATGAACCGTACAATAGTGTACTTTACCTTGAACACAACACTGGACGTGAGCCTCGCGGAACCAAGCACAGTCTCGCCTACAGACTTTGTCCAGAACACGGCTTTTCTTGTAAACGCAACGGTTGTCTGCAGGCAGGGAAGCTGCGGCAATGTAGCAGGAACTGTGCGCTATAACAAGACATCGGCAAATCCGGACACGCCTATCAATATAACATCCGGCGCGCAGCCGTTTTACATACAGGAAGCATCTCCGGCTTCGACAAAATCATGCCCTAACAACCCGCTTTCCGAGGGGCAGTTCTGCAATCTTACATGGACAGTAAATGCAACCGATTCCACTTTAAGCTACTGGAAGCTGGGCGTCAATTTCAGCTCTGATTCCGGGTGGACCGTCCCAAATACGACATCTCCGGCAACAGTTTCCATAGTCCCGTGCTTTGTAGACCTTACTGTAAACTGGCAGTCTATAAACTTCCAGAATCCGCTTATCCCGGATACCTACCAGAACCCGGCACTGGGAAATGCGGACCCGCTTTACAACATAACCGTCAATAGCGGGAGCTGTAATACTGATTTGTACATAAAGGGAACCGACATGCAGAACAGCACTCTTGGCTACTCGCTTGGTGCAGGGAACCTGACATGGAGCAACAGTTCAAATACCTATTCATCTTCATTTAACATGACGCAGGCATACAGCCTGTTTAAATTCAATGCGCCGCCAATTACAAATGTTACGATGTGGTACTGGATAAATGTGCCCCCGATTTTCGCGGCGAATTATAATGGAACTGTTTTTATACAAGGTGTTAAAAGTGGCAGCAGCTTCCCTTAAAATGATATTATTAATGACGCTCATCGCGGCCTTTGCCCTGCCGCAGCTATCAGATGCCATGAACCTCGGAACCCTGCAAAAGCAGTCGTCTGCAGATATCGGGGCAGGGGAAACTGCAGTATTCCATATACTCTTTTGGAATGCCCAAGATCAGGAATATAGCGTAAAAATAAGCGATTCCAAAATGCCGCAGGGATGGACAGTTATTGTTAACCCAAAGCAATTCCTGCTTAACAGTACCCCAGCCGGCAATACTGAGCGCATATATCTTCCCGGAGCCAAGAATACAGTGATTGCAGAAGTAGCGGATATTTATGTGATAGTTCCAAAAAACGAGTCAATTGGAAATTATATCGTTTCCATCATGGCAGCGGCAGGTAATGGCACAGGCCCCGGGTTTTTACTGATGCAGGAACGGCAGTTTTCGTTCGATGTGAATGTTGTCAGAGGATTTGTTCAAAAGCCGGCTGAAGCCGCTGATCCCAGGACAATCCTGATTAATACCATGCCGCCGATAAGCGAACAAAGTGCCGAATATAATGCATCATCAAATACAGAGCGCACGCAAGAGGAGAACAGGTACGGTCGGTTTGCAGTATATCTGTTTGCAGGTGTTATTATTATAATACTTGCATGGAGAGTATACCTGCATGACTAAGAAATATTAGTGATTTTTATGAAATTTTCAGGCAAGATGCCTTTGATTTTTACAGCAGCTCTCTTTATCTTCCTGCTTCTTGAGCCCGGCAGCCATGCATTCCCGGTTATATATAACCTTTCGGTCGAAAATCCATTTGCCTGGTTCGGGCAAATAAATACAATTTTCCTCAACTGTACCGATAACAACTCCACTTTAGCTCCAAACATATCTGCCTACGCGGACATATTTACCCCGAATGCAACATTCTTAAATAATACATTTCTGCAGGATGAGAACAAGACATACTATCTGCCGATACAGGTACTGCAGTTCTGGAATTCGAATAGCAGCGGCCTGATGAACATAACCGCTCACTGCACGAATGAGTTGGGGGAAACTGCGAATGCCTCGGCAATGTTTGTGGTCCTGAACCAGACTTTTCGCGAAACCCGGACAGTGAACGTTTCAATTAACGCTACCGACGATGGCCGCATAGGATATTTCAATTATCCCACTGAAATAACCCAATACTCAAGGATGAATATTATTATGGAGTTCATAAATACCGGCAGCATCACGTATTCGAAAAAAACAAGGATGGAAATCGGGATGTATGATGCCAATTTCACGATTCTCGCAAACCGTACCGGGCTGACAAATACGATAATGGCAGGCGGGCGGAGCGTTGAAACATTAAGATATACTCCGATGATCTATGGCTATCTATGGATACACATTATTGTTTCATTTAACAATAAGACTGCAGATGCATGGGGATACTTTCATGTAAAACCGTACTATAGCGTAGTACCTGGCGACGGAACACCACCCCCACCGCCTCCACCCGTAGTTGGCGGCGGAGGCGGAGGGTCTGAAGGGAGAATATGGACAATACAGCTTCCGGACATCACCCCCACACCAGCGCCAGGGTCAAAAAAAGAGGCTGATTCTGGAGTAAAAGAGATGACCCTCACATATCCTGATAAGATATTCATCACGCCCGGAGAATCCTCGGTAGCATATCTGATAGTAAATAATAAAGGCACCATGCCATTGAGGGAGGTCACTGTTCTTCCGAAGATGGCCGGCGGCATCAGGATAGACGTGCAGCCGATAATGATAGATGTGCTTCCCGGCAACAGTTCTGCAATATACCTGATTACTCTTGATGCATCCTCCGATGTGCCTTCAGGCATTTACCCGCTTGATTTTATTGTATCAACGGATAAAATCTCACAGGGCGGGCATATTGACGTAGAGGTTGGGAGAACGAGTGTAGACGACACCCTGGAGCGCACAATCAACAACTACCAGTATATTATTGTCCAGCTGGAAAACGAAGTGGATAGCCTCAATATAGAAGGGAAGGACACAACCACGGTAACTCTCTACATAGAGCAGGCCAAGAATACACTTACGCTTGCGAAAAAGGCATACGGTGCAAAGGATTACGAAACTACGCGTGATAGCCTGAAAAAAACCCGTAACCATCTGGTGAATGCGGTAATAGCGCTTGCTCTCGCAAAAGGCGAAGGCGTCATCGTTGTAATGGCTCCGACAATATGGCTCCTGATTGCATTAATAATGATAATCGCCATTGCTGCGGTTGCTCTCTATATGCACAAGCGCAACGAGTTCAAGATAAATGTAAGGGAGGAAGAGGAGTGACATTACGGCAATTGAGGCTCGTAATGGAACGACGATGAGTGATAACGGCACTGCAAATAGTATGGAAGATACCGTTATCACGATGACGATTGGAGGAGGAGCTTTAACGGCTTTGTGACGAGTGTATTGGAAAACGTTAAAGCGACGACGATGAGGACGAGCAATAGAGGCTCTGTATAGAAACTGTATTGGAGTCCAATTTATTGCGAGGACGACGAGGGAGGAAGAACAGGGGAGCCCTGAGAGGCTACCGGGCAATGTTTGCACTGCTGTTGATTCTTATGCTAAAGAAGCCCTGGAAGGAGGGTGCTTATAGCTCATACGCTTGAGTAGCGGGGTACTTACAACGATTTTCATGACATCTCACGTTGTTCTATTTCAAATACAATGGGCAACCTTTTGATATCTTCCTTGAAATAAAGAAAGAAGAGCCAGCCCTGATTTAAGAGCTGGTCATTCGTTTAAACGCGTCTTTAATATGTTGCAATAACGGTCAGTGTGCCTGTTTTCGTGTCCCCTGCAGGTATGCCCTGGGGTATTGAGGCAAACACGCTTATGGATGTTTCATCACCAGGTATGAGATTGCCATTCCTTAGATATCCGTTGCTGTTGCATGTCGGATAATCCGCTGCGTAGTTATACTTGTATATAAATATCTTGCTGCAGTCTTTTGGTGTTGCGATGCACTGCCCTGTAAGAGGCCCGTTGGTGCATGTGAATACTGCCCAGTTGGCGTTATCACTGGATGATGTGCATGTCGCAGTGGGATATGTTCCGCTGAAATCTCTTCTTAGCGCTGATGAGTTTTCAGGTTGTGTTATGATTGTAAGTACTGTCGAGCTTTTATTGTTGCAAAACCCTGCTGTGCCGTTTTCAAGCTTCCAGAGGTATTCGTTCCCAGTATTGTTTCTGTACCATCCGTGGGAGAAGTTTTGTGTTGCGCCTGCGAGGCTGAGCGTCTCGCCTGTAAGAACTGTTGAAAGGTTCCACTCAAGGCGGCCTGCATGATAGTACGAACTATCTGTTGAATTTTTAACGAATATCAGGCCTGCAGCAGAATAGTATGTGGCGTTTGCAATCTGAAGTGGATTCGGGGACTCATCACCGACTGTGCTTGTGTTCATGTAAATCAGGCTCAGATTCATAGAGCCGGTATTCCTGATAATCAGGTTTTGTGTTGCCGTATCGGAGCCAGGGTTCACACCTGTCCAAGTAAGTGAGCTTGGTTGGACTACGATAGAGCCTACCTGAGAAATGTTAATATTTACAGTAACCGTGCTTGAGTTAGTTGCTGCATTAACAACCTTAACAAGTGGTGCGGCAATCAATATAGCTAAGATGGCAAATACTGCCAAATAACAGAATCCCGATTTAGATTTCATGTTTTATCTCCCCTTAAATAGCAATAACTAAGAAATATATGGCAATTTTAGGTATATAAAGGCCTATGGTGGTAATGTAATAGTATAAATATACTATTTTTTTCTGGAAATTTTTTTTGGCTAAATCTAATTTGCCCATGCCCAAAAAGACCCCCGAATTTGGCTAAAATTTTGAAATCGAAAGAATATATAGTACATTTGTACAAAATATAATAAAGCCTTGCGATTTTGGTTTCAAATCAGCGGCAGTAGCTTCATAGTACATTTATACCTAAGGGGCATTTTTGCCCAAAAACACGCAAAAAATTGTAAAAATCTTTGAGAACAATCCCTAAAAAATTTATTTATCGGGATTTTGTACTGTCAGGTCGTAAGTTTAAGTATACTCTGGGAAGACGTATAGTACAAAAGTACTTATTGAAAGTCAAGCATTTCAATTCAATGCATAGTTTGAACAGTTGGAAATCGTGACATTTCATGTTAAGCTTTTTATCCCAATGCATAAAGTTAATGGATAAAAATCCGTTCGCAATGCCTTGTTAACCATGAATCGCATCGCTCTCGGCTTTTTCAACCGAAGGTTGAAATCATGCCACGAAGTGGCAAGCTTTTCAGCAAAAGCTGAAAAAGCTTCGAGTTCGCAAGTAGCGAACGAGATGATTTCAATCCAATGCTTATGGAGATGATTGAAAATGAAAAAACTTTTTGATTATAGCAACTTTTGGCTTATCTGGCTGGAATGCGCGGGAGACCCGGACGGGACATCTCTGTTTAAGATACAGGAAGAATGGAAGATAAAGACAAACTATCTATATCACAAGGAAGCAGGGCTTGGCAAACCGCTGTTTAAGAACATGCTGGAGCACGGGTATCTGCAGGATGGAAAGAAGGGTCCTGCGGCCAAGTTTGACTGGATACCGTCATATATCCTTGAGAAGCACAAGCTCACGAACAGCAACGAGTGGTCACTGAACAGTTTCATAATCGAGAAGATGCCTGTCATGCAGCAGTTCATAGAGCATCATCACGAAGTCCTGTTCGACAGGCAGATAATAACCCGGCTCTACAAGGGAGACCTTGGTGCAATAAAGCGTGAAGGAAGCACGATCTTTGACGATATACGGCTTTTTGTCTTCATATCAAACCTTATTCCCTTCTGCAAGAAGTACGGCGCGGACATTGTGGTAAGGATGCTTTTTACGCTTGTTTCCTTCTACTCGGAGAAAGACCTTCTGGGCTATTTCAACGCGCTGAGGCAGCGGATTCCTGAGGACCAGATTCCAAAGGTAATCGAGAATGAGGGAGAGCTTGTGCGCGTGCTTTATGCGTTCGAGGAGGCTAAGAAACCCTAAAAAAAGGAGCAGGGAAGAGTTTGAACAATGTGCAGGATTAGCGACAAATGCCGGATTTCAAACAAAGCCCGTGGAACATAAAACGTTAAACCTTTTTAATACTTCCAAAACAACAATAGCGCATGAAGGTTTCCAATCATGGCACTTCCAGCTTGAAAAGCGAAAAGGATTCGAACGGTAGTCAGATGGCTGAGTATGCCAAGCTTTCGAACCCGGATAAGGGATTAATGGTTCAAAATACTGCAGATAAAATATTTAAAACAGGGTATGTATGCGACCATTGCCTCGGAAGGCAGTTTGGCCAGCTCCTTTCAGGATACACTCACGAGGAGCGCGGCAGGGCAATCCGCACGGTTCTTGCAATGTCTGCCGAAATAGGCGAGTTTCCTTTCAATGAAAACTTCAGGGATATCAAATTCAGGCTCCTTAAGGCGCCATCTAAGCCAGAGGGTGAAAATAAGCCCTGCTGGGTTTGTGAAGGCCTGTTCGAGAAAATCGGGGAAATCGCAAAAAGGGCAGCAGAAGAGCTGAAAGGCATTGAATTCAATACATTTCATGTAGGCGTTACCTTATCAAAAAAGCTTCTCCTGAACGAGGAAAAGCTCTGGGAGTCTGCAGGCATTGATTATTGCGAATCCATCAAGACAGAGATAGGCAGGGAGGTCGGAAAACAGCTTTCAAGGGAACTGGGCAAAATAGTCGACCTGAAGAACCCGGACATTGTGCTGCTCCTGAATCTTGAGCGGAATGCAATAGAACTGACGCTTAACCCCATTTACATTGCGGGCAGGTACAAGAAGTTTGCCAAGATACCCCAGACAACATGGTACTGCCCAAGGTGCCATGGCACAGGGTGCGATAACTGCAACTGGACAGGCAGGCTTGCGAAGACAAGCGTGCAGGAGATAATAGCCGAGCCGCTTCTTAAGGCAACCAAGGGTACAGGAACCCGTTTTCACGGGGCGGGAAGAGAGGACGCAGACGTGCTATGCCTGGCCTCGCGGGATTTTATCATCGAGATTCTTGAGCCCAGAAAGAGAAAAATCGATCTTAAAAAAATCAAACTCAAGGCATCGGATGCAAAGAAAGTAGAGGTCAACGGCTTAAAATTCGTGAGCAAGGAAGACATTGTGAAGGTCAAGGAAATGAAGGCGCACAAGGTCTATAAAATGATTGTAACACTTGGAAAACCAGTAACAACCAAAGACCTTGAGGGGCTGAAGACACTAAAAGCCACAATAAGCCAAAGAACGCCGCAAAGAGTTGCACACAGGCGCGCAGACATTGTGCGCAGGCGAAAGATATTCTCGATAAAGTACAAGCTCGTAAATTCCAAAACGCTTGAACTGGAGGTCGAGACAGAGGCAGGGCTCTATGTAAAGGAGCTTGTATCGGGGGACGAAGGGAGAACAAAGCCTTCTGTAAGCGATATTCTGAAAGTTCCGGCAAGCGTCAAAGAGCTGAATGTGATTGGAATTAAGTCATGAAATTCTTCATGCAGATTATCCAGATTTTCAATCCTTTTCCAACCATTGTCAATTCGCTTTGGGTTGGAATCATTCCGAGCATCGCGCAGATGCTTGCATCTGCGGGACCCCACAAATCTCCGATTTGCGCGGAAGCCCGGAAAGCTTTCCAAGTCCCTTCGGGCTTGAAAAAGCCTCAAGCGCAAGCGAGAGGATCGAATCCAAGTATAATTGTGAATGATTCAAAGTAAATTCTGCTCCTGCCATTGATTTTGAAACTTATATAAGCATGCTCTGCCCATTATATTTATGGACAAGCGCTTGCTTGACTCGGTAGATAATTTTAGCGAGTTCTTGTTTGTAGACGAGCTTGATAAACGTCTTCTTAAACTGGCAGGCAAAAACACTGTCATCAACCTTGGAAAAAGCGCTAAAGGCCATCCGGTTTTATGCACAAGGCTTGGCAGCGGAAAAAAGAACGCCCTGATTTTCGGCTTCCCGCACCCCAATGAGCCCATAGGCTCCCTGACATGCCTCAGCCTGATTAAACTAATAAAAAAAGAAAAAAGCCTGCAAAAGAAATATACATGGTACATTGTCCCGTGCGCAGACCCTGATGGCGCCAAACTGAACGAGGGATGGTTCAAAGGAAAGTTCAGCGTAAAGAAATATGCCCGCCATTTTTACAGGAGCAGGGAGACTTTGCAGACAGACTGGTCTTTTCCGATAAAATACAAGGACTACGCATTTGACAATCCTCCGCCGAATGTTGTTGCGCTTGTAAAATTGATGAAGGCGATAAAGCCTGATATCGTGTATCCGATTCATAACGACGGCTTTGGAGGGGCATACTTCTACATATCAAGGGCCATGCCGGAGAAATATTATGACTGCGTCATAAATCTTTGCAATTCACTGTCCATACCTCTTGATTTGGGCAACCCGAATTTTGACGAGCCCAAATTTCTCCACCTTAAGGAATTGAAAAAGCCCGTCTATCTCAATTTCGATTTTGAGGAATGCTATGACTTTTACAAGCGTCTTGGGCGCGACCCGGATAAGCTTCTGGAAGGCGGGACTGACAGCATAGGCTTTGCAAAAAAGCTCAATCCGCGCGCCTTTGGCATGCTGGGCGAAGTGCCCTATTTATACGACCCGCACATTGTAAACCGCTCGCCGATAAACATGACAAAAAGGGACGGGCTTCTGCATGAGGTTAAAATAGAGTCGCAAGTTGTTGATTTTGTCAGGCGCGCAATCGGCTACAAGGGCATAAAAAGAGATTCTCTTCTGTATGACCTGCTCAGGGCAACTGTCCGGGAGGAGAAAGGGGATTTGGCTGCTGACCGGGCAGACCTTAAAAAAAGCGAATATAAAAAATCAGAAACAGTGGCAGAAGAATTCAGCGCATCCGTCCTGTCCATGTTCAATTCCGCGCTGATTTTAGGCGAGCTCAGGCGACTGCTTCTGGAATGCAAAAAGACAAAGGAGCGAGACGCATTGGTCAGGCGCGTCGAAAAGAAGATTGACGAATTCGTGTCCTATGTCGACAGGCATTCGGATTATAAGACCATCCCGATTAGAAAGCTTGTGCAGCTGCAGTTAGGGTTATTGCTGATTTCGATGGATTATTTGTAAAATCAGGTTTTTATTGCGTCCTCAAAAATCAGTTCGTTTCGTTTCACTCACTCTCAGCTTTTTAGCGCATCGCTAAAAATCTTCTTCTGGTACGGAATCATGTTCTCCGGAGCTGTTTTGAAGTATTTCAATTCGGAGTTATCGGGATTTGCAGCGACTTTTCCGCCGGCGATTTTCACAATATGGGCAAGCGCAATGATATGCCCGCGCGGGTCGTCATGGATACATTCATAGACTCCAAGAAATTCACGATTTCGACATCCGCTCCAGTTTTCCGCTTTGCAATACGCTTCACTGCATCGTATATTTTCTCATTGTAATATACGAACCCGCCTGTGAGGTGCCACTATGCCTTTTCAGCCATAAACTTCAGTACTAGTTTCACAAATTCGGAAATATCTTTGACGTCTTCGCGCATGATAGAAAAGACGGTTTTATTGTCCACCTTTGCATAATAATGCACTAACAGATTCCTGAATCCCGCCATTTTCTGCAATCGCTCCGAGAGATTTCTTGGGATAACCCGGTTTTCCTCCAATATTGAAAATACGTCTTTATAATCTTCAGGTCGTCTTAATCCCATGCTTGCAATTATATGGTTCCCGATATCGATACAAGCCTCAATAGATTCAAGAAGCGCGTGCCTGCCGGCAAGCGTAGTCCGGTAGTTTTTCAGAAATTTTTCTTCGCCTTCCTCAATGACGCTTTTAATCTCTTTTAAATTCCGCTCGATTACATCGATTCTTAGGTTTACAAGCGACTTATCTAATGCCATACCGCTCAAGCCTCCTTTGGTCGAATTCCTGCATCAGATGCGAAAAATCAAGGTATTGTCCTATAAGCGCGGTTTCAAAACCGATACGCGCCCGCTTATTCCTTGAAAATATTGTTTTGCCTTCCTTGAGTACGCGCGATTTCAGGAGCAGTGGCATTGAATTCATTATTCGTACTTCAACAGGTTTTCCTGTTTGCCGCTCAAGCTTTTGCTTAAGTCTAGCTTCATAATCTGCACTGTTTTTCGGAACTTTGCTTAAGAATACCGCTATATCGATGTCGCTGTAATCCGCCTCGCCTCTTGCGAAACTGCCGTACACGTACGCGAATAATACGTTTTTCTCGGTTTTGAGAGAGTTTTTGATTTTTGGGAGCATAAGAATCATTGGCAGGGATGGTTAATAAAGGTTTGTAAGAAGATGCTGGAAATTATTCGATACATTGAGATATCAAGATACTGATTTAAATATATATGAAATTATAGAGTGTATGCGGGTAAAACCAAAACAGAAGGTTTTCACAGGTTTTGATAAATTCAGATATACTCCCTGAACTTATCGAAAAACCCTTTCCCCACCTTCGCTTTCTCGCCGCCTGAAACCTTTGCGTATTCTTCCAGAAGCTCTTTTTCCTTTCTGGAAAGTTTTGTGGGTGATGGAACATCCACTACAGCCCTTATTAATAAATCCCCGCGCTTTCCTGTCCGCACATCCGGCATACCCTGTCCTCTGACCCTGAAAATCGTGTGGCTCTGCGTCCCGGAAGGAATCTTCAGTTTCACTTTTCCCTTTATTGCCGGCACCTCGACTTCTGCGCCAAAGATTGCCTGCGCAAGGCTTATCTCGATTTTTGCATATAAATCGTTGTTGTACCTGTCAAAAACCGGATGCGGCTCAACATGAAGAACAACGTACAAGTCGCCTGAATAGCCGCCGTTTGTGCCTTCCTCGCCCATTCCCGCGACCCTGAGATGTGAACCCGTGCCTACTCCGGCAGGTATTTTTATGTCGATTGTGCTGGTTTTTTCCACCCGTTTCGCGCCGTCGCATTCCGGGCAAAGCGCTTCTGCAATTTTTCCTGTTCCGCCGCACCTGTCGCATGTCCTTACGCTGACAAACTGGCCGAAAGGCGTCCTTTGCATAATTTGTATTTCCCCGCGCCCGCTGCATTTTGGGCATGTCTTGGAGCTTGTGCCAGGTTTTGCCCCGCTGCCTTTGCATGTCGGGCATTTTTCAAAGCGCAGGATATTGATTTTCTTGGTTGCCCCGCCAAAGGCCTCCTCAAGAGTTATGTGCAAATCATAGCGCAAATCTGCGCCGTCAACCGGCCCTCCTCTTCTTGCGGCTCTTCTCCTGCCTCCTGTGAAAACGTCAAAGATGTCGCCAAATCCAAAGCTTGAGAACAGGTCCTCGAAATCCTCGAATCCCCTTCCCTGGCCAAAGCCCTGGAAACCCTGCCCTGCGCCGGCTCCAGCGCCCCCGCCTGCAAAAGGAGCGTGGCCGAACTGGTCGTACTGCGTGCGTTTCTGCGGGTCTTTTAAGACTTCAAAGGCTTCGTTGACTTCCTTGAACTTCTCCTCCGCATCCTTGTTTCCGGGATTTACGTCGGGATGAAATTTTCGCGCAAGAATGCGGTACGCCTTCTTTATCTCTTCAGGATTTGCGTCCTTTTTGACTCCGAGGACTTCATAATAATCGCGTTTCTGTGGCATAGAAGGTATTATGGAGAATTAGTTTTAAAAGAGTTATGCAGTGCATCAATCAGTGACGTAGACATGAAATCCATCAGCAAAATTATTTTAACAGATGCGCAGCAAGTAGATTTATGAAAACCTACATCGGCACCTCCGGCTGGTCGTATGACTGGAACAAGGGAAAAAGCCTGGAATGGTATGTGCAAAATTCAGGCCTTGATGCCATTGAGATTAATGCGACATTTTACCGCTTTCCAACTTCTGCCAGCGCCATGTCATGGGCGCAAAAAGGAGGGCAACTGCGCTGGTCAGTAAAAGTGAATCACAGCGTAACCCACCATTCAAAATTCGGACAAAGGTCAGAAGATCTATTCCGGCGATTTAAAGAGCCGCTCGCCCCGCTTGATAAAAATATCGACTTCTACCTTTTCCAGCTTCCTCCGGATTTTTTCCCCAAAGATGCTAATCGGATATCGGAATTTGCAGGCAAAGTAAGCCTTGGAAAGCGATTCGCATTTGAGCCGCGAAATAAAGAGTGGTTCTCGCCGGAATGGACTGAATGGGCTAAGGATAACTGCATGACTTTTGTAAGCGTAGACGCGCCAGACCTACCAAGAAATATTTATGCGGCAAACGATACGGTTTATCTGCGCATGCACGGCAGGGTAAGCTGGTACAGGTACAATTATAGCGAAGCCGAGTTGGAAGAAATTGCGGAAAAAATAATGGAAGTAAAACCAAGGCGTGCATACATATTTTTCAACAATGACCACAATATGCTTAGAAATGCAAGAATGATGAGGGGCTTATTTTAGAGATTTTTAGTTAAGCAGCCTTTAGGTTTATTGTGTCATCAGGTGTCAAAGCCTTGTTGTATATTTTAACGTCATCTATAATTCCATTGAACCATTGTACAGGACTGTTCCAGTCCGGGTAGTTGATTCTCAAGGGATCATTGTGTGGACCTATTTGTCCTGCAGCGGGTGCAGTTCCCACAATGCCGCCGTTTACGTACAGCGTTATATTGTTATTTGGTATGTCTAATGAGCCCGTAACAAAATACCATTGATTGTTGTTTAGACTTCCTGCAGTGACTGCTCCAGTAGCTACCCCAGCACCATTTTGCCAATATTCAAAGGTTATTGAATGAAGTGCTCCAAGGTTTCTTCTGACAAACCATCCGCCATCACCAAAACCGCCGTTAATATTATCTATTACATGACCGCCGTTATTATCCGTGGAGTATATCCAAAAAGAGAAACTAAGCGTATTTGAAATACTGTTTATTGAATTAACTCCTGGCATATTAATATAATTATTTGCGCTAAAGCTTAGCGCTTTTCCAATCTTCCCATCAACCCATGCGGGGCTATTGACCAACGTCCCGTCATTCCCCTTCCCGCTCCCGTCATAAGCCGTACTCCCGGTCCCTTCATCAAACTTCCAGTATCCGACCAACCCGTCCTTTCTCACATCAGCCACAACATTCTGCGTAACATCAGCAATTCCGTTAGTAATCTTCACCTTATGCTTTCCATACGTCAAATTCCAAATACCGCTTAATACAAGTGTCCCGACAGTATTAGGACTGATAGAAGCAGCCAGCGTTCCATTGGCAGGCAGTCCGTCAATATAGACAAGCAGTGTATTACCGCTAATTGTTCCTGTTCCGCAATTCCTTAAATAGACTGTTCTGCCTGCAACACCATCAACAGACATGCAGCTTGATACCTGTGCCTGTATTTCCTGTGTCTGTGTAGTTCCTGTGTCCTGAACGCCTTTTTGTATTCTGCTTGTCCAGACATAAGCAATGCCTGCCGCAGCAACAGTCATCATCAGAAGAAGTACTATTGCAACCACGGCTGATATGGCTTTTCGGGGCATGGGACAATATTGGGCTTGGTGGCATATAAGCTTAACACACTGCTTGTAATCTAACTTATCCGCTGCCACCAGATGCAGAATCCTTGCTCGGCGTCACTATCATAACATTCACATCTGATATGCTGTAAGAGCCGCGGGTCTTGAAGTTAATTGTGTTCTTTCCGGCGCGCAGGTCGTCGACGCTGAAGTTAATTGAAGTTGTTCCCTCCTCTTTTTTGACGATGTTGGACAGCTCAAACGGCTTGTTGTTAAGCTCAACAGTTATCCCGCGGTCAAGGTATATGTTGTCCGCATCAAACGTTATCTGGCCTGTTGAATTCTGTTCCTTGTAGAGAAGCAGCTGGCCCTCGTCGACATTAAATCCCATTTTCTTCTCGACGCTTTGTGTTCCTGTGAAGAAGAACAGGAGCAACTCTGCATTCGATATGCTGTATTTCCCGTCCTTTTCTGTCCTGAAGCGGATGGTATTTTCACCGGCATGTATCTGCGCCTTTTCTTTTGTAAAGTCTGTCTGGTAGACCATGCTTCTTGAAATCGGCCTGTCGCGGTACACTTCCTGGCCGTTGACGTTTGCCAGAAGGTCCCCTGCAATTATTGCATCATCAATACCGAAAAGCAGCCTGCCTGTGCTCCAGCCGATTGCTTCGTAATCAAAAACAGTGAACGGGATAACGTATTCCTGGTTCCCGTAGCGCTCCACTACAAGCTTGATATTTCTTAAAATATATGTTGTGGGTGCCCAGAATTTTGCACCGGATGAAGTTGTCTTTATTTCAAGAGTGTTGCTCGCCGCAGGCTGTGTCATTTCAACCCTGTATGTGCCGGGTTGCGTTACGTTGTTGTAAATTTCCCTCCCGTTAAAATATAATTGCAAGTTGCCGTATGCATTTGTGTCCGCAACATCAAAAGTCATGTACGCCTTGATTGCCCCGTTTCCTGCAAAAGGGAACGATTCGGAATGTTCGCTGAATACTCCGTTCTGGATTGTCGCCTCGCTGATATTTTTTGCAACTTCTTCTCCCAGCGTTTGCCCTGCCTCGAACGAGCCAAGAGGGATGCGCCTGAAAGTTTCCTGCAGCGAGCCGATTTGCCCTACAATACTTTGGGAGAAAATAGTGACGTTGGAGGATGCAACCTCGCCCCTGAATATCGAAGTCTGGGAAATAAGAAGCGCGACAATAATCAATGCAACGCCTGCGGCAAGGACTTTGATGAAATCAGACATAGAATCCTGTTATACTATTATGCGGACGGTTTTATATAGTTAATTTGGGGTATTTATGATGCAGTTTCCTTAAAATTTTCCTGCAATATGCGCTCAAATTTTTCCAGGCTTTTTTTGCTTTTCTGGTTCATGAACTTATCGCTTACTTGGGAAATTGCTTTGAGTATGTTCTGTTCTTGTTTGGAATAAGCTATTGCCCTTTCAATATTTTTCTCGGATTCCAATAAGCAGATTAGATAGGTTGTTTGGTTTGTAATAAAGTCATTCACGGTTGATGCGAGCCATTCAGAATCCAGTTCTTTAAAATCTATATATCCGTCGATATCTAATATACGTAGCTTATTCATGAGATTTATCGGATTATAATCCAGATTTGAATCGTTTAGCCTATCGCCTCTATTATGAAGCGTTCTGTTCAGGGCAATAAGTTCGGATTCTCTGACTTTATGGCCTAAGAAGCATCCGTTGAGGCCAAGAAGCTCAACCTCTTCTTTGAAAAGAGTGCCGGGATGAATGATGTCTTTTTTAATTCGCTCTTCATGATATTCCTTCAATAGTTCTAAAAACGTGTTTAATCCAGATGTCATTATGCGTTGCATTTCACTATCCGATAAACTGCGATATTCGTAAGTATTGGCAAAGACTGTTTTTTCTTTTTTTAATATGTCCTCTATGGGGAGCTCTGTAAGCTTTCCGATGATTGTTCCATCATCAGGAATACTCTCCTTGAATTTTGAGTTGTAAAACCTGCATACTTCACGAGCTTTAGAGTCGTACATCTTGAATATCGTTGGCAGAGTATAATCGCTTATATCGCCGTCAAGCACTTTTTTCTCCCAATCATTTTTACTTGTCTCAAGAAAAGCATGTTCGACTTTCAATATGCTCTTATCAAGCCACTGCCTTGTTGAAGCCTTTACCAATAGTTCAGCAGGATTTTCTTCAGGAACTTTAAAATTACATTCGCGTTTTACTGCATTATAAGTGGAAAGAATCTCTTTCACGAGAGCCTCTGGTGATTCACCAGTTATTCCGCGAATTTCTTCGATAGCCTCAGCCAAATTTTTTATGACTACCTCAGAAGTCATTCCATAATCCTTGTAAATAAGAAGAGCATTATTTACACGTTCGCTAAAACTCGCATCTTTTTTTGCTATTGCAGTAGAGTTGTTTCTCTCATGCACATCTAACGCGCCGTAAACAAGCCAGTAAACATTTGTTAATTCTTTTGCAATGTCTTCGTATCCCCTAAAAGAACGCCGATGGTTTCCTAAATAAACTCGTATCGTGTTGTTGGCAAGCTCGAAAAAAGTATCCGCCATATTGAAGAATTCGCTGCGGGAATTGACCATATATTCGCCCTGTGTGATGCTTGGAAGGAAATATTTAAATACCCTTTAGTAATTACGCATGCCTTTAAATCATTTTCTTCTCAATTAATTTCGTGTACTTATGCCTCTCACCGAGAAATCCTGGACTAAGGAAATGGAAGAGCCAATCCGCAAAAAGTGGCGAGAGTCAAAGCGCTATAAATTTGATGAAAAGACAAAAAAGCCTGTTTTCTCAATAGATACTCCTCCTCCTTACATCAATGCGCCGGTTCATATCGGCCACGCAACAGTTTATACTCTGATGGACATGTTCGCCCGATTCAAGAGAATGACAGGCCACGAAGTGCTTTTTCCTCTCGGGCTTGACAGGAACGGCCTTCCAATAGAAGTTGCCGCGGAGAAAAAATTCAATGTAATACCTGCAGTTATCGGGCGCGAAAAATTTATAGAATACTGCGAAAAAATTCTTGAAGAATACAGCATGGCATCGGTTGATTCGTTCTACAAGCTCGGGCATTCTTTCTCATCATGGGAACTTGGAAGCAATGTCGGCGATGTCTATTACACCGACTCGCCGGAATACCGCGCGCTTACGCAGGCAACATTTATAGACCTCTACAAAATTGGCCTTGTTTACGAGGACAAGAAAGTCAACAATTACTGCCCGCATTGCAGGACAACAATAGCGGATTCTGAAATCGATTACAAGGAAGAGGAAATGATTTTTAATTACGTAAAATTCAAGGTCAAGGAAACAGGCGCTGACATAATTATTGCAACCACAAGACCCGAGCTGCTTGCATCATGCGCAATGGTGATTTTCAATCCAGAGGATGCGAGGTACAAATCACTTGTTGGAAAAACCGCAATAACCCCGATTTACGGAAAAGAGGTAAAAATAAGGGCTCACCCGTATGCGAAAATGGATGCAGGAACAGGGCTTGTAATGATGTGCTCTTTCGGGGACTCGAACGACATAAGATTTTTCCGCGACGAGAAGCTTGAGCCGATATACTCGATAGATGTTAATGGCACAATGAACGAAAATGCAGGATTCTTGAAAGGCTTAAAAGTCAAGGAAGCAAGAAAAAAAATAATCGAGGAACTGCAGGTAAAGAATCTTATCGAGAAGCAGGTAAAATCAACTCATAGGACCCCGGTCTGCGAGAGATGCAAGACTCCTGTAGAATTTGTTGCAATGAAAGAGATTTATGTGCGCCAGCTTGAATTCCGGGAAGATATGAAAAAAATCGCAAAGAAATTAAATTTTTACGCACCGCAAAGCAGGCAGATACTTCTGGACTGGATTGATGCGGTCTCGATGGACTGGGCAGTGTCAAGGCGCAGGTATTATGCTACCGAGATTCCGCTGTGGTATTGCAAAAAATGCGGCGAAACAATAGTGCCTCCGAAAGGAAAATACTACCGGCCCTG
>CABMCT010000051.1 GCA_902384675.1 uncultured archaeon | reverse complement strand
TCAAAAATGAAAGCTAATGTTTTTTCAGTTGACGGCAAAAAGGCCGGCGAAGTCGATTTACCACAGCAGTTTGCAGAAGGTTTCAGGCAGGACTTAATAAAAAGAGCGTTTCATGTTTACGAGAGCAATAACAGGCAGGCTTACGGGACAGACCATGAGGCAGGCGTAAGAACATCTGCAAAATACATGGGAAAGCGCGCAAGCTATGGCTCATGGGCTAACAAAGGCATGTCGAGGATTGCAAGAATCAGGGTAGGCTCGGGTCATATGACAGGAACAGTAAGGCTCATACCGCAGGCAAGAAAAGGCCGTGCTGCTCACTCACCGAACCCGGAAAAAATATGGTCGCAGAAAATTAATGACAAGGAAAGAAAGCTGGCGATAAGGTCTGCAATTGCAGCAACAGCAAGCAATGAGATTGTTGCAGAGAGAAATCATGTTTTCGAGGAAAAGCTTCCCATTGTGATGGAAAGCAATTTTTCAAAATTAAAGAAGGCAAAAGATGTCAGGCAAGCTCTTGAGGCTATCGGGCTCCAGGACGAGCTTTCCCGCGCTTCAAAGAAACATATACGTGCAGGCATCGGAAAAACAAGGGGCAGGAAATACAGGACAAGAAAAGGCCCTGTTGTCATTGTCGCAGAAGCATCGGAGATATCAAAAGCCGCAAAAAACATAGCTGGCGTTGACGTTGTTCCGGTGAACAAATTGAATGTCAACATACTCGCTCCGGGAGGACAGGCAGGAAGGCTTGCGATATGGACCGTTGATGCGATAAAAAAACTCGGCGACGAGAAATTATATATGTAGTTGATAATTATGGTTGTTTCACGCAAAAAGGCAAAAACAGAAGTAAAGCATAAGGAAAACGCAGTACAGAGGCACAAAACCGCAAAGCACAACCCGCAGCACAGGGCAATACATACTCACAAAAAAGCAACAGTGCAAAAAGTTTCAAAAAAGACAAAGGAGCAGGCACCGGAAACTAAAGCTCCGGTTAAGGTAAAATCACCTGAAGCTGCAGTACAGGCAACATCGGCAAAGGCAGTGGATGCATGGAATGTGCTGAAATTCCCGTATTTGACAGAAAAATCAACGCGAATGATTGAATCGCAGAACAAGCTCGTATTCATAGTAGCAGACCGCTCGACAAAAGCGCAAATAAAAGAGGCAGTAGAAGCGGTTTTCGGAATTAAGGTCAAAGACGTCAACACAACCTCGACAATGAGGGGCGAGAAAAAGGCATATGTGCGTCTGGCACCAGAATTCAAGGCAGTTGATGTCGCGACAAAGCTGGGAATGATGTAAAGGCGAGTATATGGTTTGTCTTATAAACTATGCCAGCTCAATTGAATTGAAATGCAACTGCATAAAAAGAGACACTTGTACCGGCGATTGTACTGGTCTACAGTACTTCGTTAAAATCATAGGATTGGAAAAAGAAGTATTCCAGTCTACTCGGGAAGTATCTTTTGAACAGGTTGCCGGAAGCGATTATATCGGACTCATACCAACAAGACAATGCAAAGCTAAGTGATAATTTATGGGAAAGCGAAACATTTCACAGGCAAGAGGACATGGCTCGATGACTTATAGAGCTCACAGCTTCCACTGGCTTGCTGATGTGAATTATCCTTCGTTCCCAATCAGTGGAGGGGCAAAGGTCAGCGGCAAAATAATGGAGCTCTGCCATGATCCCGGAAGAAACGCGCCTCTTGCAAAAGTCGCTTTTGACGACGAGAAAAAGACAGTAGATTATGTTTTTGTTCCCGAGGGAATCAGGACAGGGGATGTTATAGAATACGGCGCAACTGCCGCAATAAAGCCGGGAAATATTGTCCCGGTTTCAAGAGTCCCTGAAGGTACAGCAATATTCAATATCGAAATCAATCCGTTTGACGGCGGAAAAATGGTCAAGGCTTCCGGAAGCTGCGCGATTGTAGTTTCGCAGTCTGTCGGCCGCACAATAATAAAGCTTCCGTCAAGAAAAATAAAGGAGCTCAATCCGGAGTGTCGGGTGACCATCGGAGTCATTGCAGGCGGGGAGAGAAAGAACAAGCCCATAGTCAAGGCAGGCAACAGGCATTACATGATGAGGGCGCGCGGCAAGCTCTACCCGAGAACATCGGCAAGGGCAATGAACGCTGTAGACCACAAATTCGGAGGTTCGCACCTTGGTGTTCCGAAGACTTCAAGCAGGCACTCGCCGCCCGGCAGAAAGGTCGGCTCGATTGCTGCAAAGAGGACTGGAAGGAAGAAGAGGTAAAGCATTGCGGTTTTCGCCCAATGCATTGTATGATTGCGAAAAATCCGTTCGCGATGCCTTACAAACCATGAAGCGCATCGCTTTCGGCTTTTTTATCCAAAGAAAATGGAGAATGATAAAAAATGGTTGACCAAAACGTTTCAGATATCAAGAAATTCACATTCCGCGGAAAGACGATTGAGGAATTGAAAGCCATGCCGCTGCCTGAATTTATGAAGCTTGTAAAATCAAGGGCAAGGCGCGCAATGAAACGCGGCTTTACCGATGTCGAAAAGAAACTCATAATCAAGGCAAAGAATGCGAAAGAGGGCGCTTTCATCAAGACCCACGCCCGCGAGATGGTTGTTTTGCCCGAGTTCGTCGGAAAAAGATTCGGCGTATATAGCGGCAAGGAGTGGAAATCAATCGATATCAAAGACGAAATGATTGGCCACCGCCTCGGAGAATTTTCCCTGACAAGGCGCTTCGGCAAGCACTCAGGCCCCGGTATCGGCGCTACAAAGGGAAGCAAGAACGTAGCTACCAAATAGGTGAAATAGGATGTTGTATAAGCACATTATTATCGGAAAGATTACGAAAAACTCCCCCGTAGAATATAAAGTACGTTATCCATCCTCATTAGGAACTTACTTTAGGGAAGGAGATGTTACAACGGGCGAAGCGCTTACAGAAAAGATAGCCTCAATTAAACAGGTGGCTATGGATAAAGACGAAGTAACCTTCGATGTCACATTCGGCAATCCCGTTGTTGGAGACTTTTTGACGTCATCCTATGTAATAAAAAGAGCAGAGGAGATAGAGACAGATACAATTGAGTGATATTTCATGTCAAGCATAAACTATCCAATCCAGACAAGTCCTGCGAAGACATCGCGCGCGGGTTTTTCAAACCGAAGGCTTTCATGGAAAGATTCGATTGAAGTAGCCAGGTTTATCAAGGGCATGAAAACAACAAAAGCAAAGGCATTTTTAGAGGATGTCGTCAAAATGAAGCGCGCAGTGCCACTCAAGAAATTCAATGACAACAGGGGACACAAGCCGGGAAAACTCGGTCCCGGAAGATATCCGGTAAATGTTTCACTCGCGTTTTTGGAGCTCATAAACAGCGCAGAGAAAAATGCCGAAAATAAAGGGCTTGATGTGAAAAGCCTGATTGTCCAGTATGCTTTTGCGAACAAGGGCGCAAGCTTTTCAAGACCAAGAAGGAACTCGTTCCGCGGCCAGATAAGAAAAAGCGCAAATGTTTCGATAATACTGAGGGAAACAGGTGCTGGATTGCCAAAGACAAAGGCTGCAAAAAAGGCAGAAGCAAAGCAGGAGAAGAAAGTTGAGGCAAAAACAGAGGCCAAGGTAAAAGAGCCTGCAGCACAAGAATCTGTTACGCCGAAAAAAGAGAATACTCAAAAGAAAAATGAAAAGCAAGAATCAAAAAAATAAATGAGGACCACACATGATCGAACGTAATTTTGTAAAAGAGGGAAT
>CABMCT010000050.1 GCA_902384675.1 uncultured archaeon | reverse complement strand
TCTGTCTGATTTTCCCGTGTTGCAGAACATATACACCAAGTTTTCCTGGAGAGTCAGCACGGAAATTATCTACGTTCGAATTAATAATGATTTTTACATCTTTATTAAGACTGCTTCCGATCTCGATTATTGACCCTTCAAGAACAACAGAATTCAATTCTTTCATAATTATCTCCTCTACCTGTCATCTTCAGGCGCAGTGGGTAAGTTCTGCGCTCATGTCTATAGTATCGCACAAATTTTCTTTTTTGTCAATAAATATTTTTATTTTTTTTATAAACGAAGTTTGTAAATTATACTTTTCAACTTAAATTAAACTAAAGTATACTAATATATATATGGCAAGCAACACTTTTTCAAAAAATCCCGACGTACTCAAAAAAGCGACCGCCGCGGCGCATACTCCGGAAGCGCTGAAAAAACGGAGCGAAAACCGCGCGGTCAACCGGCTGGTGAAGAATGAGATTTTTAACAATCTCCGCGAGTCGCTGTTAAAGCAGACCGGAGACAAAACGTATTATTCTGATTTTATCAATAAATTTCTCACGGATGCAAAACAGCATCCTGCGGGCGGGTGCGGGAAACTGCTTGCGTCAGCGATTTTTTCTCCGGAACTGCTTAATAATTTGGACGAGGCTTCCGAAAAGGAAATGGCAAAGAACCTGGACTTTTTGCGATACCGGATAATAAAAGAATGTTTCCGGCAGCAGCGGGATGTTATTATTGACACGGAGCGCGCACGTAAAATAACAATCATGTGCTCGCGCCGCGCAGGAAAAACATATACAGCACGCAGCTTAATAAATTATGTTGCGGTAAATCCTGACAGCCCGATTTTCTATTACAATCTGACATTTAATAATGCGGTTGAGCAGATGTTTGATATTGTTGTACAGGAGGCTGAAAATATCGGACTGGGGATAAAGCGTAAATCTAAAATAGATGGGATAATAAATTTTGTTAATAATTCCGTTGTTAATTTTCGTGGTAACAAAGATAATTCAGAAGCGGACAAATCGCGAGGGTTTAAGGCCCGCTGCGTAATAATTGATGAGGCTGGACACCAGCGGAATATGGAATATCTTATTAATGATGTTATTCAACCGATGCTTGCTGACTATACGGACAGTGTACTTGTCTTACAGGGTACTCCGCCGCGTGCGCCGCACACCTATTTTGAGCGTGCGGTTAAATCGTCGGAGTACGCGCATTACTCATGGACGATGATGGAAAATCCGAATATTCCTAATCCCGAAGAATTAATAAAATCTATATGCGTAAGTAAAGGATTAACAATTGATTCTCCGCTTATACAGCGCGAATATCTGGGAAAAATCGCATACGACACAGAAGCGCAGGTATTTCGTGGATACAAAACATTTACCGCAGAACGAACCGGCGCATTTATTAACATTCCGAAAAACTTTATTCCTGACGCAATTTATATTGGAAATGATTACGGCTGGGCTGCGTACAACGGAATCGTCGGGATTGCGTGCAACACAAAATTAAAACAGGCATATATTTATTACGAGCATAAATTCAATCGTGCGTCTGTTTCCGATGTTGTTAATTCAAACAGAGTTGCTGTCGACGAAGGTAGAAAATTAATAATGCGCAGCCCCGCAAACGACATCGGAAATGTTAAGATTTATGGAGACACATCAGACAACAGCACGATATATGAGATGTCGCAGACATACGGGCTACCTGCGTTCAAGGCGTACAAATACGACAAGGCAACAGCAATTGAGCAGCTGGCGGAGGAGATGCGTACGGGACGCCTGCTTATTCCGGCAGCAGGAGCATGTGCTGACGAGTGCGATCAGACGCTTTACAAGCGCGATTCGGAGGACCATATAATCGCGGAGATTGATGATGACGTTTTTCACCCGGATATCATGATGGCCCTGCTCTACGCATCGCGCGCGATGTTTGTGGATTATGGATACGATACGGGAGGTACTGCGTCGAGTCTCTGACGCACTAATATATATATGGCAGATATTAATAATAACAAATCTGACTACACAATCAAAACAACCGTCGCACTACTGGGGCAGAGTATGGACAACCTGAAAGAATCTTTTGCCGGAATTAACAAACGACTGGACGATTTGCCGGACGAGATAATAGGCAGATTAAATGAGACAATAGACCTGAAAATACAGACAAAAGTACAGAATCTTGAAAATAGAATAAATCATCAGGTCATAGGATTAACAATATCTATTATCGGTACACTTGTTGGTGTTATTATAAGTATCGCAATGCAGTTTATTAATAAGGGGTAGAAAATGTTATTTCAGACAGACAGGGTATTTAACAATTTTATTAATGAGTACGGATGTAACATGTTTTCGATTCTTTTCAAGGTTGAAAAAGCAGGATTATTCAAAAAGCATTTTACCGCCGATGATATTAATAATATTTATACATCTGCCATGCAATGCGGAATCGTCGGGAAGGAATCGTATGATTCCGAAGGCAGGCCTGATAATGGCTGTTATGTGATGGATGGTGCGGCGCTGTTTAACCTCGGCGCACGGTCGCTCGGTATAAACGCAGAGTGCAAAAGCATATCATGGATGGACCGGATGTATATTCCTGGTTTGGGAGAAGAGGAAATTCTTGAGCTGGGCAGGAGCGGATATAAAGGGAGCCATTTTGTCGCAGGTAACGGAATTGTTACACCGGACCACTGGAACAGCGAAATTGAATTTGACCCGATAGAAGGCGGAAGCCGGTGCGGGAAAACAGGATTTATTAAATCAAAGAGAATTTTATTAATCAAGAGGAAATTATTAAATGACGACTAAAGATAAATTGAAAAGCCGAAAATTTCAGGTGTGGATTGTATGGATGATTTTAACAATTGTGTCGTTATTTATTAACGACCTGCCTAAAGAAACCATCTTTACTTATTTCGGAATAATCAGTATTATATACATCGGAAGCAATGCAGCACAGAATATATTTATGAACGGAAGAAACGTTAATACAGGGGGGAAACCATGAAAAGATTGTTAATAATTATGGATTATCAGATTAACTGGCTGGCGGCATTCAAGGAAAGTATTAAGGTGTCAAGCGGTTATAGAGAACGAAATCCGACTGATAAAGGCACGCCTACTATTGCACTGTAAAATAATAATCACGCAGAGCGTGAAGGAGATTATATGTATATAAAACTTTTTTGGGAACTGCTCGTACTTGCGGCAGTTACATGCGGAGCGGCACGGTGGGTGTATAAATTCATCCAGACTATTCTAGCGGGCGGCTATACGTGGATTCAGGGAGCGATTGCGTTCGGCGGAGCGGTAGGTTTTGGCGTGAGTGTCCCGATTATTTCCGGCGTTCCGCTGCTTATCCCCGTTGCTATTGTCGGATTTCTGGCGGTTATCCAGGTCGGTTATGAGATACTCGCCAAACCGCTGCTCAAGCTGGGGGAGCTTGCCGCTAAATTTTTTGACTATCTGGTAAATAAACTGGAAACGTATATCGCAATTAATAATGCGGCAACGTCTACAGCAACGACCGATACAACTATAACGGCGTAAGGGGGCGCAGGGAATGGAAATAAATATCGCGGTAAATATCCCGGATGATGTCAAAATCGGTGATTCCGGCACCGGGATTGTAATAGCTAAAACGGATACAACTACAGCTGCTTCTACAACAGACAGCGGGACCACGACGGAAACAGCGGCAGATACAGAATCTGAAAAAGTGGCCGATAACGCGTCTACGGATGCCTCCAGTGCGTCCGATACCACGGGAACGGTAAAAGACACGGCAGTGGCCGAAACGACGCCAGTAAAGGCCGATGACACGGGAAAAACAGAAACAGTAGAACCTGTAAAAAAAGAACCGGCAGCAACAGTAAAAACGGCCGTCAATACAAGCGCGCACAATCCCGCGGAACGAATCCGGGAGGCACGGCTTGCCCGGCTGGAGCAGATACGCAATGCGCAGAAGCGCATGGCAGGGAGATAGAACAATGGTACTGAACATCAAATTAACAATTCCGGATGACTCGATTTCGTCCGAATTTACCCCGACGCTTGCGTGGAATGTGTCGGGCAGCAGCACGACGGATACGACGACAGAAAGCAGTGACGATACAACGACAACGACGACGGATACGACGACGGACACGACGACAAGCTCGTCGTCTTAACATTTCATTGCCGGGCAATACCCGGCAGGGGCTATAATGTGGTTAAAAAGATTTTGTATATTATTGCCGCTGTTTTTGTGGGGCTTTGCGTGTTATGCGCAGGATACTGTATTGGCCGATACACAAAACAGTACACAACGGATACAGCAGTTACTGCAACAGTCGCAGACGCTGGAACTCAAGTTACAGGCGCTGCAAATACAGCTGCAACAGCCGTCGAGCAAAATAACACAGCTGCAACAGCAGTTAACAACGCTGCAAACGCAGTTAGTGACAGCCTCAAACTCGCTGACGACGCAGGCGGCGGACTTAGCGACACTGCAACAGCAGTTGATGAGTGCCTCAAACTCGCTGCAGAGCTTACAGACGGAATACGAGAATTACAAAAAAACGGCGGAACGTAAAATTTATTTCTGGCGAGGAGTTTCCGTCGTGGCCGGTGTATTCGGGATTTCATCCCTGATATATGCTGCGACTAAATGAATTGACATTATTATTGTTATGTATTATATTTGAAATGTCTTCACCTCGACGGCGCGCAGAGCATTACATCATTTCTGTGCGCCGTTTTTTTATGCCCGTGCACTAATATTAATATGGCTAATGCAACGGCACAACGGCAGAAAATACCTCTCAATACAACACTCCATTTGAATAAATATAATGGGGATATCAAAAATTTTGAGGAATTCAGTAAAAATAACGCACCGTATATAGGCGGGACTCTTTCGCCACTTTACAAAAAAACAGCCACTCCGCCAAATGACGGCCTAATTATTACAAAAGATGGAGACGAATATTATACAAGTGCAGGTACTTTGTATAAAAACGGTTCATCTGTAATGACGGTAAATCAGTACCAGTTCACGAAAAGTAAATATTCCATATTTAATAATTATAATACGACAGAAAATAAAAATATAGTATTTGCAAAAATGTTTTCAAACGATGTAATGATATTCATCGTATTCGATAAATCTGAAAATACACTGGCTATTTATAATCGAGACCAGACCGCTTCTTTGCCGGGGAATGTATTGATTAAAACAATCTCCGATGTAACTGCGTTTTACGGTGCTTCCTGTCAGGGGATGATAGGGACGTATGCGGCGCTCGCAATTTCTTATGAGGCTGAAACATATTCATATGTCAGGCTTTTTGTCGGAGGCATGACTTCAGGAACAAAAGGCAATCATCTTTCTGTTTCGTATGAGACATATATTTATTCATCATTATATTATTATGAATTTCCATATATGGTACTTGCACAGATTGCGGATTCAGGAACATCTTCTGCAATAAGCGATGAATCTCCGACATTTCTCATTTCCTGTGCAAAACATATGGGTGCGCGATTAACAAGAGCAATACAGGACACTACGCAGGAAATATATAATTTCTATGCACGGGCTGCTGATTCTTTCGCAATCGTAGAAGCAACTACGGTTAGTAACAGAGTAACTTCGTTTACCGGTACAGCCGCTACAGTATCCTGTCTGAAGCTCATGCACGAAAATTACCGGTGGTCTTTTGCTCCGGGAATATTTGACGGAGATGACTGGCGTACAGACGGCAGATCTACATTTTATGCATCTGCAACATCAGCAAACACAGAATATTATTCCGCAAATGAGATAAGAATAATTGTCACCTCGGGTGATTATATAGAAGGGGATGGTACATCAGCAACATATCAAATGTCGTATGATTTATATCCAATGTATTCCCGGTGTATATTTCAGGGCGGTATAAGTGACCTGTCTGCTTGGCAATGGAAATCAACTTATTATAATCATATTACACAGGGTGTAGGCTATCAGCTGGACACTTCTGATTCTGATTATAAATTTATGTATATTAATGACGGCGACCAGTGTCCGTTATATCATGCAGATCAATCTGCATCCAGATTCAAATTATTATTTAACAACGGATATATTTCAGGTATCTGTTATGGTGATGGGACGGTTTCGGCATATAAATATGCCGGGATACTTCTTGAGGAATGGAATGTCATAGATACTGATTTTATGCCGTTCGTAATAGGCAGTGATGATGACGGTGACACATCTATAATTTACAAGAATTCACAGGACGGATATTTTTATAAAATCGATATTGAATCGACTACGCAGAATGAATTAACATATATTGCAGACAGATATATTTTTATTAATACTACATCACAGAAAAATATGTATGATACCAAACTTGGTAAAATACTTGCATATGCAAATGCTTACAATGGATGGTATCAAAATGCATTTAGTAATGTAACGTATGCAATTCAGGCGAACATCAGTGATACATATTCAGCTTATGACGCAACGGTTGAAACCGCATGTGTTGCTACCGGAATTAACGCAAATTATGAATTAACATCAGATCCGAATTTCGCAATACAGCTCAATCCCGTTGTGCTGTATTGCTGTGTTTCTATAAAAATTCCCAAAAGATACCGCGACAACCAGATGAATATAGATGATATAGAAAACGGTATCGATTATTATTATTCAGCCGGTTCATCGGTCACAGCAGCGGAATATAAATATACATTACGTAAGATAGCAAACAGTTCTTATCCGTCAATATATAATAATTCTATCTTTGAAGGTGCCTATTTCCCAATATCAACATCAGGAAATATTCTGTATTCTCCTAACATATTCTCCGAATATATTAAATCATACACCATGCAGGATTTTATAGTAGATAATGACACCGGATTTCCACTCGTGTATTCAAACCTTAAATTGATATTCGGGTATTATCTGTTATCAGGAATTAATAATATATCTGAAATATTTATTATAAACGGTCAGTCATATGCAATTGCGAACGGATATATAATAATATTTTCCGTTTCAGATGGTATATTGTCCAGTACACAGACTGTTTGCGATGTATCATTGCTTACGTACATTGCCGCAACAACTTCTATGGCGCTATTCTGGAGCCCGTCCGATTATTCCGTGTACGCATTTACCGGAGACCGTACAATAGGAAAATTGTATGAGGCTACTAAAATAGGGTCTCTTGTCAATTCGTGGTATAACACCGGTAATCAGAATGTATTCATAGAATATGATTCCGGATTAATAATCATAACGCAGAACAATATGTATGAATTAAGTATCACTGATATTATTAATATATATTTCACTGATACTGATTTTATTATTGTAACTTCCGATACTGTATATTATTACAGATATGCTGCCGATGATGACGGAGATTATTCGGAAGAAAATATAGATTTACAGACTGAATATTACGGTTCCGGGAGCAATGGCCTCTCTATTATCGACACATGGTATATACGTTTCTGGAACGGCGGAACCGCATCCGCAGGAGATGTGACGGTATCCGTAGATACAATAACCGACGAAACAAAATCAACTGACTCTAAAAAAATTGTTATAAAATCAAGTGACTGGGATGATAACGGATGTTATTATCTGCGTTTCCAGCCAAAATACCAGCGGTCGATTGGTGCAATGCTCAATGTTAATTCTCCGTTTGCGATTGTAGATATAAGCTGCTCGGTATCTTCCGGAGGAGAAGCGCAGGTATCACACCATAATATTTAGGGGGAAATATGACAACAATAACAAATAATGATACAAAAAGCATAAACACGGCCTTGAACCAGATTATCGATGAAATAAAAAAAATAAAGGAACGGCTTGATACCATCGAAGATGATATAGAGGATTTACAGGGATAAGCACTAATATTAATATGTTAACAGAAGAACAATTATGCGATAATGTACAGGAACTCAAAAGTCTCAACGGAGGCCGGATTGCAAAGTACCGGAGAAACTACCGTAAATATTCATACACTCCGTACATTTCTCTTGAATCAATTCGCTCTCCGAATGTTGTCGGATACTGGCAGGATGACGAATCTCCGGAAGATGATACAAGCTCTACCCCGCAGCTAAATGTTATTAAATCCTGTGTTGATACGCTTACGAGCAAAATAGCACAGTCAAAAGTACGCCCGTATTTCAACTGTGTGAACGGGACATTCAAAGATATTCAGATTGTTAATCAGGTACAACAGTATTTCGACCAGTATTTCGATGAACAGAATGTTAATAAAACTGTTTCGGAAGCATTTCGGGCGGCGTGTATCTTTGATACCGGTTGGGTGTATGCAAATCCGCTTACAAAACAGATTATGCAGGCTTTGCCATGGCAGGTATTTTTCCGGCCTTCAGAAATGACTTATAATAAATTCACTCGTATTTATTATGAACAGAAAGATTATCCAACTGTACTCCTCCCTGATTTTATTAAAATAGATAAAGATGAAATCCCGTATTGCACATTTGGTACGTATTATGATACGGTAAATCATACAGTTGCATATTACTGTGACCAGTTGGAACAATTACGGTATATATTAAATTATGAATCAGACACAATCCCGTTTATTCCTATTCATTTCAATACGCCCGTTGCAGGAGCGTCTTCACAATCTATTGTAGATATGCTTTATTCTTTGCAGACGGAAATTGATATTCTTATGAGTAAGATAAAAGATGCTTCACAGCTCAATCCTGCAATGACATTTTTCGTGCCTGACGGATCGGGAATAAAAGCATCGCAACTTAATAACCGGATAGGAAACATCGTTACATATAAGGCAACTCCGAATATGACGGCATCACCGGTAACGGTCTCTACTCCGTCATTCATCGACCAGCAGTATATACAGCTTATCGATGAACTGAAACAGAACGCCTATGACATGGTAGGAATTTCGCAGCTTTCAGCGCAGAGCAGAAAGCCGGCAGGACTCAATTCCGGTGTATCGTTGCAGACGATGGAAGATATAGAGTCAGACCGGTTTGAGACGCAGCTCAATCAGGTTATCCGGTGTTATGTTCAGATTGCAAAGACATGTATACGTGTATTCAACCCTGATGAAAATGTTTTACCGAAAGAGAAAGATATTATTAATATCAAATGGAAGGAAATTGTTAAAGAGCAGGATAGAATGACTATACAGTTCAGCGGGGCAGATTCGCTTTCGAAAGACCCGTCGACAAAGCTGCAGCAGCTTCAGGCACTTGCGCAGGCCGGTGTTATTCCCTCATCTCATATTGCGCAGTTCATGGAAATACCGGATATCAACAGAGGATATTCCATGAGCAACAATGCAATAAACGCTGTTCTGTCTGTTATAGATGACTGTATTAACAATGATTCTTTTGAGGTACCGGAATATATTCCGTTTACAATGCTGAAAGAAGAAATAATTAATACGCAGTTATCTCTCCGGGCAAGCAATTACCAAAGAAATAAAGATGATATTGAAAAACTTACAAAACTGTATGAGATTGTCGAAGATAAAGAAAAAGGCTATGAGCAGGCGGCCGGTGTTGATGAAAACGGAAATCCCGTAAATGTACTTACGCAGGAAGCGACGACACAGCAGGCAGGTGCACAAAATGCACAGCCGGGGGCACAGAATCAGAACGTGGCTACTCCGCAGATAGATAATACGGCGATGAAATTAGGAACCGAAAATTCTGCATGGAACGGAAAATAGAAACCGTTATGCACTAATATTATTAAGAAATTAAGGAGATTAACATTATGGAACAGAGTGACGAGCTTTTTAACATTCTGTCATCATTCAAAGATGCGATTGACGCAGTTCTTGAAAGGATTGAAAGCCTTGAAAAGGAAGTGCACGACGCGCAGGAAAAGTCAACGAGTCTGGAACATACGCTCTACGATGAAATATTGAATCCGGCCAAAGAGGCCATGGATGCAAATGACAAAGAGATGCGTTTCAATGATTTTGCAGAAAAGTATAAAGATTCGTTCGCTCCGTATGCAGATGCGACAAAGGCAATCGAGGGTGATGATTTTGACCTTGCACGTACCGCATTCGATGAATATGACAATTATGAAGTCCCTGAAGGCGGGACGAAACCGGATGAAGCAGAATTTGTAAAAGCATTTGCAGAATCGATTGCCGGTCAGCTTGATGCTGTAAAACAGAAACTCGGTATTACAGGCGATGTAAAAATCGAGCAAAAAGCAGACGGTAAAACGACGGTTGAAGCAGCAGGGACAAAAGCGACGGCGGAGACACCGGGAACGGCTGAAGCAGCAGAGATACAGGAAGGTACAATTGATTCTCCTGAAGACATTGCAGCTTACGAAAAACAGCTTGAGGAAGATTTGAAAAAATCTCCGAAGCATGCGGGTGCGGGATATTAACAATATTATTGTTAATCATATCAATATAAACGAGAGGTAAATATTATGGCTATATCAGATCAGACTGCGATTCTTGCGCAGTTGAAAGTTTTCTACAAAGACAAAGTAGAATCACTTCTTTCAAGGAATTGCCCTACAATCAGGGTCATTCCGAAAGAACGCATTGAAGGTAAATCGGTAAACTTTTCTGCTGTATCCGGTCAGGGCGGAGCTGTAGCAGGTTCTTTCACAGTTGCAAAAACGCTTGCGGCAACTGATTCCGGAAGTGTTGAGTTTGCGGTTACTCCTGGGCAGATTTTCTCGGTGTATATGCTGAACGCAAAGGAAGTGCAGGCTTCCCTCACTAAACGCGGTGGATATATGCGTCTCGGCGGTGGAAAAATGTTCAAGGCATCAGAACGGTTCCGAAAAACACTCGCAGCAGCTCTGTACGGTCGAGGATTCGGTGAACTTTGCGCAACAGGGTATTCTACTGCGATTGTCGCCGATACAGCATTTAATTTGACGCTTCCGACGGATGCGATTATGAAAATCGATGTCGGTTCGGAGCTTGTCATTAAGTCAAAAGTGGATTCCAGCACGGTAAATACAACGCTGACTGTAAATTCAATCAGTGGTACTACCGTAAATGTCACGCCGGATACCGCAGTATCAGCGCCGCTCGCAACGGATATACTCTGCCTTGCCGGTTCGATGAATTCTTCCGGAGACCCGCTGCTCCCTATGGGACTCGGCGGATGGCTGCCGACTATTCAGGCGCGCGACGGCACGACATGGGATTCATATATCGATACTGATTTCTTTGGTGTCGACCGCTCTACGTCGGTTGAACGACTTGCTGGTAACTTCTACAATCCATCGGCATCAGAGGATTACACAGTTTCTATTCAGACGCTTCTTGCCAAATGCCGCAGACAGGGTTCACAGGCTGATTTGATTGTCCTGAACGATAATGACTGGCTTACTCTGTCCGCAGAAATTGAAGCGACGAATACATACTTCACGCAGACATCGACCAAACAGCAGAAGAATGCAGTTACCGGCATGAAAGCCCTTGCCGCATCGTTCTCGACGAACTTCATCGAAAACATTTATGACGACCCGTTCGTTCCGCAGGGAAGATTTTACATCCTCGATACGTCCGCGATTGAACTTCTGTCATACACCAATGTTGACAAAGTCAATGATGGCGTTGTAGGAAACAACCCAGGCAAACAGGATCCGATGGCGATGGACAACGAAGGACAGGAAAAAACTCCGTACGGCCTTATCATCGACGATTATCTCAATGTTGCGCCGGGAAGCGATTCTGTCGACGGCCCCAGCACAGCTGTTACAATCCAGTTCTTTGGTTCGTTCGCGGTTACAAATCCAAGTGTATGCGGCGTAGGAGAGTTCTACGGTTCGGATGACTACGCAATTACAGCGTATGCATAAAAATAAATAAAGTGATGAAAACCGGCTGTTATGGCCGGTTTTTTTTGCTCAAGCACTAATATTAATATGTACAGATACAAAGCGTCACAGATTATAAACCGCGCAAAACAGATAGCAGACCTTGAAAATTCGAGTTATATTTCATGGGCTGAAAACATGTCACTTCTCAATGAAGCATACATGAAAATGTATCAGCAGGCGATAAATCATAATGACAGAAATTATCTTTCAACATTACAGATTTCAAATTCAAAGAATAATACCGGTACTGATTTACCGGATGATTTCTATCAGCTTTATGATATAAGGGAAACAAAAACAGGAAAAAATATTCTGCGTCAGTCGAAAAACGATGACCCTCACGCATTGAGATATGATATAATCAATCACCAGATTGTATTATACGGTTCGGTTCCGGGTGATGTAACCGCAAGATATTTCCCGCATCCGCAGACAATATCTATTCCGTGTGATGATATTGAAATTACAAATCAATCAGATTCATATGGTACATTATTAACTTGTTATGATTCATGGTATTTATACGTAAAAGCATCCTCAAGCGGCGCTACATTTACTGTATATGATAATAATAAAGAAAAATCAATTTTGAGCTGGACCGATACTAACATGACATCTACGGCTACAACTAATATGTTTGGATGTTTAGGAGTAGACGGAGCAATAATAATAGATTCATCGCTTAAAATTTCTGACATTATTAATTTCTCAAATACCAGTACAATATTAAGTTATAATTATTTATCAATATCCCCGATACGCAGAGAAGACGGTAAAATATTTTATATAAAAAATTTTGCATTATATAATTTGAACAGTCTGGGTACGGAAGTAAATGTATCATATATCAATTTTTTTGACTTAAATAATTATAATTTTGTAAGCCGTACGTCCGGTGTATCTACGAATCTAATTGGTGTGACATGGAGCGACAGCCTGTCCCTGTTTGTCGTCACAGGATATTCCGGAGTAATACTGACCGGAGATTCAGATATAGAACATCTGTATTTGTCAGGATTATCCAAAGATAATAAATATTTATGTGTCCGAAAATATGAAGGTTCTGAGATTAATAAATATAACATTTCAGATGCTTCCGATATGAAGTCGGAAGCATCGTATACAGGTGATATAGATTCACCTGTTTACATAAACGATGATTATGTTTATTATTTTTATGAAAAATATATTTATAAAGACTCTTCACGGTTTATAGATTTGTCTTCCTATAATTCAATAATAGGGATTAATAAATTTGATATAAGTACCGGTTACGGAGTTTCAGTTTATACATATGATGGTTCTATAATATGTAAAAGCATTTACAACGACACGGAGCTTGACTATCCGGACTGGTTTTATATAATATATATCGCCTATATGCTTGCAATTGCATACAAGAGTAAACAGGGGAGTGATACATCACAGGTTACGGCACAAGCCGCAGATGCACTTGATACTTTTTACGATATGCTCGAAAGTGATGCAAATGAATATCAGCGTATCACAAATGTATATTCAAGGGGTTGATTATGGGAGCAATAGCACAGGCACAGTCTACAGAGAAATATGAAGCTGCCGCAGAAAAATATCAGAACTCAATAAATAAATATACGGGTAATTCCGGTTATCAGAATGCATTGACACAGGGTCAGTCCGGAGCACAGCAGGCGGCTACAGGTGCTGCAGCGTCAGCACAGGGTTCGGCCCGTACGTCCGGTATGACAAAATCGCAGGCTGCGGCAATGGGGAACCAGAGTACAATAAACTCATATAACAGCAATTTGTCAAATCAACAGAACATGGCCTACCAGTCAGGACTTGCAAATGTACAAAGTCAGTCAGGTATGTTGAATTCCCAACAGGCGCAGGCCGGTACATTATATAATCAGACGCGGCAGGGAATAGGAGATGTTCTTTCTTTGGGTGGTTCTACTATACTTGCAAGCGATAAGCGGTTGAAAAATTATTATCTGGTTTCTAAGAAAATTAAACCGGGAAATAAAAAGAATAACGATTTTTCGTCACTTATTATTAAAAAAGGAGAAAATAAATGATACCTTTAATAATGCTTATAGCATCTCTTGCCGCCGCAGGTTCTGAAGCTAATAAAGAAAATGCTAACGCTATTTCTCAATCATCAGGGAAGGGAACGGGGGGCATAGATTTATCGGGAATGAAAGCAGAGCCTGAAAAAACTGATAATGATAATCCTTCTGTTGAAACACAAAAAAAGCCGGAGATAAAACAGAATGACAGTTCTCCGGTTACTGAAACAAAAGAGATAGAAAAAAATAAAGATGTAGATATAAAAACAAATAATAATACTGACAGTATTATTAATAAGATTGGTAAAATACAGACGTATAATACATAGGAGAAATAATTATGGCAGATACAGACACAAGCCAAAAAAAAGATTCAGAAGGTTTTTTTTCATGGAGTAAGGGAGATAAAGAGCAGGCTATACAGGCTTTTGCACAGGCTTTGGGTAATATGGCAAAACCTGTACCGATAACGACGGCTGACGCAAGACCTAATTTTTCATCCGACGAACGTCTTAAAAACATTCTCGGAGAAAATGCACCTGTTGATTCTTTTGCCCGTATCCAGTCATACATATATAAATACAAACCTGAAGCACAACAGCTTCTTGCCGGTCAGGAACATGTAGATAATCAAAAACATTACGGAGTTATGGCGCAGGACCTTCTGAAAAATGAATTAACAAAATCAACAGTCAAACAGGATGAAAAAGGTTTTCTGACTATTGATACTGCGAAGCTTACCACGGTAAATACGGCAATGATCGCAGATATTGCACGGGAAATTGTTAAAATAGAGCAAGCGCTCGGGATGTAAATATGGCAGATACAAACAGCGGATATTCAGTAGAAGATATAATCGCTCAGGGATATGACAGAAAAACGGCAGAACAGATTTTACCGAATATTGATTCATATCCTAAATTGAAAGACAGTATAAATTCTTCAAAAAATTCAGGTTCTGAAAACAACTCAGGAAAAACAGCCTCAAAAAAAGAATCAGTAAAATCTGATACAAAAAATAATAATTCTGTTTCAAATATGGCAGGAAAAATAAATTCAGAACCGGAACAGCTCGAACTCCCTCTTGAACAGAATGACACGAATAACAAAAAATATAAATCAGATTCAAAAGATAAAGACAAGTTCGGAGAATTTATCGGAAATATTGCAGCAGCTCTAAGTCCTTCAACTGTTGTTAAAGGCATGAAAATAGCCGCGCAGGGTAATAATAATAACAACGGTACTGATACTTCATCGGATAAAAATAATTTTATCTGGAATATGAATAAAGATGATTATCTCGGAAGCAAAGTTACGGCAGATGATGCGGCGAAAGAATTTGCCGGTTCCGGTAAAAGCGTCGGTGATGCTATCGACTGGTTTATAAGTCATGATAAATCAGGGTCTCTTTCAGACAATGCAAGAACTGCCCTTAATAAATATTATAATTTCAGTTCTGGTGAATCAGCAGGAGTTTCCGGTACTTCTCCGGCGGTTAATCAGCCGGTAAATAATGGTACATCTGATTCGACCGGTATTCCTCCTGCCACATGGAATGAAGGCGGTTCTGTTTCAAACCGCGCAGAGGATATGGCAAACCGTATGAAACTTGTTTCTACCGAAGGCGGTTCTGTTCCCCTCGGAGATACTGAACAGACAGACAAAGTTCTAAATGCTTTTAATAAAACAGTTTCGAATGTTGATTCTGATTATATTAAAAGCCTTCCTACTTTTTTAATATCACGATATAATAACGGAGAATTCGGGAAAAAAGGAAGCAAGGAAGCAAAAGCAAGACTCGGATATTTTATTATTAATGGAATAGGTACAGCTCTCTCGAATATGGGAGCATCCATAAACGGCGGACAGATGCAGACATCTTTGTATAATAAGTTGCAGAATGAGAATCTTTCTTCCGGAATTGAGAGATACAATAAACTTATTCAGGATAAAATTGATACGCAGGTAAAACTTATCTCCAACGATGCTACGCAGCAGCAATCAGACCGAAATGAGCTTAACAAACTGTATCGTGATGCTGTTACGAAGCATTATTCGACGATTATCAGCGACAATGATATGGCATATACTTTCCAGGTATATCAGAATATAGGAAATCAGATAAACGGAATGAATGATAAACAACGTACGGCTCTCTGGGAAGGCATGTTAATGATGAAAGGCGGAGATGTACAAACAGCAGTAACCGGGCTGCTTACCCTGTTCGGCCCGAGTATTGTACAGCAGATCGGACAGTCTTTCGGGTTTAATATAGGTTTTGATAACAAGGGTAATTTTTCTGTTGAAAGAACAGGGAAACAGGCTGCACCCGGGCAGAAGAGGCCGTAAATGAAACTGAATTATAAAATAACAATGCCGGAGAAAAAAAATCATTCTTATGCAGTAAAACCAGAAACAGGAATGTCCATGCAGCAGGTTGTCAATCAGTCTCTTGCGGCAAGGGTTCCGTCCGGCGGGTCTGCTGTTGCTGCTCCTGCAAAATCCCAAGGTTATGGACGTAGTACCTAAATAATATCAAAAGATATTCCATCCTGTTCGTTTCCTGACAATATAAGTTCTGCTATATTCTGAACAGGTATGGAAGTATTTTTACAGGCTGCTCCCCATGATTTAAACTCTCCGATTGGAATACCGTTTCTGAACGCAATAATATTTTCAGGTTTCATTTGTCTTTCAAGTTTCTGTCTTTTTCTATTCATGATATTTTTTTACTCCATATTTATAAACTTTATTAACATACCATTCTGTTCGTCCATGTTTTCGTACTCCTGTGACACCCTGCCTATAGGCTGCTATTGCATCGAGTATATCAGATAATCTGCGTATATTATCAGCCATGATATACCCTGCGATAAGTACGGCCTGTTCAGAATTATACGGGTTATATTCTCCGTATTTACGTGCACGTTCATCATGATACCTTTCATTAATTTGAAACATGCCGACCGATATTCCGTCATCACCAACAGCAGCCGGATTATATCCTGATTCGGTCCCAGCAATACCGCGTAATATCCATGCAGGACATCCGGTTACAAGCTCGGCATTATCATATATATCCTGCGCCCATGCCGCCGCAGAACACAACATAAAAATAACAAATAATAATTTTTTCATTCTTCTACCTCTGTATAATTTCTACAATAAATATGCGTATCATAAAAATCACTTATAAGATTGCAATTATTACAATCTTCATAACATCCTGTGTCATCTCCTATTGATTGCTTTTTACACTTTTCACAAACAAAACAAACTTTATCTCCGTATAATATTCTTGATGTTGTGCGTTTATTAAGTTTTTCATATGTTCCATCAAAAACTTTAATCATAACAATTTTATATTTCCCATTCATACATTACCCCAATTTGTTGAAATACCACAAGTTACAGAATGCGGAATAAGCGGCTCTCCCGGACGATGCGCTTTTACCTCCGGCTTGCTTTTTGCTACAATTTCAGGATTGCGTGACCATCTGTGCCCATTGACATATTCCTGATTGAGCATACTGTAAACCCATGCAAGCGATTTCCCGTTGTCTTTTGCAACTTCCGGAATCGTTCCCATGTCAAGTCCATCGACGTATACGTGTACTATTTTCCTGCTCATTATATTGCTCCTATAATTTCCGTTATCGTCAGTATAACGGTTCCTGCCGCAATAATCATCAGTACAACCGCGACTGCTTTCATCTTATCGACCGGCCGCCTGTATATTTCATGATGCTGATATAGTTTCATTCTTTTTCCTGCGCATGTCTGATATTAGATGCAAGCACCGGACAATCGCGCGGATGTTTACATGCTTTGTCGTATATACATTGCTTGCATGTTTCTGGTCGGTGATTATCTGTCTGACGGAAGTCGAACGGTTCGTTTTTCGATTTCATCTTGTTACCTCCAGTATTCTTCTTATGTGTGAACAGCGAAAAATTGCGTTACTTCCAGTACAGAAATAATAATTTTTCGGTATCATGAGATTCGGGTCACCTTCGCATGATTTATCCCGTGTTTTGTGGAATTCCCCGGTGTAACTGTCGCCGGACCAGAGCATGACGACAGCCTGTTTTCCGAGATACTGCTCTACGTCTGAACGCGTCATATCACGCCTCCGGCAGTGGCTGCCATTTATCAAACTTATAACAAAATTGTGAAAAATCGGTACCTTCAAAAAATCTTATTTCCATTACTCTATCCCATTTTTTACCATAATATTCTTTATATGAACAATAATACGGGTGTATCTTTCGTCACCTTCATACTCAGGTTTCCCGTCATTTTCAGTTGGCAGTCTTTCCGTTACCGGAATCCAACGGTGCTTGTCGCGCTCGCTCTGCTGTCCGGCTTCATATCCTACCTGCAGTACATCAATATCTCTAAGCATCGGTTTATCATCAATCTTGGAGATTACTTCATTTGTACCCAATATCACATGATTCTCTTTCCACTCTTCAAACTCTTTATTTTCCTGCATTTATACACCCCTTAAAATTAAATTCATACTGAAATACGCCAGTATATAATTTCTCATTTTCACACGGTTTTTGTCTGGCGTGACAAATATACCCGTCAAAACCTCTCTGTTCTGAATGCCAGCAACATGTATTTGGATTACCTGTGCAATGTACATTCTGTTTGTTTTGTTTTTCCGACATGTTCTTCCTCCTTTTTCAGTTTTTCATCAACGGCATTTACCAGCCATTCATTACGTTTTTCTTTCGGTAATCTTTTGACTTTTGAGCCGGGAAGATATACCGGAATTTGTTCTACGCGGTCGTTTTTTCCGTATTTACACGGACGACCTGCTTTCTTTTTCACAATTACCTCCTATATCTTTATTCCAGAAATTTCATAAAAAATATCTGCATCAAAATTCGGCAAATTTTTTACAGATTCCTTATCATTTTCAGATGCATTACTCCATGCAATCTGAAATGCTGTTTTATAATCAATTTTTTTCAAAAAACCGCCACAGGTTTCAATTTCCTGTTTGTGTTCTTTCTTTTCTTCAGGCGTAGCAGTGTCATCGCTCACCCATGTTGTAAGATCAAAATATAAAAATGACGGGAAATTAATATCTCCGCGTTTTTTGTTTGTAAATTTATTAAAAATCATCAATTTTGGTTCTTTTGTATTGAAAAATCCGCTGTTCCAGTTGCCGCTGTTCCAGTTGCCGCTGTTCGAGTCGCCGCTGTTCCT
>CABMCT010000049.1 GCA_902384675.1 uncultured archaeon | reverse complement strand
TGTGTGCGATGCTACGGATTCATGCTTTAGAAAAACATATAATGTCGACTTAATTACCGGAGGAGGCAAGCAAAACCTTGATTTTGGATACTGCGGCGATACGCCATTTCCAAAATCAGAACCCAATGCCCTTCCGGGACCCTGCGGGGGCCTTCCTGTCTGCGGCTCTGTCTGTGCAGGGCAGTGCGTTCCGGGCGAGCCGCCTTACAAGTATGATGCTTCATGCAATAAAGTAGATGCGTGCTCGCAATGCGGCTGTCCTCCATCAGCATATCCTGGCGCAACTGTTTCGTGCCTTGGCACAGGATTGTGCGGCTATGCAGCGCCTCCCGGATTGCCGGGTGAGCCGCCTGACTGCCCGACTTCTGTTCCGGACGGCACATACACTAAAACATACGATATTAAAACGCTTTATCTTTTATCAGGCGATAATACCGGAAGCTTTTCAGGATACAAATATTCTGGCTCATGGCAGACAGATGCAAATATAAAATCTGGATTATCTGCAGCTTCTTATGCATCCCCTGCTGTTTTCTTTGACAACAGCGACACATACCTGATAACAGGAAAAGGCGACGGGACTTTTGCAGGATATAACTGGACAGGTTCCGGGTGGTCGAGCCTTCCTGCAATTGTCAGCGGATTGCCGGACATTGGTGATAATTCGAAACCTGCAATCTTCTATAAAGACGGAAGCTGGAACATGCTCGCAGGCAACAAAACCGGAAACTATTCGGGATTTACATTCACAGGAAGCAATTGGGTGTCAAATGCTTCTCTTGTTGCAGGCCTCCCCAATCAGACATGCAATGCTGCGCCTTCTGTCTTTTACAGCGGGGCGATGTATCTGATTGCAGGAAATTGTTCTGGAGGATTTAGCGGATATTATTGGAACGGGACGGAATGGCTGGCTGATGATTATATAACATCAGGACTCCTTAATGTGGCTGCGAATTCTGCGCCTTATGCGTTTTACAATAACAGCAAATTATATTTAATCACTGGAAAAGGCAACGGACAGTTCAGCGGATATGACTGGAATGGGACACAGTGGCTGGCGGATGCGTCTATAATTGCGGGATTGAGCGCGGCTGGTTCGCAATCAAGCCCTGCGGTGTTTTCGATAGACAGCACATACACAAAAACATTCACTTATTCCACAAGATTCCCGCTTGAGAGCATGCTCGAGTATCCGAGTGCAGGCAGCGACTGCTTCCAGAACAAGACCACGCTCACAATCCCTGAAGGGCATGCCTGCCTGGTAGATATCTATGCGAACAGTACCACAGGCTGGGGAGTGAGGCTGAAAACAACAACCGCGCCCGGGACAAAGCTTGTGCAGGACCCTTACAATGTTTGCGGATATATCAATGAAAGCCTTTACAGCTCATGCACGCCCACGGGATTCGGCGGAACGCAAATATGCCCGGTAAACCAGACGCCGGTGCTCCAGGCAGGCAGTTATGAATTCGGTATTGTTTCTTCCACAGGCGTTGCAAACAACAAGGTTTCAAAAGCATGCGGGTATATAACTCAGTGCGCAGACTGCCAAAACCCATATGCCCAATACTACTGCAACCTGTGTACAAATAATATCTGCAATGACAATATACAGGACTGCGGAGAGACAGGCGTGGACTGCGGCGGGCCATGCCAGACAGGAAAGGAGACTGATAACAACTACTATCCGGCACTTTCGTACACTGATGATTCCGGATTATCAAATACAATTCTTTACACAGACACTGTAGGGGGATTGAACTGCGTCGATGGCATAGATAATGACCACGACTGCAAAACAGACTGTGCAGATTCTGCCTGTGCAGGCAGCCTGGTCTGCTCTATCGACATCGACCCTCCGGTAACGTCCCTGACTCTTGACCCGCCTACTCCGAATGCAAAGGGATGGTTTACTACAACAGTAAAGGCGACCTTGCGCTGCGAGGATACTCAATCGGGCTGCGCTTCAACAGTATATAGGATAGATGGGGGCAACTGGACTACGATTTCATATGCGCAGCCGTCATTCATCCTCTCTACAGACGGCGTGCACCTGCTGGAATACTATTCCACGGATAAAAGAGAAAATGTGGAAAGCACAAAATCATCCACTATAAAAATCTATATTTCACCGCCCCTTTCGTTGATGGTCAATCCGCCCAGGGTGATAGTACCTCTGGGGGCCCAGGGGCAGGGACTGATAACAATTAAGAACCTGCTGGACAGGCCGGATACTATCACCCTGTCCATTACAGGCATGCCAACCAAGCTTCACAGATGGCTATGGTTCGGCGGGCACAGGGATGACAACAGCAAATACCAGCTGACTGTTCAGCTCCAGTCCGGCGAGGAAAAAATCGTGCCTATGGTTATATTCGGCGGAGAAGTGCTGTCCGGCGGTATGATAAATGTTACAGCGGAATCATCCTACATAGGGGTTATAAGAAGCGGTGTCACATACGTTGACATTGCCCATTCGGACGACGGCCTTACTGTGCAGACGCCGGAATTCGGATGGGTAGGATACGTGTTAATCGCACTTGCAGGCGCGTTTTTTATTGCAATATAAAATATGCGCTGCAATAAAAAAGCTTCGAGTTTGCAATAGCAAACGAGATGACTTTTAATATAATCGAATATATAATAAAGAACTAAGGGAAATATTATGGAAAAAATCTCCAATATTACAGCAATATTGTTACTGGTAGTTGCTATTCCTGCCTTTGCCAGCGCCCTGGATTTAAACGCCGGTTCCATAACAGATATACAGAACAATTGCCCGTATTTCCCAAACTCGCATACGTATTATTGCACCGAAAATATTGTCTGGTCGCCTTCCGGAAACGCAATAATTAACGAGACCGACGGAGTTCCTGTTTTAAGCTATCCTGCGGGAACCACATTTGCGGACAAATCCTATTCCAACACATTTACAGGAGCAAACTCCCCGACAATCACTGCTGGAGGAACTTGCGACCCAAAAGATGTAAGCATTGATATAAACGGCATCTGCCAGGGGACTTCAACAAAAAGCTATGGCTGCGGCTCGGGCATGACAATCACAAACAAGTATGGGACATTCCTGCGCCATACTGCAGGTGCATCGGCAAGCGGCTCCTGCTTTGTCGGCTCATGCAGCGTATGGGTAAGCAATATCTGTTCAAACAGCCAGGGTACGAATGGCTACGGTGGCCTTTCTCCATCCTGCAGCGGCTCGACAACAACAGAGAATATTTATATGGGCGGGGGATATTCCTCCAATTGCGCAGCTTACGGCTGCGGCTGGTTTAGTTGCGGCGTAACTACATATTACATCCCGTGCACGCTTAGCCCTACAGTCAGAGTCAACAACATGTTCTTCCAATACTCGGGGCTCATATACAATACTTCAACTATTACTGTGCCATTGGCAAATCTCAAGCCGGGTGCCAACAACTTACAGATGTCCGCGCTGGAATCCGGAAAGTTCAATTATAATCTCAAGTGGACCGAGGTCAACGCTCCGGGTCCGTGCCTGACCTCGCAAAAGACAAAAGCATACCACATAACAAGCGGAAACATCTACCAGAGCGGGAATAACGCCCGGATTATGGACGGCAAATTCGCCATGAGATTTGACTCTGTTTCAACAGATACTTCGGTTTCCCTGCTAAAAGACTATACAAACCCCCTTGTTTCTGCAAGAATAAGCCAGTATGACGGAAGCAACCTGAAGCTGGAAATATATGACGGAATTCAGTGGAACACGCTTGCAAACAACATCCAGCCGAATGTCTGGTATAATTTCTCCCTGAATTTAAACGAAGCAGGCAACACAGTAGCTTTAACAATAACAAGCGCCGAATACCCGACAATCTCGCAAACATTCAGCATACCTGCCGGCAGCCCTGCAATAAGCTGGATTTCGGTGTCAAGCAACGGCGCATGGCTTGATAATGTGAATATCGTTAAAAAGGACATAAGCGGCGGCATTATCTCAGCGTATGTTGATGATTTTGAATCCTACAACACCGGGGATTCTGTGCTTTACGGCAGCGGGGGATTTGATAATATCACTATAACTAGTGATATTGGTATCGATTCGTATGACGGGTATAATGTTAAAAATATAGTCCTTAAAGCAAAAAATAACCTTAAAACAAAAACCATTAGCGCGTCAGGCGTGGGATGCGGCGGGCACTCAGGGAGTTCCTGCGATTATGGTAGTGTCGGCAATATAGAGTTGCAGGGAAGAAATGTAACATTTGACAGGCTAATCTCATCTTGCCCGAATGTGGGCGAGCCGGAGGATAGCTATTGCAACGCAGGCAGCATAAAGCTTAAAGGCAACAACATAAGCGGCAGTGAGATACAAGCATTGGGAGGCTATGATTGCAGCAATAATGTAGGCGGATGTTACAGCTATATCTGCTGGGGCAAGAGAGCAGGAAGCGCTACTATAGAAGGGAATTCCACAGACATCGGGACTATAAACCTCTACGCGACCCCCACAGACCGCAATTCGAACGGCGGAACAGCCACGATAAAATCGGATGCTATAAAGATATCTGCAATAAACATAAACAGTAATTCAGGGCAAAGCGGCGGCTCCGGAGGCTCTGCCACAATTAAAGGCGCTATAGTAGATGTGGGTGCCATAAATGCTTATGGAGGAAGCGCAAGCGGCGATCCCTGGTGCGGCGGCGGGCAAACAGGCTCAGGCGGAGCTATCGATATTACTGCCAGAAATTATGTGAACATACCCGGTATCTCGGCAAACGTCGGAAGCGGGTATTCTTCCTCGCCCGGTGGAAGCATTAAAGTCTCGGCAGGAAAAATAGTAAGCTTTGGAGTTTCTGCTGTCGGAGGCCAGGGAGTTGTAGGAACATATGGAAGCAAAGGCGAAATAGTAGGCAACCCTGCTTCTGCCGGAGGCTCTGTGCGCATATATGCCGACAGTGTTGATAGCAGCCTTTCGGTTTCAAACAAGGGAGGAAATGCAAAATGCATAAATACAGGCGGAACGGGGTATTGCGCGATATCAACGGCAGGTACGGGAGGATTGCTTGCAATATTCAATGACACTGCGCTTAGCGGAACAGTAACACTTGATAATTCGGGCGGGAATGGAGCAAACTGTGCAAGCGTTGATCGCCCGGATTGCAAAACAGGCTCAGGTTCAAGCGGCGCATACCAGCCAAACAAGAGAACATGGCCCGGCTTTTTGGGATTAAACACAAGCACATATGATACTTCATTCAACACCTATGAAGTAAAAGTCAGGAACATGTGGACAAACGAGTATGCAAAGCAGAGAAACAATACGGCTCTTGATTATACATATAACTGGACTTTGATAAAAACAACCGACAACAATGGGGTTCCTGTTGCCAAAATAGGCGATGCGCTTATCGGATTCAGGGGCAGCCAGAAGTTTGACATGGCTCTTGGAAAGGATTATCAGCTGGAGATTAACATGTCTCTCTGCAATCCTTTCACTGACGTGCTATGCTCGCATACAGGCGATAAAGTGTACGTGATACCGTTTGTGCAGTATTAATTTAGCTGATTAGAGCGATTATTTCTTAGGCAATAAAGAAAATAGAGCCACAGGAATTGACTCTGCACGCCCAGGGTCTGGAAAGTGTAATTAAAGCATCATGCTATAGTGATTCACACCAAATTATAGCCATGGTGTGAATCATCTATGTAGGAAATAACTGCATTATTGATGAACTGTGGCTAATATTTGCAGTTATTTACTATATCTTTGAATCAGCGGCTTGATCATTTTTGCATATTTGAGAATTTCCTCGTTTGTCAGATTTGATACAAACACATCAAAATCGGCGATAAACATTTTTGCTTCCCGAAGCATAGTATTTACTTGCTCTTCTCTTCCAATCCTCATGTAATACTGCGCGTCAAGCCTTTTACTCTTATGCCGTCTTTTAATCCGGCGCACCATTTTAAGCTATCTTCCATACTTATCCCACATAAAATCTACAAAAAATGAATGGTTATTTAATATAACATGATTTTCCTCAATCTTTTTAATCAAAACTTCGTTCTTTTCGGATGCCCTGATAAAATTGTCTTTCGACATATACATTTCGTGGAGCTCGTTAGGCAATAAATACGATGGAATCTCCACTTTTTTATCCGATATGATAAGCATATCAACATCAGACGTCTTATCTGCGGTAAATTTAGCGAAACTGCCGAAAACGATTATAGGAACTGAGACGCCTTTTGTCTCCTTTAAAAACGATTTGAATGCGGGATATTTTTCTAAGAATTGAAGCGTCTTGTACGTTTCTGCCTGTAAAAGCATATGCTTTGTTTCGATATTTTCAATGTTCAAAAAGAGATATTTGTTCTTCCCGCGAATTTCCGACTTCAATATTCTTGCATTTTCCAAATCCGCGAGAGTTCTTTGTGCGGTCCTGAGCGGCAGTTTTGAGAATTTGCTTATCTCGCGAAGATAGAGCTTTTTGGAATAATCGCCAAGGTAAAGGCTTAAAATTGAAAGTTCTTTATTCGCTTTTTGATACATATGTATCTATTATGATACTGTGAGTTAATAAAGCTTCTGCCAAAGCGATAAAGTGTACATAATACCGTTTAATCAGTACTAGATGATTAGACTTACATCGTACCCTAGAGGGATTCTCGTAAAAAGTCGCGGAAAGTGCGAAGAATGTTTTCAGGCTTTAATCTATGTAGCCTATAGTGGCTGCTCTAAATATATTTTTCAATCTGCATTTCCTTGTAAGGCGGCTTCATTTCATCGGCAAATAAAAGCTCCCTATTTGGGGCCGTCCTTATTGCGCCCGGTTCGTTGAAGAAATCTTTGCCTTCTGTATGAAGCCTCCATCTACTTGCGGTGATTGTCCGCCTTTCTTCATACATATTAAGCGCCTTAGAATATCTCCTTCTCGCTGACAATTACAAAATCCCCTACGGACTTTACAGCGCTGAAAGGAATAAGATGCCTGTTCTGCTCGTCCTGCTGGAGATGCAGATCCTGTGTGGCTTTTGTGGGCTCTATAAGAAGAATGTTCATCAGCTCTCCTGTATCCGCAATAAAGCTGACATCTCCCACGCGGCCGAATTTCTTTCCGGCTTCGTCGCTTACGACAACCTTTCCGACAAGATCTCTTGCACGAACTTTTACTTCTGCCATTTTCAATCATCTCTTTAAGCATTGGATTGAAAAGCTTAAAAGCGCAAAACGCGCCCAAGCTTTCATGATTTTTAGTCATTCCTCACTAACCATCTGCATTTTTCTTTGGACTAAAATCCCGCCAATTGCGATTGACAAGCTTTTGGGAATTTTCAACCATCGCCAGCTGCTTTAGGTTGAAAAGCCTAGAGCGATAGCGAAAGGACCCTTTGTCCCAAAAAGCCGAGAGCGCAGCGCCTCATGGTTCATAAGGCGAAGCGAACGGATTTTTAACCATTTTGAATCATTCACAACATTCACTGGGTTCAAAAGCCTTGAACGAAGTGAAAGGATTAATTATGCATTGGGTTAAAGGGTTTTTTAAGCAATTATCTAAGCTATCATTTGTATAGTAAAGTTAATAAATGTGTTAGAGATTACACGACACAGTCATATTGCTATTGCAGATGGCTTACGCAACAAAGAAACTACTTCGAAGAGCCATTTGTCATTTTACTCATAAGTAGCTACAAAAAATAGAAATTTAAGCTTGTGTGGTGTCAACATTGTTATGAAGAAGCTTAAAACAGCTATAATCGGACTAGGACATCAGGCGACAGAAGATCATATTCCAGGTCTGAAAGAGTCTCAGTTCGCTGAGTTGAAAGCTATTTGTGACATTGACGAACCGAAGTTAAAAGAATGTGAGAAAAAATTAAACGTAAACGGTTATGTGGATTACAAAGAATTGCTCGGTTCAGAGGATCTTGATTTTATTATAGTGGCTACTCCACACAATATACACAAGGAGGTTTTGGAAGAGGCTGCAAAAAGAAAAGTTAATGTCCTAAAAGAAAAGCCATTTGCTAGAAATCTGAAAGAGGCATTTTATTTCAAAAAACTATGCGATGAAAGCGGAATTGTTCTTACAACTACTTTGCAAAGAAGGTTTAATCCCATATACACAACATTTTTTCAATTAGTCGACCAAATAGGAGAGCCATTTTTCGTCGATGCCAAATATACATTATTTGTTGATAATCTCCAGGAGGGCTGGAGAGGAAGCAAGGAAGAAGCAGGCGGAGGATGTATAATTGATATGGGATACCATATGATTGACATGCTTATATGGTATTTCGGCCTTCCAGATAAAGTACATGCGGAGTTTTCATCAAAGGCAAAACCTGAAGAAAAATATGATGCGGAGGATACCGCATCCATTTTGTTTTCATACGAAAATGATCTTTATGGGTCCTTAATTCTGTCGAGATATTATCCGCCAAAGACAGAATCTATTAAAGTAATCGGAAGCAAAGGTATTATTGAAATCGACCGTGGAAGTATAAAGCGTCTGAAAAGCAACGGAGAAGTTGCTGAATCTTTGACAAGAGAATATTCATGGCCTGTAGCCGCAGCCAATCAGATAGATTATTTTTGCAGGGTGGTAAACGGAGATCGAGAGAATATAGGGAGCCCGAAATATCATTTGAAGCATGTAAGTTTCATAGATGCTTGTTACGAATCAAAAGAAAAAGGAAAATATGTGAATCCAAAGGAGTTGCTGGATAATTATGAAAAATAAATTAGCCATCTTTGGCGGAAAAAGAACAGTGGATATAGATGAGCCTCACTATGTTTGGCCTCCGATAACCGAAAAAACTAAAGAAGCAGTTTTGAAACAGCTTGATGAAAGCATATCCATATACGACAAGTCAGGTATTATAGACAAACTGGAGAATAAGTTTTCGGATTACTATGGCAAAAAACATGCCTTATTGACAAATTCCGGAACTTCCGCGATACACTCAATGTATGTAGGTGCGGATTTAAAACCTAACGACGAGATTATTTGTCCAGCGTATACTTTCTTTGCGACAGTTACGCCATTATTTTTTACTGGCGCAACTCCAATCTTAGTGGACTCGAACGAAGACGGGAACATAAGTCCCGAGGCGATTAAAGAAAAGATAAACAAGAATACTAAGGGAATCGTTGTAACGCACATGTGGGGAATGCCATGTGATATGGCACCAATACAGAAGATTGCGAAGGATTATGATTTATTGCTTTTTGAAGATGCCTCACATGCACATGGAGCGAAGTATCGAAGCAAGACCGTCGGCTCCTTTGGAGATGCATCCGCTTTTAGTTTGCAGGCACAAAAAACCTTAACGGGTGGCGAAGGAGGCGTTTTGCTGACAAATAATGAGAACATATATTACAGAGCATTGCTTCTTGGGCATTATAATAAGAGATGCAAGCAAGAGATTCCGAAAGAGCACCCGCTTTATAAATTTGCGGTTACTGGGATGGGGTTGAAATTAAGAATTCATCCCATTGCAGCAGCTATAGCAAATGAACAGTTTGACGATCTGGATAGAATATTAGCAAACAGAAGAAATATTGCTAAAAAAATGGCTATTGAACTTGGCAATTTGCCAGGCATCAGCGCTCCAGTTGTTCCTGATAGGGTAGAGCCAACATGGTACGCGTTTATCATGCAGTACAAGCCCGAAGAATTGGAAGGACTTCCAATTGAGAAGTTTTATGATGCTTTAATAGCAGAAGGTTGCAAGGAATTGGATAGACCGACTTCAACATGTCCGCTAAACTACCATCCGCTCTTTCAAAATCCCAAGAATCTATTTCCTACTTATAAAGGAAAGGTGAAGTATTGCAAAGGGGATTTTCCTAAAGCAGAGAAGTTTCATGAAAATTCGCTAAAATTACCCGTTTGGCATGATCCGAACGATGAAATTGTAGATTTGTATATCGACTCCTTTAAGAAAGTGACTGAAAATTATGAGGATTTATTGAAGTAGGCAGTTCTTATGAAGAGTAATATACCCAAAAAAAGAATTTTAAGAAGTGAATCTTAAATAATTCCATTTATAAAAGAAAGGCAAAATAGGTGGAAAAATGAACATAGAGACATATAAGATGCTGATAGAAGAAGCGAAAAAGCAGAATATAAATAGGTACGTTGTTGGCGCGATAATTGAAAAAGATTCATCTGTCCTTTTGCTTAAGCGATCAAAAGATGACTTCATGGGGGGTATTTACGAGTTTCCCAGCGGCAAGGTTGAAGGCAAAGAAGACCTTGAAGCTGCACTATTCAGGGAAGTTAAAGAAGAAACAGACCTAAAGGTAAAAGATATAATTAGATATTTGGGGCATTTTGATTATAAATCAAAAAGCGGGAAAAAAACAAGGCAATTCAATTTCTTAGTCACCATCAACGAGCCCGCCAAAGTCCGCTTGAGTGAACATGAAGACTTTGCTTGGGTAAAGAAAGACCAGTTACAAAATTATGCAGTAACAAATAGTGTAAAGAACATTCTATATTCTCTATGGGGATAAGCAATGAACAGTTGCCTTATATCTTTCGAAGGACAAGACGCCAGCGGAAAATCAACATTAATGCGCAGCGTATACAATACTTTAAGCAGAAAGGGGTGTAGAACCATAGTTGTTGATGAGTTCTCTAACTCAGTCATAGGAAAGTATATTAAAAAACTACTCGGAGAAAATAAATTTATCCGATTCGAAGAAGATACCCCTACTGCTTTTACGGAAACTATGTACCTGACGGCAGATTTATACTATCAGGATGAAGAGGAAATTAGACCCGCCCTTAAGGAAGGGACTATCGTTTTAAAAGAGCGCCACATTGATACCTTATATTCATGTCAGATTCCAAAAATAATGAATGATTATCCAGAACTTGAATTTGAAAACATTTACAATTGGATCAAAGATATAATCTGCAATTTATACGTGCCTGATAAGACATTTTTGCTTACGGTCCCGAAAGATATTCAGATAGAAAGAATTTTGAATAGAGGCGAAGAAGTTTCCGACGAAGATTTGAGTGTATTCAAAAGAAGGGATAGTATTTATGAAAAATTATACAATGAAAACAAAGACAGGATTACAATTTTTGATAATAATAAACCCTTAGATCAAGCCGCACAAGAGATCAGCGATATTATCATTGACATATGTCAAGATCAAGGTGCAATATGTGGTAGAAATTAATGATGCGTTTATTGATGTAGTAGTGGGCTACTCGAAGAAAGTATGTTCAGAAATAGAAATAACGCATTCGGTGGAACATGTAGAAAGAGTGGTTAAGTTAGCCGCTTTCTTATCAAAAAATGAAGGAGCGGATGGGAATATTGTTAAAATTTCTGCGTGGCTGCACGATATCGGTTATGTAGGCATGTCTAAGCAGGAGATGATTAATAAAGATCATGCCGCCATATCTGCGAAACTAGCACAAGAATTTCTGGAAAAGAATGGTTTGGATAGTGAAAAAATAGAAAAAATCTGTGACGGTATCCGTACCCATCGTAATTCCCGAGTATGCGCTAACAGTTCTGTCGAAGCCAAATGTCTGCATGACGCAGATAAACTTGATTGTATCGGAATTAGAGGCTTGTTCCGAATGTTTGTGTGGGATACCACCATAGAACCGAAAGAATATCATACGCTTTCTGAATATCTAGCACACTTAAAAAAATCAGTAATTGAAAAAGAAAACGTTCTACTTACAAACACAGCAAGATGCTTAGCAAGAAAGTGGAATGAACATGCGTTTGAAACGCTTGAAAATTATAGGAATGAGGAGCTACTAAAAGAGATTACTTCAAATGAAGAATACGTAAAAAGTCGTAAAGCTACTGAATAAACTAAGCGAATATTAAAGCAAAAAGTTGATTATCCCCGCGGTTATCAGGCCCCCTATGAGCGTTGCCATGAAATTGACAGAGCCGTTGGTCATAAGGCCCTCGTTCTCAAGGATTCCAAGAAAGCTGTCTGCAATTCCGCCAAGAAATCCGCCAACAAACACAGCAACGAACAATATTATTTTTGAAGACAAAAGCGCTGCCTGTTCTGCAGGAAGAAATGACGATGCAAATAAAACCGCAAGAATTGCAGTCAGGAACGCACCGCCGGCAGCAGCCAGGGTTCCAAGCAGGCTCACTGCGCCGTTTGTGCCTTTCGGGACGCTTTTAGAGAGGTTTATTATCATGCGCGGGTCTTCTTTTGAAAGAATCCCTATTTCAGAGCTTAATGTGTCGGAAAGTGCGGCGGAAACGCTTCCGAGAAAGACATATGGAAACGAAAAAACAGTGGTCATGAACGCGACAAGGCCGTTTGAAATCACATTATCGACCCTGCGGCACTCATGCTTTGGCTCGTGCGATTTTGCCCTTCCGTAAAATGTCGCGTATAGCGAGACTATAAGAAACGTGAACAAAATGATAAACCAGGAGATGCCCTGCAGCTTTATTATGATTATCCCGAAAAGGAATGCGACAATGGTTGCCGTGACATCAAGCGCTTTTATGCTCAGAAGAAAAAGAGACAAAAGGACAAACAACGCAATCCCTATAAATGAAATATAATCCATGAAAACACCAATCATTAAATCAATAACTCTTGACTACGCTTTTACGAACCTGCTGCGATACCTCGGCGATATGCCGTACTTGTATGTCCTACCGCGCCGCTCGCGTGCAATCATATTGTCGCGCTCAAGCCTCCGGAGAATATTATTCACTGCACGAAGAGCATGCGCATCCGACTTGTACGACCCGCCTTCGATGCCTGCAATCTTTTTCACAAGCTCCGAGGGCGTAATTGTGCCCTCTTTGCCTATTAATTCCATTATTTTAATTTGCTTGTCGGTAAGAAGATTCAGCGCATCGGTATTTTCCTCTTTTTCGGCAGGCCTGTCCTCGGATTTTCCCGAGCTTTTAAAATAAGTCTGGTCAATTATCGATGCACTCTTCTCTATTGCCTTGTGGATAACATTATTGCATATCTTAAGTATTTCGCGGGGCGAGCCGCCGCTTAAACTATATATTTCGTTTAATGCATCAAGCGTAAAAGGCTCTATCGTCTTTCCGCCGACGCTGGTAATCCTTTTCTTGATAAGCTCCACTGATTCGTCTTTTGTGAATGCCCGAAGCTCGATATCGACAGTCACGCGCTGGGAAAGCGTCTCCAGGCGCTTGAGATGCTCCTCTTTTAGTTTCGGAAGGGCTGCAAGAATAAGGGTCGTTCCCTCGACCTGCTCGATTATCGAGCGAAGCCATGAAAGCATTTCGACATCGGTCTCGTGCGCCTCGTCTATCAGGATGACGGTTTTCTTGCCTTTCAGCTTTTTGTTCAGGTGCTCCGAAATATTGAATGCATTGATTGTGTCGCTGTTAAAGAGCCTATGAAGAAAAGAGGTATAAATAAGATTGGCTGCTAAAACATCCACAAGCTCGTCTTTCTTAAGAGGCGGCTTCGGGAGATAAACGCCTTTGTATTTTGCAGAAAGGTATTTCAAAAGGGTTGTCTTTCCGGCGCCTGTCGGGCCTATGATAATTACATACTTTTGTCCTTCGTCGATGCCGCTTGTAACCGTATCCAATTGGTCCGTTCGCCCCACGAAAAGAGAATGGGAGATATCCAAAGTGAATGGATTCCTTGCCCAGTTATGTTCCGAAAACCACGAAGAAGCTTTGGAAAGCATAAACACTTATGTTCACGTGAAAGTTTATATAGGTTTTGACAATAAAGAAAGAAGATATGAATTTCACGTTAAAGTTCACTTTGAATCATTTATAACTATCATTAGATTCAAAGGCTTGAAAATCTGCGCGATTGCAAGAAGATTTTGAGGAATTAAAGGAGTCCTCAAAAGCCTAGAGCAAGCCAGAAGCTTTCGAAAGGATTTTCATGACGGCAGTTAACGAATCCAACCCCCTATGCGTGAAGGACGGCTGAATTTATGAGATGTTTTATTGAAATCGATATCCCTCAAAGCATTAAGGAGTACCTTTCAGGGAAAGCCGAGCGCATCAAAAGCATGGAAAGGCCTGATAATGCGTACTCGTTCAGCATAACAAAGAAGGAGAACCTCCACATAACAATTGCATTCCTCGGCGAAATCAGCGAAAATCGCGTAGACGCGGTCATAAAAAAAGTATCAGAAATTGCGGGAAATTACCGGCCTTTTGAGTGCACGCTCTCAAAGATAGAAGTAATTCCAAAAAAAAGGCCGCGGGTAATCTGGGTTTCCCTGGACGAAAGCAATACTCTCTCAAAACTATCCGAGGAAATAAAAGAGGCGCTTATGGTTAAAGGCGAAAATAAGGAGTTTGCGCCTCATCGTCGCTCAATTGCGAGCCCTGAATTGCCGTATTTTCGCTCCTCATCGTCTTCAATCGCGGGTTTGAGTTTTTCCCGCGCTTTTGCTCCTCATCGTCACTCCATCTCGGTTGCCTCGAATTCATCTCGTTCGCATGCGAACTCGAAGCTTTCCAGCCCAAGCCAATTGGTGAATTGCTGGAAATGCCGAGCTGTCGTTCCTCACATAACTCTTGCAAGGATTAAAATAAAGAAGTTTAGCAAAAGCATCAGGAATTTGCCCATACGCATGGATTTATTCGATAATACAAAGATAGAGCCGCTAAAATTCGAGGTGCGTGAACTAAAAATAATGCAAAGCATACTGAAAAAAGAAGGTCCGGAATACACCTTGATTAAGTCAATTCCGATTAAAAATAATAAATGAACTCGCGTCATGAAAATCTCCTTACAATTATGAAGATTTTCAAGCCTTTTTCAAACTTGCAAAGTTTGGAAAGCCTAGAGTGAAACGAAAGGATCGAAATTTTCGCTTTACGCATAATGAGCGCTCAAATATTCAAAGTGAACTTTATGAACAATACAAACAAATACCTGATTGCGTGCGTTATGCTTGCCCTTATTGGCATCATATCAATCGCTGCTATTGGTTTTGAGGAGGATATCACACCGACAGAAATGCCCCGGATCACGAATAGAATGGCCGGAGAAAATGTAATAGTGTGCGGCATCGTGAAGTCAAAAAGCATTTCACCCTCCGGAACTGCATTCATGAGCCTTGCCGATGGAAGCACATCAATCCGGGCAGTATTCTTTAAAAATGAAGTGCGTGAAGTACAGAATAGTTCACGCGGCACAAATTTGTGCATAAAGGGCAATATCCAGATATACAACGGGACACTGGAAATCGTTGGCAGGAGAGCAATTAATTAATGTGCCTTGTGTCAACCGCAATACCATATTTGAACGACGTCATTTCACGTGAATTAAGAAGCGCGGTTCCTGTTGCAAGAAGCTCGCCCGCGCTTCCGACCACAAAAACCTCGTCTCCGGGGCGTATTTTATCGTCTGCACCGGCAACGAATTTAGAGAAAAGAGTCTTTCCTTCGCGAATGAATGATTCTACATCTTTGTTCACGTGAACTGTATAGGCACCGTGAAGCTGCTTGGCGAGCTCTTTTGCGCCTGCAAACGTCGGGACGAAGTATCCGTCCGAATCCCTAAAAGTCCCAAGAAGCATGTCTTTGCTTTTAAGCCGCTGCAGCCTTCCGGTATTCCTTGAAATTTCTGCAACGCCCTCTCTCCCTATTGCTTTTTTTGCCTTCAGGAGCGGCATCCGGTACTGGTATGAAATGACCTGACGGGCGGCATCGATCGGCTTTGCAACGCCTGATTTTTTCTGCCCGGGAATAACTGACTGGCCGAAAGGATAAATCATTTTCAGCCCAAGAGGCACCTTCAGCCCGAGCCAGCCGAATGTTTCGTCTTTCTTTGTGAATTTCATTGCCGCCAGCCTGTTTTTGGCACGGAAGACAGCCGGCCTTTGCAGGCTCTCTTTCCCAAGGTAGAAGAATGCATGCTTTGAAGATACGGGTTCTGACGTTTCAAGGAATTTCCTGTACTTTCCAAGAGTCTTGTAAGCCTCAAGCATTGCAGGATGGCTCCTGATTCTCTGTTCGAGGAGCTCCCATAAGCTTCCGTCAAAAATAGCCTGGCGTATTGTTTTTATCTCTTCGAAAGTGGCGTACAGGTTGTGCTTTGCAAGAAGCGAAGTGTCCCCTGCAAGTTCACGCGCAGTATTTTCGCTGCATACCGGGCACGAACACGGAAGCTCGTGAAGTTCACTTATTGCTTTTGTGCCGTTCACGGTAAGGTACCTTCCCTGCCTGGCAAATATTGCATAGGCCGCTGAATCAAAAAAATCAATGCCTATCGCAGCAAGAAGGGCAAATATCATAGGATGCCCTGCCCCGAAAGCGTGAAGCGGCTTTGAAGTGTCTAAATTCCGGCGTGCCGAAAGTATTGCCTCGACAAGCTTTGAGAAGCGGTACTGTTCCATCATGGGAACTATGCCGCCGATAGCGAAAATATCCGGATTTGCTTTTGATACTTCAAGGGCCGCCTTTTTCCTTAATTCAGGATATGCGCCTCCCTGTACCGGGCCGCAAAGCTGCTGTTTTTGGATAATTTCTCTTGCGCTCCTGATTCGCAAAATGGTCTCTTTAAGCTTTTCGCGCGCAACCTCCTTTGAATCTGTCGGAAGCGTGAACAAATCAAGCGGCGTTATTACGTCAGAGCCTATGGATTTCTGGAATTCGAGGGTCTCCTGCGGGGTTATCTCGAATTTGCCCTGCGAGTACATCTGGAATGTCCCTGAATCTGTATAAATCGGCCCGTCCCAGCCGTAGAACTTATGCACGCCTTTTTTTTCGATTTGCTCCGCGTGCTCGGATTTTTTCATGATGTAGGCGTTGGTGATTATGATTTCGGCGCCGATTTTCTTTATGTCGCGAAGAGAGACTATCCTGCTGTTCGGGGTTACAACAACAGCAAGCGTAGGCGTTGTTACAGAATATTTCCCAATCTGCCATCTCCCCACTCTTCCCGAGGCTGCGCGAGCTTTTATTTCGAACATAGTAACTGATTATTTCAAATTTGATTTTTAAATAGGGATTGCTAAATGGGAATTACGCGGAACTTTTTTGGCGTGATTTTTGGGTTTTGGGAAAAAAAGACGCGTATAAATCACTACCGAAAGGTATTTAAATGTTTTAAACGTATCATTTTGGTGTGGTATTATGAGTTGGATAAACAATACTTATGGTAAAATTATGCATAATATTGACGGAAATCTATATTCAATAGGTCAACTAATTGAACATGCAAAAGAAAGTGGTTCTTCAGTAGACGTTCACGTGAATTACCTCAACAAAAGTACACCTAAGAGGTATAATTATCGTGGTGAAATCGTTCTTTCAATCAACGATGGGAAGAAGATGGGCGCGCATTTTGATACTGACCAAGTATTGCTTGGACGAATCGCTATCTATAATGCTGCTTCAGGTGTTTTAAAAAACGTTTTGATAGTTAATGAAGTTCCACTCAAGGGGGATACCGTTTGGCTTTTAGATACGTCAAATCCAAGAAACGTATTGGATAAAAAAGTTAACCCAACTAAATTTTTTGAATTTTCAGAAAACCGCCGCAAAGAAACATATCGAATAATAGACGAAGGTGCGGAAAAAATAGTGAATAGAACCCCCACCAGTTGTGATCTTGAACATAAGATTTATGAGATGTTACGTTTTGAATAAATTCGTTGGCACTTTTTTCAATTTTTCAAAGTCTATTTTAAGCTTAAAATCCAAGTACTGACTATATGGATGCAAGTGATAAAAAATCTTCTGAAAAGGTCATAATCCTCGAATCAGGAAAATGCTCGTGGGGCAAATGCATCTTCTGCAGTTTCGGAAAAAAAGAATGCCAAAGGATGGCTTTAGAAGAATTCAAGGAAAGAATAAGCCGCGAGCTTGGCAATTGTAACATCAGGACTTTGAAATTCTTTAATTCAGGCAGCTTTCTTGACGAAGCACAGATTTCGGGTGAAATGCGGCGATATTTATTTTCAAAATGCAAAGAATCAGGCATAGGCTCGCTTATTGTGGAATGCCGGTCAGAGCATGTAACTGAGAAGAGATTAAGGGAAATAAGGGATGAAATCGCCAGCATTGGATTAAAACTTACATTCGCCATCGGTCTTGAGGTTGCAGACAACGAGGTTCTTAGAAAAATACAAAAAGGAATGACGCTTGCACAATACGAAAGAGCTGTAAATGAACTGCAAAAACAGGGCTTTGGAGTGCGGACTTATCTGATGGCAAACCTTCCATTTGTTGGAAATGTCAAAAAATCGTTAGATACTTCTGTAAAATACGCTCTTAAGCACTCGGATTCCGTTGCAATAATTAATGCCTTTGCATACGGATTTTCCCCGCTTTTCGAAATGTGGCTTCGCAGCGACTGGCATCCGCTTGATAAAAAGGAGTTCGAAATGCTTGTAAAAGAATACCGAAAGAACAAAAAAATCAATATCTACTTCGATGATTACATAACATACCCCAAATTCCCGCCAGAATTGCAAAAAAAGCTTGTGGGCATCGGAAAAGAGTATCTCTTGCACCCGTATTTCAATGTCTGGCAGGAGTATATTTCGCGGTTTTATGAAATCCCGCAAAGCAAGAAATTCGTGCTCTTCCTTCCGTGCAGTTTCAGGAAGCCTTATTCCGCATCAAGAACGCACCGCGAGATACTTAAGCGGCTGGTTGAATTGCGCCAGTACCCGCTGATCCACCAGGTCATGCTCTCGAATGCAGGCGTTATTCCGAGGGAGTTTGAGAACAAGTACCCGTTTGCCCATTACGACTGGCAGGAATGGCTTGAGACCCCGCAAATAAAGAAAGAATATATCGAAGCGACGCAAAATAGAATTGAAGCTTATCTTGCGGCGCATAAATATTCGGCTGTGTTTTCGTATATGAAGCCGACGTCAGAGAGCTTTGCCGCACTTAAAGGAGCTTGTGCGAAACTGAAGATAAAGCTGGTTTCGTGCGTTGATGGCGCGCTTTACTCCGAGCTCAAGGACAAAGAAGCGGGGCTGATAAAACGCGCGGGCGATGATAGAGATGAAAGAGATGCGCACGAGAATTTATTGATAAACAGAAAAATGCTTGACGGAATGATGGATGTGCTGAGAAAAAGACTGTGTTGAACTTGTTCTAAGAATTTGGGGAAAAGATGCGTGATAAATCACTACAGAAACATATTTAAATGTTTGAAGACAGTGTTTGATATAGTCACCGTTTAGTGATATGGGTGTATTAATATGGCTGTTGAATATTCGGAGTTAATGAAGCGTATTTTAATTAAACTTGGTAATGAATCTGTGGAATATCATACGCGCATCAGTTTTAAACCCATAACGGGGGCATCCATTAGATGCGTATCACCCGAAGCAATATATCATGAATCAAAAGCAAATGACCCAATTGTATTGACTGATCAACCCAGGTATATTGGCGATAAAATAAGTGATTTAGGGCCAGACTATGCGAAACAGGGAAGTATAGATCTCAACAAATTATATGAATTGGAGTGCATTCATCTTATTATTCCCGTTGGTGAAATAGTGCCCGAAATAGACAAATACGTTGACAAAACTGATAAAAAACTTGAAGTACTGGGATTTAGTGATAGTGATTTATCTAGAAATAATGAACTAATTGTTGGAGCTAGAAAGAACACATTAGTTGTTAATTGTGAGCTTTTCACTAATTCTTTTATACGTCAAGCATATATTGAAATAACGCACTATTTTAAGGATATTATGAATTCTAACGAAGAGGTAAATTTGATAAATTATGCAAATCATTTGGTTTAATCAAAACTTAAATCAAATTAAATAGTGAATTATTCAGTAATTGAATATAAATTATTTCACGCGCAAATTCCACATCATTAAATCGTTATATATTCTCTTCTGCAATAAATATACATATTTTTAAGAGACATGCTTTAAAAGGGGGGAGATAAAGTATGCGTAAAGGGGGTATTTATGAGACGCGCATAGAGCATCTGCGCCAAGCCCTCGAAAAGAAACGCCTTGATGCAGCACTTCTTTTCTCCCCGGAATCTACCAACGACCTTTCATCCAAAAGCACATACTACCTAACCGGCTTTTTCGACTCATGGCCGCATGCGGTTCTTGTAACACAAAAAGACGCAATTCTTTTTACAGGAGAGCCGGAACGCGCGAAGAAGGAAAGCGCAATAAAAGATATCCGCGAGGCAAAAAAGGACAAAATCGACGAAATTTTAAAGAAAAACAGGCTGAAAAAAATCGGAGTGGATTATAATTTCTCATTCAGCCGATGGAATGGCATGAAAAAAAAGCTCGGGAACCTTCTTTTTACTGACATATCCGGCGAATTGATTGAATTGCGCGCGGTAAAAGACTCCCAAGAACTTGCGAATATAAGGCATGCGTCAGAAATCACTGCAAAAGCTCTGAAAGTTGCAGAAAAAACCGCTAACTCAGGCGACGAAGACGCGCTTGCCAATGAGATAAAACTGGAATTTGTAAATGACGATGCAGAGACCGCGTTCAAGCCGGTTGTTTCAGGGGATAAAAATTCCGCAAACATCCATTATTTTGCCTGTAACCAGAATTACAAAAAGCTTGTAATGGTCGATATAGGCGCAAAATGGAATTTCTACAACTCGGACTTCACGCGCACAATCATTCTTGAAAACGAGAGACAAATGGCTAAGGCATATAATTCTCTCAAGCAGCTGATGGGAGAGCTTTCGGATTTCGCAAAGCCCGGCGTAAAATGCATTGATGCGTTCAATTATGCAAAGAAATTCCTTGAGAAGGAAGGATATAAGAAGGAAAGCTTTGCAAACTTCCACAGCCTTGGCCACGGAGTGGGGCTTGATGTGCACGAATATCCTGTCCTGACCTCAAATCCCCTGTTCAAAGACATGAAGTTCGAGGAGAATATGGTTTTTACGCTTGAGCCTGCGCTTTATTTTGCCGGAAAGTTCGGCATAAGGCTGGAAGATACGGTTGTTATGGGGAAGAATGGTGTAAATCGGCTCCAGTCTACTTCCCTTTAAAATATTGCCCCGCGCTCTTCACAGCAACCACTGCAAGTTCTATTGCGCCTTCAAGGTCTTTTATGCTTAAAACCTCGCTCGGAGAATGAATCCCACGAGTCGGAATCGATATCAATCCCGTCGGGATGCCTTCGCGCGTTAGTGTAACCGCAGTTGCATCGGTTGTGCCGCCGTCGGTTCCAAGCTCTATCTGGTGCTGGATTTTCTCCTTTTTAGCAGTCTCTGTGAGCCATTCCCTGACTTTCTGCGGCGTAATCAGCCCCCTTCCCTGCGCGTCAAGAAGCGTTATTGCAGGGCCCTTTTCTGTCTCAACAGAGCACTCCTGCGGCATTATATTCGGCAAATCCCCTGCGATTGTGGTGTCAACAATCAGCGCAACATCCGGGGCAGTCCTGAAAGCAGATACCCGCGCGCCTTTAAGCCCTACCTCTTCCTGGGCTGTGAAAACCGCATAGACAGTCCCTGCGAAATCCTTGAGCTGCTTGAATGCCTCAATTACTGTCACGCACCCTGCACGGTTATCAAAGGATTTTCCTGAAACAAACGAGCCCTGAAGCTCGCGGAAATGCGAATCAAAGGATATAATATCGCCTTTTTTTACGCCAAGCTTTTCAAGCTCCATTTTCCCGTCCTTGTCCGGGGTTTTGTTGAGCTTCATTCCGACATCAATAAACATCTCCTTCATTTTAACCGGCTTCTCGCGCTCCTCCCGCTCCTGCAAGTGAGGCGGCTTTGCCATAATCGAGCCATAAAGCTTTTTGCCTGCGGAGTGTACTACAACAGGCATTGAAAGAAGTATTTTGTCATCTATTCCTCCCATGGGCGTAAAATTGATGTAATCCCTGTCAATATACCTTACCACAAAGCCGATTTCATCCATGTGCGCGGAAAGCATGATTTTCGGCCCCTGCTTTGTTCCCTTCTTTGTCGCAATAAGGTTTCCCATGCTGTCGGTTTCAATAGAATCCGCATACTTTTCTATCTCTTTTTTGATAACTTCCCGGATTTCGTTCTCAGAACCGGAAACTCCGACAGTTTCGGAGAGTTTTTTCAGAAGATCTTTTGCATCTGTGCTTTTAGAAGGCATAACTATCTAAAGTAATTATCGCTAAGAAGGAATATATAGATTAGATGCTTGCAACAGGTTCGAAACATGCGCTAAAAATTCTTTCAAATCATGCTCTCTTAAAACCCAAGCAAACTGCGTCCTGGTCCGGCATCGCGGCAATCGTATTAATGCGAAGCGGCATAAGTTGGTCATTAACAGAATCGATCATGTTTCCTGTTGGATTAAACGGCATCCTAAACAGGGCATTCATACCAGGCATTGCCGGCACACTTCCGCCTGCTGGTAGGTTATCTTTACCCAACATTAAAAATCCCCCTATGCTTTTTGCGCCGTAATATGCAGCTGCTGGAAATGCAAGAATTCCTGCAATCCCTGCGATATAGAGCGTTGAATACGCATCCAGCTGTGGAGCAAATCTCGCGCTAACCACAAAAAGAAGAACAAGCATCAAGATCCGGATAGAGGATTTTTTTGCCAGAAGCAGTGCGTCATCGGTCTTTTTTTCAACAACAGGTATTTCTCTTATCATCTCTCTCACCCTATGAGTCCCTTAAGCTGTTTTATTATTTCCACCGATTGAAATTCAACCGGTGGAAGGCTTGAAACTCTTGTGAGTTTCATGACCCCTACTTGTTTTTCCCCTTAAGAAACATGCACAATGGAGATTGATAGAAAGATACCAAACTTACATTATTGACACCTTAAAATAGATTTTACAGGATATACGTGTTCAAAAAATCTATATAAAGTTTCTCTGAAAGTAAACTCAGAATACGTCGCTTGACGCATAATTTAGAAAATGCTGGAAACTACTTTCTCCAAATCAAATTTCCTGAAATCTTCGTAATTCTGCCCGGTTCCAAGAAATACAATCGGCTTTTGGAGCGTATGGGTGACAGAAAGTGCTGCCCCGCCCTTGTCGTCGATGTCCCATTTTGAAAGAATTACGCCGTCAAGCCCGACCTCCCCGAAAATCTTTGCCTGCTCTATTACGTCATTACCTGCTATTGCCTCGACCACGAGCAGCTTTAAATCAGGCTTGTTCACCCGCACTATTTTCTTCAATTCCTCAATCAGGTTTTTGTCCGTATGCACCCTTCCTGCAGTGTCTGCGAGCACTACGTCAATGCCTTTTGCTTTTGCATGCGCGATAGCATCAAAAATAACTGCTGCAGGGTCTGCGCCGTATTGGTGCTTTATTACAGGGATTCCAAGCCGCCTGCCATGCTCTTCCAGCTGCTCTATTGCCGCAACCCTGAAAGAATCCGCAGCAGCAAAAACGCATGAGTAGCCCTTATTCTTGAGCCAGAATCCCAGTTTTGCAATATTCGTAGTCTTCCCTGAGCCGTTAAAGCCGACAAACATAATTACGCATGGCCGCTTCTCCTTTTTCGCTGCCAATACCTTTGCTTCAACATCAACCGGCTTCTGGTCAAGCTCGCGCTTCACGCTTTCAAGAACGCTATCTTTGATTATTTTTTCTACTGCAGAACGCTTTACCGATTTTCCGCCAAGCTTGAGCTTTATATCAGAGCAAATCCCTGAAGCAACCTCCGATGCTACGTTATTTTCAAGAAGCGCAAGCTCAAGGTCCCATAAAGCGCCATCCAAAACCTCGTTTGATATCTTTGTTTCTGTGATTGCGCCGGTAATCCGCGAGAAAAATCCGCGCTTTTCTTCGGCTTTTGGCGGCTCTGGAGCAACGGGTTCGGGTTCTTTGATTTCTTCTTCCGGTTTCAATTCGCGTGCGGGGGGTTCAGGCTCTGTCTGCACCGGCTTTTCGCGCGCAACAGACTTTTGTTTCGGCGACTTCTGCAATTTTTGAGCTTTTTGAATATGCGCCTTCGTAGATGTTTTCTTTTCAGGCTTTTGTACCGGTTCCGCCTTCTTCTCTTCTCTTTCTTCCTCTTTCTTGCCAGCAATCTTATCAGAAATCGAGCTTATCGCGGCGCTGATTTTCTTTTTGAACGAATCGAACATACATTATGATATGAGCCTAACTTTTATTAAGTCTTTGCGAAAAATAATGGTCGGCTATTGATGCCATTTATTCGGAAAGACAAAGTAATCAGAGTCTATATTAATGAATGGGTCAAAATTCTCTCTTAAAAAATCATCCCCTTTTCTTACTACTGATTGATATTCTTTATCAAAAAACAATCTAACATACGCCTCGCCGCTTGTACGGGCCTTTCCCACAAAAAATGATTCTAAAATAGAACTCACTTTAAACGGTTTGATTTTGTGCTTGATACGCCCCTGTTCATCATCGTACTTCGAAATCCTAAATATGTGAATGCCTGAAGAAGTCAGCTCAGCAGCACGTTTTATGTCTATATCCCTCGGTTTAGGTTCTTTAAAGCTTCCAAAATAAACTTCACTTATTCCAGCATCAATCATAAGCGAGATGCATCGCGGGCACGGAAAGCCGGTAGTGAGTACTTTACTGCCTTCAAGTCTTTTTTTAACGAATAATTCATCAACCATATAAGTTATCAAATAAGGCTTCAGATTACTTACCTCTTTTGAATTTATCGAATCCGGATTCAAACCAAGTGCCTTTAGCATTGCTGAAAATTCACCACAAAGAGATTGGCAGTCACCCAGATATTCTAACCTTCCTTTTTTTCGCGTGCAAGATTTTGGGCTTTTATTTGTACAGGGATCGTGTTCACATCCATTTCTTCCATGATATTCCTTAGCATCTGGCGTAATAATTATAGTATATACATTTCGATTAAGGCATAAAGACGGCTCTTCTAATCTCTTTTCTAGGTCTCCATATTTGTCTAGGATAAAGTCTTCACTTAGATAAACCATAGTTATCATACGTTTCCAAAAATATTTAAATCCCTGAAATAGTCATTATATTGTGGTAATAACATAAGTGTGCCTTTCGCAAACGATTTTATTAATTCTCTTCGCGATATTTATACTATGCAGCAATCAAGCACAAAATTCAAAAAGCGCAGCCGCCGCAAGCCCTCCGAGTTTGTAGATATTGCAAACGAGCGAATCCAGATTCTTTTTTCGCGCGCAGAGGAGGAATTCCCGCTTCATCCCGAGCTTTCGAACAGGTATGTCGAAATAGCCCGCGATATTGCAAAGAAATTCAATATTCATATTCCCGTGGAACTCCGGCGCAAATTCTGCAAAAAATGCGGAAGCTATCTTGTCCCGGGGAAAAATCTTACAGTACGGGTTCTCTCGGATGAAAAGAAAGTTGCAAGGATTTGCGGTGTCTGCGGAAATGTCATGAAAATCCCATATTCAAAGAGAAACAAAAGGCAGAGGTAGGGTTTCTTTAAATTATTTCCCGGCAAATATTACGTATGAAGCTGCATGTGCGGTTTTTCATTCTCGCGCTGTTTCTGGGCGCAATTCTCGCATATCCGATGGTACATGCAGCAGAATCCGGGAAAAAGATATCCTCTGAACTCGCGGAAAAGTCAGTATCATCGCCCGACAATCATATGCGGGTTATTATAAAGCTGAAAAATACGCCGCATCAACGTGCTTTTTTGGGCTCTTCGATTAAAGCTGGAATGTCTTCATCACGAACAGGAGCATTGCTGAAAAACCAGAATATTTCTGGGAAACAACTGCAGAACTCGAATTTTCTGGTTGCCGAAGTCCCGCTAGGCAAAATTAAATCCATTGCATCCGATGAAAATGTGGAATATATCGAAGAGGACAAAATAATGCATGCGTTTCTCTCGGAAAGCGTTCCTTTAATAGGAGCGAATACGGTCTGGGGAAAACAGATTCTTGGGGAAAACATAACAGGTGCCGGAACAAGCGTTTGTATTATTGATACAGGAGTGGATTATACGCACCCTGATTTAGGCAACTGCACACAAAGCCAATTCCTCGGCGGAAATTGTTCCAAAGTAATAGGCGGGTATGATTTTGTAAATTCCGATGAAGACCCGCGGGATGACAACGGCCATGGTACTCATGTCGCAGGCATTGTTGCAGCAAACGGAACTTTAAAAGGTGTTGCTCCTGATGCAAAGATTGTTGCGATAAAAGCTCTAGATTCTTATGGCGGCGGGTATGAGTCAGACATTATTTCAGGAATCGACTGGTGTATCTTGAATTCCACGAAGTTTAATATATCTGTGATAAGTATGAGCCTCGGAAGCAATATAACGTACACTTCGTATTGTGATAATAACGAGCAACCTTTTAGAGACGCTATAAATGCTGCTGTTGCACAAAATATATCTGTTGTTGTCGCTACAGGAAACGACAGAAATACAACTGCAATAGCCGCTCCTGCATGCATACAGAATGCAACGCGCGTTACTGCAACAGATAAAAACGACAGCTATGCCTATTTTGCAGACCGCGCCGCATCATTTCCGGATATTCTTGCGGCCCCGGGAGTCAATATAAATTCCACAATGCTTTCTACAAATAAATTACCGGAGTGCGCTAGCAGTCAATTATACTGCGTTCTTTCCGGCACCTCGATGTCTGCCCCGCATGTCTCCGGCGCAATCGCACTCCTGTCACAGGCTTACAGGAATACTTACAATTCCGGGCAAACGCCGGCGTATTTCAAAAACCTGCTGAACTCAACAGGAAAGCAGATAAGCGATGCAGGAACAGGAATGGGCTTTTCAAGGATAAATGTGTCCGCCGCTTACAGTGCGATTACATCAAATCCGATAATTATTTCGCAGCCGGCAAACGGGACTTTCATAAACCAAAGCTCGTCAATCATAAACGCGTCCCAGAATATTCCTGGAGAACTATGGTTCTCAATAGATGATGGCTCAAATGTCTCTGCATGCTTCAGATGCACGTCGTTCCTGAACTCCACAGGCGACTTGGCCGATGGAGTGCATAATATAACAGTTTACGGCAACAATTCCGCAATAGGGCTGAATTATACAATTTTGTATTTCACAATCGACACAATTAAGCCTGCAATAAACAACGTCGCAGTATTTCCGCCGGTTTCTTATCCCGGGCAAAATATAACAATTTCATACTCTGTTGTTGATATTTCTCCTGTAAACACGACAGTAAATATCGAGCACAGTAACGTTTCAGAACAATTTAATTTATCCGGTGCAGATTCGAATTACACAATGGTTTTTTCTAATACATCTGACGCTGGCGAATATAACATAACAATCTTTGCAACCGATGCGATGAATCATACTTCAGGCGCGAGCGCGAAATTCAGGATACTTCAAAAAGCCGATGTATCTTTTAATTTCACTGCTAACATCCCGCTGACATTAAGAATAAAATACAACGGCACTGAAATAGAAAATATTTCTGCAAATGCAACCGAAAAAAGAAATGCTTCTTTCGGTTCTGAGAATTATAGCCTCGAGGCACAAGGCGGAAATAAGGCATTTGCCATAACACTTGGAGGCGTGGAGTTCCTGCAAAATAGAACATTGGGCATATCTTTGTCGAACTTAAGCGCATCAAGTCCCGATTCATCAAAATATAAATTTACAAACAATTCATTCTCATTCAGCCCGGGATTTAATTACTCGTCTGCAACAGTCTGTTTCAATTACACCTCATATGCAGGCAAATTCTTGAATTTATCGCGGATGACAAATTTCAAATGCGAAGGAACATGCTCGAGTGGAGAATGGGCTGCAATTCCGACATCGCGAAACGAATTAACAAACCAATCCTGCTCCAATGTAACTTCCTTTTCATCATTTGTTCTTGGAGAAACACTACCTTTTTGCGGCGATGGGAACATCGACGCTGGAGAAACCTGCAACAGTTGCCCTGCTGATGCCGGCGCGTGCCCTGCACCGGCTCCTGCAACATCTTCAGGCGGCGGGGGCGGAGGAGGGAGTTGGATACTAGTAAAGCCAGAGAAGATTACGAACGCGTCTAATGTGCCTAATATGTCAAACAATATTGTTCCGGGCAGTGTAGTTGAAAATATCTCAAGCGCGCAGAACATAACAGAAATAAAAACTACGGCTAAAAACGAAAGCTCAAAAATCCGTATGACTGAAAAAACAGAACGCAATTCAGGAACTACAGGATTTTTTGCAATGCATTACATAGAATGGATTGTGTCGGCGGTTGTTAAGTTTATGGTCTATTTACTATCTTTGTAGAAAGAACTTCGGAGCGCTTATAAAATTCTTCTGCCAATTATTTAACAGGTTTTACGATGGAAGAGAAGATTCCACAAGACAACTTGAAAGTTGAAAAGCTATCAGAAAAGCACAAAAACATTCTTGAAACATTTAAAACAGAGAATGTAGAACTCAAAAAGTTTCTTGTCGAAGATGCTTTGCGTAATCAGGAATTAGTCATATCAAACACATACCTTTGGTTCTACAAACCGAATAACGAGCTTGTTGCATACATCACAATTCTTACTGATGCGATAGGCATTCACGGCACCGGACTTGGTGAATACTTTCAGGACAAAGGCATACTTTACAAGACACTTCCTGCTCTCAAAATCGGCCGCATTTGCGTGGGTACTGAGTACCTGGACAGAGGCATCGGCACATATATGATAAAATTCGCCATGATTAAATTGCTTATAATAGAACACGAAGCCGGATGCAGGTTTATTTTCGCGGATGTAAAAAGGGAGGCAGTTCACTTCTACAAAAAATTGGATTTCGTTATACTGAAACTAAGAGAAAAAGGCACTATTCCGATGTATCTGGATATGATTAAGCAAATAGAAACACAGCGCGACGAGATTAGAAATCAAGCATAAAGCTTAAACTCTCTAAGCTCCTTTGCCAATTTCCTATCCTTTTCCGTTATGGGGCGCGTCTCTTCTATGCGCATTCTCCTCAAAAATTCGGCTGCGTCTTTGCCCCTTAATGTCGGTGTTGCGCGGATTGGTTTTGCCATTTTTTATCATTCTCCATAGTCTTTGGATAAAAAAGCCGAGAGCGATGCAATCCATGGTTAATAAGGCATCGCGAACGGATTTTTAACCGTTTACCCAATGCATTGGGTTAAAATAATCACTATACTATAATGGATGAAGGGGTTTAAAAAGATATTCTGAATTTAGCTAATCCATTCTTTTATTCACAAATTTGTATAATAAATAACCTGTGACAAGAGATATAGCAAACGAGGTTATTGTTCCAAGAATCAGCCCGAGAGGTGGATATAAATACCTGACGGCTATTGCATAAACTGTCAGATTTACATTGCCGCTGATTACTGCCACTTTCATTACTGCAGCAGAAAACGATTTTCCGCAAGAGAAGTGAGTAACGATTATTGTTCCCAAGAACACTGCAGGAAAAGTTGCAAAAGCGCTTCCAAGAAGAGGCCCGCCGGTCTTCGCCAATATAACTGATAAAGCAATAACCGAACCGCCAAGCAATGCCCTGAATAATAATTGCGGAGCAGTATGGCTTATTATTCTTTTTTCTTCGGATTTTATTTCCGACTTTTTTTCTAAAATATAATACGCGGGCAACGCCAAAACAACTAACCCGAGAAGCGAATAGAAAAAATTATTGAAGTTTATCTTCACCAAAGAAAGGGAGAAAATAAACCAAAAAGCGAGGGCTGAAACAATGCCAAGATAAAAGTTCTTCTTGGACAGCAGAAGATAAATTACAACGAAGAAAGAATTGATTCCTCCGATAATAGGAATCAGCGTAGTGGCTTGCGATGCAACAAGCGGCGTCTGGGTCCAGCCGATGAAGAAGAGCGCGATTGCCCCTGTTGAGGGAAGACCAACAATCATGCCGCCTAATTTAGTCCCATATTTTTCAGCAAGAACTGTGGCAAAAGTTATCCACACGCCGCCAACAATAAAAGTCACGATTAATTTTAACAGGAATACATCCATGAATTTATTGTCTGTCTAATAGTTTATAAAGAACCCGCTCGCATCAATCCTTCCTAACCTCAAGCTGCCCGTTCTCTTTAAGCTCGACGCCAAACACCTGGGAAACACCTTTTTGCATTGACACTCCATAAACTCTTTCGGATTTTTTCACAGTCACGTCGTTGTGCGACACCATGATGAACTGCGATTCGTCCGCATATTTTGTGATGAGCTCGCCAACTTTTGATGCATTCGGCTTGTCAAGCGCCGCGTCGATTTCATCAAGCAAATAGAACGGCGAGGGCCTGAATCTCTGTATTGCAAAAAGGAATGCAAGCGCAGTCAAAGTCTTTTCTCCTCCTGAAAGGGAGTCTATTGAAAGCAGCTTTTTCTCTTTGGGCTGCGCCTTTATCACGAGCCCTGACTCTATGTTCTTCTGGTCCTCAAGCAAAAGCTCTGCCTGCCCCTCTGCCAAATCCCTGAAAACTTTTGAGAACTCCTCTGAGATCGCATTCAGCGCGGTTATAAAAATGACCTTTCTTTTCTCCTCGATTTGCGCAATCATACTTGTTATAGAATCCTTTTCCTCCTTCAGTTTATCAAGCCGCTCCCTGAATGTCTCGTAATCCTTGTTCAGCGCATCGAATTCCTCGATTGCTTTTAAGTTCACAGGCCCTATTGCGCGCAATTGCCTGTCGCAGTCCCTTATCTCGCGCTCAAGCTTTCCCGGGTCTCCCTTGACAAGGTCGGTCCTCTGCTTGTACCGCTCGTAATCCACCATAAGCCCGGTAAGCTCTGTTTCCAGGCGTGCCTTCTGCAGCTTGAGCTCGTTGATTTCAGCCTCAAGATTAAGCCT
>CABMCT010000048.1 GCA_902384675.1 uncultured archaeon | reverse complement strand
CCCCGGGTGATTTTCTTCTTCCGCTTTCATAGTCTGATATTACGGACGGCATGACATTCATCCGGTCTGCCAGTTGCCTTTGCGGAATCTTGAATATGTTTCTCCATTTCTGGATGGAAGAGCCTGGAGACTCGGATAGGACAATGTCTCCGGCAATTGTTCTTGCAAGCGAATATCTTGAGAATTCTTCTTTTTGCATAGCACTCAATGGTTTTAGATGCGTCACAATCATGAAATCATAGTGATAGCGCGGTCTAAAATCTTAGTAGTCTGTAAGAGACGGTTTGAATAGAATCTTTATAAATCTTTATAATGATATCGGGCGACGCATTGTTAAATTCGATAACCGTCGAACTAATCATATGTGCGGGGACCCGATTATTTTTGCGGTTTTTTGTCTTCTTTTTTGCCTTCATCGTCGCTCAATCGCACTTCGCATTACTTATTGCGTTGTCGCTCCTCACCCTGGTAGAATCCCTTGTATTGCGTGTCGCTTTCCTCTGCATCCATCATTACAAACTGGACCCAGAACTCGTCTTTATGTATGAGCGCTTTTTTCTGCGGCACAAATATTGTACTTGTTCCTGTGCCCGAATATCCCGAATCCCAGACAGCGCTTTCTGTCTTAATGACGCCGAGGCGGTTGAAAGTCGAGCGCGGGTACGCAAACCCGACTGCATTTTTCGGGATAGAAATTTTGTTTGCAATGCGGACCTCGTAGGCGCCGTGAGTAAGTTCATAGAAGCCATCCTTGTTCGGGACAAGCGGCTTTTTCACGTCCTGCTGTTCTTTGAATTCGCCGTTTACAAGATACCCGCGCTTTTTATCCTGCAGAAATATTACCGCGTCCTCTGGAATTTTGGAGATTTCGCAAATCCTTAAATCGCACCCGTTCGGGCCTACTTTCTTGTCGCCTTCAATGCATTCCGCTGTTCGCTTACCGGACCAAATCATAATATCCCAAAATATATGCCTCAGGTAATTTTATAAGTGTATGCAGGAAATAGAATTGTATGCTCCGCGGCACTCTTCGCGATATAATTTCATTATATCTGGGAATAAAAATTCTTGGCATGTGGATTTTTCATACGCCTTTTAGCACTAGTGTCGGATGGGCTGCACTTGCGCTTCTTTTAATTACAGTGTGGTTTGTGCTTGAGAAAGTCGGGATAATGTAATCCTGTTTCGCGCGTTTGTTTTAAATAATTTCTCCAAGAATAGTTGTTTGTGGGCATGTAGATCAGCTGGTAGATCGCTGCGTTCGCAACGCAGAGGCCGCGCGTTCAAAACAGTTTCTTTTCTTTCTTTGAAAAAGAAAGAATAGACAAGTCTGGGTGGAAAAGAAAGAAACCACCGCCCTCGGCTAAAGCCGAGGGCGGAAATATCCAGAACTGGTGAAATTCGCGCCGTGTCCACTGATAATTATTTGCGGGCATATGTGACTGCGCCGAAGACGCAGTCGCTCCCTTTTCTCTTTCTACCCGGATTTCAAACCATTCACCAACCGCTTTGGGTTGGAAAGCTTGCCAATCGCAATTGGCATGAATTGTCTTTCTCTTTTGGAAAAAGAGAAAGAAACCGAATTAATTCCCCGTTTCCTTCTTTATCCCTGTCACGCCGTCGATAAGAAATTTCTGCTTTGCGTCAAGGTAATAAGTATAATAAACGGGCTCGATGTTCTCGACTGTTCCGAAAAGCAGCTTTGCCCGCTTTAATGCATCTTCTTTTGTGAATTCGAATTTCAGTGTCTCGGATTTGTCGTCCTTCTCAATCATCTGCGGCTCGATGTCAAAATTCCTGAAAACCGCTTTCTCTGTTTTTTCGTAAATAAAATTTCCGTTGTCCTCTTTTTCATTTATATACCCCTTGTCGCGCAGCTCTTTTAGTGCCTTCACTAGGTCCTCTTCAGTCAGTTTTGTGCGCTCAAGAAGCTCCTGCATTGTCCGGTTGAATTTCATCTCGCTTAAAACCAGTGCATGGTCGTCGGTCAGGTTGATATCGCATTCTTTTGTCAGGTCGTTGTCGCGAAAAATCACTTTGCCCCGCACTGCTTCCATGAGATAAGTCTTATCCGCGTAAATCAGCCAGCACGGATAATAAATAGTGTGGACGCTGCCGAATTTTTTCTCCATGTATTTTTTCTCGTAATTCCTAAATGCAAGAAGCTCGGTAATCTCTTTCGGCTGCTCGCTGATGTTAACCGTGACGCCGCCATGCTTTGTCCTTCTGATGCGGATATTTACAAAAATCGGGAACTCCCTTCCAAGAATCAGCGCGGTTCCTGGGTTAAGGTTCTTTATTTCCTTTTCAATCCCGCTTGTCAGGCCTTCTGCATACGAAACTGCCTTTAAGTCATTCGGGTTTGTCATACGAAGGATTATCTGCGTGTTGCACTGCGAAAGCACGTTTTTGTCAACTCGCGCAGGACGCTGCGAAATTATGCACAAGCCAAAGCCGAATTTTCTTCCCTCTGATGCAGCAGTACGGATGATTTTTGAAGATGCCCGGACTTCTTTTTCAGGGCAGAAATTGTGCGCCTCCTCCACTACCAAAAACATCGGGGGCACGCGACCGACCTTTCTTTCCTCGAAAAGCTTCTCGACAATCTTGTACACAACAACAGTCTGGATTTCCTGCGAAACCCCGCGCAGATTTATTATGGTGGCCTGCCCCTGCTTTACCAGCTCGCGGATATTTGTCGGCTTTGCGGAAAAAAGCCCCGTGCCTCTTACGACTTCAAGCATATTGATGACAGCCCATTTCGATGCGCTCTGGTTGTCCTCCACTGCCTTGATGATTTCTGCCAAGTCGTATGCCTTGCCGCTCTCTTTTAGCTCTTTGATTGCGCTGTAAAGCACTCCGATTTGCGAGGACGACGGCTTTGTCGGAAGAAGATGAAGTATCTCAGAGGCTTCCAGATTTTTGTCTGAAAACGAAATCTGCTGCGCTCCTGAATTGACAGTTGTATCCGGGCTGTATTCGCATACAGGATAATTTTTGGGAAGAATGTTGAAGCGCTCTGCCTTCTCTATTTCCTCAGGGTTGTCGTTTGCTATGCCTAAGGATGTGTGCTCCCCGTGAGGGTCAATTATTACAACAGGAATATTTTTTTCAAGAAGCTCCTCAAGAATCACTGCCACAGTGTATGATTTTCCCGAGCCTGTCGCAGCAAGAACAGCCACATGGCGCGAAATCAAATCAGTCGGGTCGATGTAGACAGGAACTTCCTTGTTCGCATCAAGGCTGCCCAGGTATAATCCGTTCTTGTCAAGCTTTAAAGTATCCTGGATTATGCCCGCATCCGCGGAATAAACGTGCGCGTTCGGCTTTATCGGCGACATAGGGACTTTAAGAGTGCCTTCTTCCCTGTATCCGATAACCCTTGCAAATGCGACATTTTTGCCGTCCGGGTGGCTTTCTATATTTTCAACCTGCGAGAGAACCCATGTCTTATTCTCGCCCTCGACAACTATAAAATCAAGCTTATGCACGTCCTTTTCTGCGCGGAAATTGAACGTCTTTGTTCCTGTGCTGCCGAAGACTTCGCCGATGAGCATACGCTAAATTGTAGAAGAAGAAATAAATATTAATGGACTTAGGCAGGAACTAACTCCTTGTAATCTTCCATGATTACAACTTTTGGCTTTCCGCAATGGTCTTTGCAAAAATCATAGAATTGTCTTAGTGCGCCAACTTCACTAGAATCCAATACAGAGTTTCCGCCTTTCAAAAACCAGTTCTCCCATTTTTCCCGCTTTCTAGTTGAACACATATTGGTATAGGCGTCCGCACCGTTATCGTGATATCCCAACGCAAGTTCCGTCATCCTGCGCACCATTTCTGCAGTTTGGCTATTATTTCCTGCGCAACATGAACATGGCGCGATAACTGCTAAAGGAACATCATCAACACTTAAAGAAATCCCATTATCCTCTAAAGTCTTAAAATATGCATTCAATTCAGAACGCTGCATATAATTTTATCGCCAGAAAAGCTTATATTCTCGTCTGATAAACTGTTTATATCTGTGCTCCAAAGTCCAAGATTTAAAAGCTTTCTCAATAAGTGAGGTTGTATGAAACTAATCGAAATTACAGAAGAGCTCAAATCCATGCTGCTCTTTGCAGGCTCAGGTATGGCAATGGGAGGCGTTTCTTCCCTAGTCGGAACCGCTGTTCTTGCGCTTCCGGTAGGAATTGCGGCGCTTCTGGGCTTAAAAAAGGGCGCAGAAAAGCTGTTTTTAAAAGAAAGCTCATGGATTATGGCAAACGGCCTTATGCCTTACCTCACCTTCTGGTACATGATATGGGTATTGGCGATAAATGCGTGAGCGCGGTTATTGTTCTCGTACAGAACAAGATATAGAAATTTCTGTTTTTTAGCAGAACGATTATCCTCAAAGAGAATTTATGAAGCAGATACAGTTGCATCATACTAATTTTTCGGGCTTTTTGAAGTGTGGTATTTTATCTCTTGCAGCCTCTATAAGCATTCTTCGCAGATCGGCATCCTTAACCCAAGAATTTGCTGATTCTGCTTCTTCTGTTGTATCGAATACCTCAACGTTACTCGGATCATAACGACTAATGCCATAGCTATCAGTGGTAATTTCAACATATTTGAGAGCATAGTTATTCTCAACTATATCTCCTCTGCCGTGACTGGCAGACTCTATACTTAGATAAAATACTTTTCCGCGAGGAACGAAAGGTACAAAATCAGCCAGCGCAAATTCACTACCACTACTGGTAAAGATATCGGTCACATAGGCATGTCTAACTGCACCTTTCTTAAACTGGGATTCTGTTTCTGCTTTGATATATTTCTCGTTAAAACCCATTTTAGCAATTTCCCTATTCACATAATGTTTGAATGTTGTCATAGTAACCACTTATTAATAGTGTCTCATCATTTATAAATCTATCGTTGTCAAATGCTATCGATTCCTGTTTTTTAGCGAAATTCTTACAAATATAAGCCTTCTTATTCCATAAATTCTGTGAAATGTATGCTCAGGACTCATTACTCCAACCAGATTAAGGCAGGCGAAACCGCGTGCATCACCGGCTGGGCGCAGGACATCAGAAACATGGGCAAATTGATGTTCATCACTTTGCGCGACCGCGAAGGCATTGTTCAGGTCACTGTCAAGGGCGATAATCCGCTTTTCCCGAAATTCAAGGAAATACACAAGGAGACTCTTATCACGGTTTGCGGAAAAGCTGTGAAAAACGACCGCGCACCGAACGGGCTTGAGTTGGTTCCCGAAAGCGTCGAGGTCGTTGCAAATTCCGAAATCCCGCTGCCTATTGATGTCGGAAAAATCGAGTCGAACTTTGACAGAAGACTAGACTGGCGATTTATCGATATGCGTAGGCCCGAAGTAATGGCGGTTTTCAGGCTTGAAAGCGAGATAACTCACGTGATGGAGGAGTTTATGCAGAAAGAATCTTTCCTGCGCATTTTCTCGTCAAGATTAACAGGCGCGGCAACAGAAGGCGGCACAGAATATTTCCCGATTCTTTACTTCAACAAGGAGGCGTTCCTCGCGCAGAGCCCGCAATTGATTAAGGAAAGCGTTCTTGCGTCAGGCATTGACCGCGTTTATGATATCGGTTTTGTGTATCGCGCAGAGCCGCACCACACGCCAAGGCATTTGTGCGAATACGCGTCTTTTGATTTAGAGATGGTCGCGCAGGAGCTTGAAGAAGTTCTTGTGATGGAAGAAAAAATGATGCAGTTTATTTTCACAGAACTGAACAAGCGATGCAAGCACATTCTTGACATGTACAAAATTAAGCTTGAGGCGCCGAAGAAAATCCCGCGCGTGACTTTTGATGAAGCGAACAAGATTCTCGCAAAGATGAAAGTCGAAACCGAGAAAACAGACATGACACCGGAAGGCGAGCGAAGGCTTTGCGAGTGGGCGCAAAAAGAGCATGGCACTTCTTTTGTTTTTGTCACAGAATTTCCGTTTGCAAAAAAGCCTTTCTATATAATGAGAAAAGGAAAAGAGGGCACGCTTTCGTTTGACCTGCTTTACAACGGCCTTGAAATTACAAGCGGCGGAATAAGAGAGCACCGCTATGATGAAAGAGTCGCGAACATAAAAGCAAAGGGAATAAATCCCGAGAGCTTTGACCACCTGCGCTTTTTCAAATACGGCATGCCGCCGCACGGAGGCCTGGCAATCGGAATCGAGCGCCTGACGATGAAGATTTTGAACCTGGAAAATGTGCGCGAAGCGAGCTTGACGCCGAGGGATACGGAAAGGTTGACGCCTTGAGGACAGTTATTTAAAGCGCGAAACTCAAATAGAATTCATGATTCCTCAGATAGTCGAAAATAAGATTGTTTTTAATAAAGAAAGAAATGCGCTCGATAATTTTGTAATCTCATTCACGGAAATTCTGGATTCTTTAAAAATAGACTATGTTATTGTTTCAGGATACGTTGCCATAATTTTTGGCAGGAGCAGGGCAACAGAAGATATTGATGTCCTTATCGAGCCTATTTCAAAAGAAAAGTTCTCAAAACTTTACAGTACACTCATTGCGAGAAATTACTGGATTATAAACGCAACAACCGAAAAGGATGCGTTTGAAATACTTGAAGATAAATTATCGATTCGTATCGCTGATAACAAAAAAGTCATTCCGAATCTGGAAGTTAAATTTGTAAAAGATGAAATCGACCGCTACTCTCTTGACAAAAAGATACGCGTTGAAATCGGCGATAAAACGCTTTTTATATCTCCGCTTGAGATGCAAATCGCATACAAGCTATATCTTAGCGGGGAAAAAGACATTGAGGACGCCTATTTTTTATTTTCGCTTTTCAAAAATAGCTTAAATAAAGAAGAATTAAAAACAATTATAAAGACTCTAAAAGTAGAAGACCCTGCTAAAAAGTACTTGAGGGAATTGTATGGCAATTAAATTCAAAATCAGCGCGCTCGAGCTTCGCGCGAAAAAGGAAAGGAATTTCGAGGAGCGGCTCAAATTCATAGATTTGTGGGTAGACTACATCAAAAAAACTCCTGATAATGTCTGGAGCGCGCAGCAAAAGGAACTTATTGATTCGCAGATGAAGAAGAAATAATGGACGTAGGTTGGCGCGTAGAAAGTATTTAAATTCAGATAACAAAAATAACATGGAGAGAAGTATGCATAATATTACGCTATATGGAAATATTAAATGTAATGATTTAAGAAACGCACTATCCGACTGCCCGGGAGAATATCATAGAGCATTCTCGAAAGACGGTACATTTTGTGCAATTGTAAGAGAAGATGAAAATCAAGGACCGTACACAATCATAATCACAAATGATGTTAATTCTGGGATTATGCCTGAAATTCAAGAAGATATGTTATCGGTAATGGGACCGGATACTGAAAAAGTTAATCATATATCATTAAAACTTCAAGAAAAACTTGGTTTTGAGATATCAAGGGAATCGATGGAAATATTTGATAGGTTAGATAACACATTAGACCATAAGATAGTGTATATGGCATATGAAGCTTTCGGACGCAAGTGATTTTTGAAAACAATCGTTTTTAAATAAAAACGATTTACTCCACGCTCCTAATCTCCGCCAAATTCGTCATTCCGGCTTTTCCAAGCGGCACGCCGCAGGTTATGACAACCAAATCGTCTTTGGCAATCAGGCTCTTTTTCTTCAGGCTCAATATTCCGTCCTTTATCATTTCGTCTGTGGAGGAATATTCGCGCATCTTGAAGGAATAAACGCCCCAGAATAGGGATGTCGCTCGTATGATTTTATCCGACGTTGTCATTGCAAAAATCGGGACTTTTGTCCTGAATTTGGAGATATTCTGCGCGGTATTTCCTGTTATTGTGAATGTTGTTATTGCCTTTGCCCCGACAACCTCTGCACTCTGCGCAACCGCCCGAGCAATTATTTCCGGCACGCCTTTGCCCTCGTTCAGTTTGCCAATATTGCTTTCCATGGTTTTCTCAATGGCGCGGCATATCTTGTCCATTGCAGCGGCCGATTCTATCGGGTATTTTCCTTTTGCAGACTCCGCGGACAGCATTACCGCGTCTGTGCCGTTCAATACGCTGTTTGCAACATCAGACACTTCCGCCCTTGTGGGCCGGGGATATTCTGTCATCGAATTAAGCATGTGAGTCGCTGTAATCACGGGCTTTCCTGCCTTGTTGCATTTCATAATCAGGTTGCGCTGTATTGTCGGGATTTCCTCGTATGGCACCTGCACCCCAAGGTCGCCTCGCGCAATCATTATGCCATCCGACACATCAAGAATCGCGTCGAAATTATTTACCGCGTCCATATGCTCGATTTTTGCAAGAATCAATGTGTCTGCGCCCTGCTCTCTTACGAATTTGCGCAGGTTTGTCACATCCTCAGGCCTTCTTACAAAAGAAACCGCAATGTAATCCACATCGTTTTTTATCCCGAATTTTATGTCCTCCACGTCTTTTTCCGAGAGTGCAGGAAGCTTTATGTCGATTCCCGGGATATTGACCCCTTTTCTTGAGCTCAAAATACCTGAATTCAGGACTTTGCAGCGGACTTCATCACCAACCACGCTCTGGACCTCGAATTCAAGCATACCGTCGTCAACGAATATAATGTCGCCCTTTTTAACATCCTTTACAAGCTGCTTGTAGGTGATTGTTGTTCCCATTTTGCCCTCGCATTTATCCGCAACAGTAAACGTGAATTTATCGCCTGCAGTAAGCTTTATGTCTTCTTTAAGGATTCCTGTCCTTATCTCAGGGCCCTGAGTGTCAAGAAGAATCGCAATCGGATGAAGCAGTTTTTTGTTAAGCTCCTTTATGCGCTTTATCCTCTCCCCGTGCTCGGCGTAATTGCCATGCGAGAAATTGAGTCGCGCGACATTCATTCCTGCTTCGGCGAGCTTCTGGAGCATCTCAAAAGACTCTGTCTTTGGCCCGATTGTGCAGACGATTTTTGTCATACGCAAAGGTTTCATGGAAAATGATTGAGGAAGGCAGGAATTTAAAGGTATCGCGAGGGGGTTAGCAAAACTCACATAATAAAAGAACTCAAATCTTCCTCAGCTTTCTCTCCGTCTCTTCCATCACGAATTCAGGCACTTTCTGCGGGTTTATCAGGTTCATCACAGGCAAATCAACTGCCCCGTGCGAATATGTGGGAATGATATGCAGGGCAAAATGCGGCATTACCTGCCCTGAAGAAATCCCGTTCTGGGAAACGATTGTAAATCCTGTGGCTTTGAGGTTGCTTTTCATGCGCGAGGAAACGCTTTTTATAATATCCGCAAGTGTGGATGCCTCGACCTCGTCCATCTCATCCATTTGCGCGAAATGCCTTTTTGAGATAACAATAACATGCCCTGCCTCTTTTGGCTGTATGTCAAGAAATGCTGAGAAATGCGAGTTTCCCTCGATATACCGCGCCCGGATTTCTTTTCGTATCATTTTGCAGAATATGCACTCCCCCTCTGCTCTTGCAGGCGAGGATGAGGAATTTTGGGCGCCCGGGCTCCTTAGCGAATGCACCTGATGCGCAAGCTTCTGGTAGTCGTCCTCAAGAGAATTTGACGTAGTCATACCGAATTATTGGCAAGAGAAGTATATATAAATGCTTGCGAACAAGGCAGATTATGCATGTACAGGTAACTTACGGAAAACAGAAGAAAAAGCTCGCGCTCCGTTACGGCGCGATTGTGCTTGACGTAATCCAGATAATGAAAATAAATCCCGAAATGGTCCTTGTAAAGCGCGGGGGAGAAATAATTCCTGATACCGAAGAGCTTGGGGACAACGACAAAATCGAGATTATACAGGTTGTTTCCGGGGGATAATCAACTGCCAGAGAAAAGAGTTACATAATCCAATACTGCAAAAATTCTTTTATCACTACATTCTGCTTTCCATTAACATAATAATATGGCGGCTTTTCTCCTTTTATGACAAATGGCGAAACACCGTTTGAACCCGATACTAGTTCTAAAGCATCCACAGCCGTGTCTGTATCGACGGATAGCTTCCCTGCAACGACTTTCGGGATTACTGCTTTCTTGTACGAGGGAGTATTCCGGTTATATTTCTTTTCGGCCAACAAATCATTGTTCGTTTCAAGAAGAATACTAAGCAAGCTATAAACCCGCTTGTTGTCGCCCTCAAATCTCTTGGACAGGCCTTTCCTCCTTTTTTCAGATGATTTGAGTTTGTAGACGAACACATCGGTAACCACGTCCTTGCGAACTATATAGCGGTCCCTGAAATGTCTCTCTAGGAAAAGTTCAATCATATCCGATCTTGTAGCGACTTCACCAAGAAATCTTCCCATAGTCCGGGTATTAATATGAGAATATCTCTTAGCGGCAAAATCGTTATAAGAGCACGTTAACCTGGATGCAATTGCGGTTCCTTCATTATGCTCACGCATCACGTCCAACATTACATTTTCGCTAATGCCTTTAATATGGGTCGTTCCCCTAATGGCTTCCAGTTGCCTCTGAAGATACGGTTCTCCAAAATGAATTTTGGCATTAAGCAGGTCTTCAAACATATTATCACTCAATATTAGTAGTAACTAACAGACAAACACCCTATGTTTCCCAGTAAGATTTAAAAAGCTATCGGTAGACGTGTTATATGTATGAAACTGGCAGCCTTAATTTCCGGGGGAAAGGATTCCATTTTTGCGCTGTACACAATGAAAAAGCAGGGACACGAGATTACTCACCTTCTTACAATGATGCCCGAGCGCGAAGACAGCTATATGTTCCACCATCCGAATGTTCATTTGACCGCGATGCAGGCAGAACTCATGAATATTCCGCAAATCACCGGAAAAACAAAAGGAGAAAAGGAAAAAGAGCTGAAAGACCTCCAGAATCTTATTTCAAAAGTCAAAGGAAAAGTCGACGGCGTTGTTACAGGCGCGCTTTATTCGAATTACCAGAAAGAGCGCATTGACACGATTGCAAAAAAACTCGGGTTAAAAAGCGAGGCGCCGCTATGGAATATCGACCTCGTGAAATACTGGGAACTGCTTCTTGAGAACAAGTTCGAAATAATAATCACTGCGGTTGCCGCAGAAGGCCTTGACGAAAAATGGCTTGGCAGAAAGATTGACAAAAATGCAGTAAAAGAGCTAATTGAGATATCCAAGAAGAACAAGATAAACATCGCGGGAGAAGGCGGGGAATTCGAAACCTTTGTGCTTGACTGCCCCCTGTTTTCAAAGAAAATTGAAATTGTCGAAGCAAGAAAGGATTGGAAAGGTAATTCTGGAGTTTACCTGATTGAATGCGCGAGGACGGTTCCGAAACAAGAATCAATCTATAAATAAGCCTCCTGACAATTATACAGATGGTTCTTGAAAATATCGAAACGTCGGAGGATGCCGAAAAAAAGCCGTGGCATGTTTTAATTTATGCTATAATGGCGACTACGGTTTCGCTTTTTCTGGCTTCGTACATTTTCCCTTCGCAGGTTTCGACCACATTCCTGTTCCTAGTAACTATTGCATCGTTTCCCATGATATACAATGTCCTGAATGACGAGGAAACACTGGATGAGAATTACGGGCGCATAGACCTCGGTTTTTTGAGCATCCACAAAAAGGCTTTTGACATCTATACCTACCTGTTTCTTGGCGTAGTCGTAGCATCATCTTTCTGGTACACAATACTTCCGCAGGATTTCATAAGCGGCGCATTCAGCGAGCAGATAAAGACCCTTTCAAGCATCCGCGGGGAAAATGTGCAATCGGGTTTTGCCCTTTTTGGGGGGAATGGCTTTATGCCGATTTTTCTTAACAATTTCTCGGTTGCATTCGTTTCGTTTTTGCTCTCGTTCTTCTACGGCGCCGGTGCGATTTTCGTGCTTTCATGGAACGCTTCTGTCATAGCCGTATTTATCGGAAATATGGCGCGCGCGGCATCGGCACAAATCAGCCACCCTTTGTCCGGGATTTATAGCTATCTGCTTGCTCTTCCTACCGGGATGCTTTCAATTGCGCTCCATGGAGTTCCTGAAATTGCGGCATATTTCATTGCGGGGATTGCCGGCGGAATACTCTCAATCGGGGTCATCAAGCGCCACCAGGACACGAGAATAATAAAGGACGCTGCTGCGCTTTTCTGCCTGTCTGTTGTCCTGCTCATAATTGCCGCATTTATCGAAGTCTGGATAACTCCTGCATTGTAATTTAAAAGGGGGAGAAAATGAATCTGTTAATGCTCAAAGATAACCTAAAGAGAAGCAAGGATGTGCTTCTTCACGATTCGGGAGACTTTTTTCTTTTTGTGATAGCTGCGATTATCAGCACGCTCATATTCTACAGGCAGACGCGGGACGAATTCGTCGCGATGCTGATTCTTTCGGTCTTGTGGATATTCTTCTGGCGGGAAAGCGATATAAAAGGGAAGGTGTTCCTTGTTTTTGCTTCCGTGGTCGGGTATGTGCACGAGCTTATCGGAGTGAAAGTAGAGTTTTTCACTTATCTTGGCGGCTTTTTCGGAGGAGTACCTCTCTGGGTTCTTCCTGGATACGGGGCAATATTCTGGGCGTCTTATAATTTCTTTAAAATTTTCGAAGAGCGATATGGCAAAGAGGCGTGGTTTTCCAAAATAGAATACTTATTGCTCGGCGCGACTATTGCGTTGATTGCCATCGACTGGACAGTCCTGGACCTTTCGCAAAAGCCGATAGAAATCATTCTTGGGCTCATACTATCTCTTTTGCTTTTCGGATCATCGAAAGAAATACGGCTCGCTTATTCAGTGGCGCTGTTTACGGTTTTTGACGAAATCGCAGGAGAAATAATAGGCACATGGACGCACACCCAGTTTTCGATATTCTCTCTTATGAGCGGCTATGTATTTCTTCTCTGGATGTGCCTGACAATAACCGAAATACTGAACGGAACTAAGAAATGGCGGGCAATTGAAATTATAAGCGCGATTGGACTGTTTGTCCTGTTTGGGTTGGATGTGTGGATGAGGGTTTCGTAAAAGTTGCCTTATAGAGAAATATTATGCCTCGGAGTCGTAACGTACTATGGGACTACGTAAAGTGGGCCCTGAAAAAGATGCAGTCAATCCTTTAAGCAGGTTGCTCAGGAGGTGCGAAGGGCTCTTCGAAGCTCCAGAGCTTTCAATGTGATGCATAGCGTCGTCAAGAAGTTGTTGTGGAGGGTTTGTGTTCTGAGCTAGAGGCTGAGCCGGAGTATAAGAATATGTTGAATAATCTATGGG
>CABMCT010000047.1 GCA_902384675.1 uncultured archaeon | reverse complement strand
GTTTTTATCATCGCCACCATTTCGGGAATCGTTTCGGTTGCTTTCGGATAAGCTTCCGCAGGCTCGATGTTCAGTGTTTTTAAGTCCTCAAAAAATGCCTGCGTGTATTTCTGCGTAAATTCTTTCAATCCGATTTTCTGCTCCCTGCATGCCTTTATGATTTTGTCCTCCACATCGGTGATGTTCATTACCTGCTTTATTTTGTATCCTGATATTTTCAGGGTTCGTCGCAGGACATCCTCGAAAACATAAGTGCGGAAATTCCCGATATGCGCAAAGTTATAAACTGTCGGACCGCATGTGTAAAATCCCGCAAAACCCTGCCTTATAGGCTTGAATGCTTCCTTTTTTCGCGTCATTGTGTTGTAGAATCTGAGAGGCATAATATAACCGTGTTATATTGAATCCGCGATTTTTTAAGCTTTCCATTCCATGCATTCACGCAGGCTTCTTTATCAGAATTGCAATTGTCGAAACCCCGACATCTCGTCCGTCATGCGATTTCATCTGTTCTGTCGCAGTCTTTATGTCAGCAATTGTTGTGCCCGGCGCAAACTTGTTTTTTAGCAGCTCTGCCACATCCACTGCCTTTGAAATTGCGTTTCCGCGTGCTTTAATTAGTATTTCCTTCTTTCCGTTTCCAAGCTGCGTTACAACTGCAAGAACATACGACATGAGAGGCTTTGAGCCGATAAGTATTGCATTGTCCGGATTGTTGGGCATAAAGTATATTCGTTTCTAATATTAATAACCTTACTGGCCCCTTAGATTTTCATTCAACGCTCTCGCATTGTTCAGCATACCAATTTGGGGAGGTAACTGCCAGAATTTTTAGCCCGTTCGCTACTATATATGATTTCTTTCCGGGGCTAATGATAAAAACGTCTCCTTCATTTATTTCGTATTTTTCGCTTTCGACAAATACAATTCCTTTTCCTTTAATAACGAAGCATAGCTCATTACAAATTTTATTTCGCATCCAACCTGAATCAGGAACCCTGCCGTTAAGCTCCTGTACGGCAAAACCGATGTCTTCAGATGGCATTGGATAGTCCCATACAATGGCTTTCTTTTGCAATTGTTCTTTTTTCCGTCTTCCTTTTCCAATCAACATACTAAATATTGTTGTTCGTCATTATTTAAAACAGCCTATTGTTCGAAAACAAAGATTATTAACTATTCTAAACACCATAGTCTATCATGGAATCTCTCGTGAGCGCTCTTATCGACGAAGGCATGCTTCTCGATGAAGGAGCCATTGGCTTTCTCAGGAGCCTGAATATGAGCGGGGATTTCATAAAGTTTGCAAAGGCAAGAACCGCAAAGATAAAGACTATTTCAGCAGGGTTTCCTATAATCAACCGCGAAAAAATTACCGCATTTATCGGGGATATAAGCCGCGAATTCGAGAAAAAATCGGCGCCTTCGGATGTCCCCGACTCGATTTCAAAAATTGAAATTGCGCCAAAAACAGCGAAAGACATTGCTTCATCGGTTCTTATAAAAAACGAGTTTAACGAGAAAATGCGCGAAAAAAATATCGATGCGTTCTTCGACTATTATGCAAGCAGGTACTCGAAATTGAAATCCATACTTCTGCAGAGACCTGAGCTTTCAGGCGCAGTTTCGATGAATCGCTTTGGAAAGAATAGTCAGGCATCAGAGAAAAATGTATGCGTCATAGGCATGGTCACGAATGTCATACAGACAAAAAACGGGAACACTGTTATCGAGCTGGAAGACCCCACAGGGAAAATAAGCGCGTTCGTAAAGAAAGGGAAAAACATAGGAGAGGACAGGATTATCAAGGACGAGCTGATTGGCGTGAAGGGAAGCTTCTCGAAAAATTATTTGTTCTCGGATCTGATAATTTTTCCCGATGTCCCGTTCCCCCAGAAGATAAAAACAATCTCAGACCCTGTGAGCGCGGCATTCATATCAGACCTGCATTTTGGCAGCAAGCAGTTCCTGGCAGATGCCGAGAAAAAATTCATTGACTGGATAAACAATGACCCTAAAGGAAAGGAAGTGAAATATATTTTTATTGCAGGAGACGTGGTGGACGGAGTCGGTGTCTATCCCGGACAGGAAAAAGACCTCGAGATAAAAGACGTGTATGCTCAATATGCACTTTTTGAGAAATTTGCATTGCAGATACCTGAGCATGTCCAAATAATAATCTCGCCGGGAAACCACGATGCTGCAAGAAGCGCAGAGCCGCAGCCTCCTCTTGGAATGGAGCTGTTGCCGAATATTTATCACAGGAGGAACATACATCTTGTAAGCAATCCCGCGCTTGTCAATATCGGCGCAAAGGAAAACGAACCAGGGATTGATGTATTGATGTACCATGGCTCAAGCATCACCGATATTGTCAATGACATACCTTATTTGAGGCTCAAGACCATGAAGGAGCCGCAGCATGTGATGAAGGAGATGCTCAAAAAACGGCATCTAGCGCCCATTTACGGCTCGATAACACTTTCGCCAGAGCAGAAGGATTATTTTGTCATCGACACAGTTCCGGATATATTTCTTACAGGCCATTTGCATTCCCACGCAATAGAAAATTACAAAGGAATCACTATGATATGCTCAAGCTCTTTCCAGGGCCAGACCGCGTTTATGGACCGCGTGGGGCACGTTGCAAACCCCGGGAAAATTTCTGTTGTCGATTTGCAGACGAGGAAGCATTTTGTCGTGGATTTGATGAAATAATGCGCAGCATCCATTAAGTATTAAAATGGCTTTAGATAAAAGATAATTATGGCAGTTTCGCGTCCGCTGAATCTTTCAAAATTTGCTGAAAACGGAGGTGTTGCAGCAAAGCCCCTGATAATTGACGGCATTATCTACATCGGCGCAATGGATACTTTTTTCTATGCAATCGATTCAAAAACAGGGAAGAAAAAATGGGCTTACAAGACAAACGGGCCGATACTTGCTACTGCAGTTTCTGATGAAGATGCAATCTATTTTACATCTTTTGATAATTATCTTTACGCCATTTCTTTTGAAGGAAAACTGCTCTGGAAATTCAAAACTAACGGCATTATTGCATCATCGCCGCGAATCATGGATACTGTCGTCTACTTCGGCTCATCAGACTATAATTTGTACGCAGTTGATACAAAAACTCATGCCGAATTATGGCACTTCAGGACAGGGGATGAAATAGTATCAGACCCAATAATTGTTGACAAACGAATTTATTTTGGCTCAATGGATAGTTACTTCTACTGCCTTGGCCTAAACGGAAATCTAATTTGGAAATTCAAGGCAAATGATGCAATATTAATGGGACAGGCAGCATCGGATGAGCGCGGGATTTATTTTGGTTCGGCTGACGAAACGCTTTATGCCGTTGATTTTGACGGAAATTTGAGATGGGGTTTCAGGACTGCGGAGCAGGTTTATAATACTGCAATTGCAAGAGATGGTCGTGTCTATTTTACCGGCCGGGACAGGTATTTCTATTGCCTGGATGCTAAGACGGGCGCTTGTGTCTGGAAATTCAGGGTCGAAGTCCATATGTTTGCCCCACCAGTTATTCGTAATAGTCAAATTTTCTTTGGAGCAGAAAAGATTTACTGCCTTAATATGGGCGGCTACAAGGTCTGGGAAATTCCCCTTGAAAGCATCGGGATTGGGATGAATGGAACAGTCTTTAAAGAAAACGTGATTTTCAGCTGCTTTGATTGCAATATACGCTCGATTACTTTTGACGGCAAATTGAACTGGATATTCAGAACAAACGGGGTTATAGCGCCTCTTGAGTCATTCCTGCAGGTGCTCACGCCGCCCAAATGGGACCCGCGGCTGTTTGACCCGGAGACTGTCCGAAGAACAGTAAATTTTGACCCCTACGCATTCTCAAAAGACAGCGGCCTGAAAATATACGGCGGGCTTGATACAACAGGGATAGAGGCATACGCCGGGATTCCACGCGATATCGGCGCTTATATGGAAAAAAGAGGCTCTGCAGCAGCGTATATTGACAAGGGTAAAAAGAAGAAAACAAAGCTCCAAGAAATTCTTGAAGAGCAGGCAAAAAGGGAGTTTGGGGTGTGACTTTTTTTGACCTGATTAACGGAATTAGTTTATCTCTTTGCAACCTTCCACAAAATTTCAAAATAGCTCCTAAAGGTATCCGCGAGTTCTTTGCTTTCGATTTTGATTGCCAGAAACGGTTCTGCCAACAAAACAATTCCCACGAGATTTCCGCAAACCCCGAAGCCTGTTGAATATCTATGGTTCTTCGGCAAATATCTGATTTCTGTATTTTTTGATTTGTATGTCCTGGAGCCTTCTTTTATAAGAGCCCGTTCATGGATGTTTTCTTTTTCTATGGATTTCATGAACAAGCGGAAGAAAAGCGAAAGTTCATCAAGCTCTTTTTCTGCAAGAATTGTAACGTAATCTTTTTTTAGCACCAAGATATCTCTAATCATACTCTTTACGCCGCTCAATCCGCGGTAAATCTCGATATTTGGTTCTGTTCCTTTGAGCTTTGAGAGATTATTTAATTCTGGTAGAACTTTCTTAAGCTCTTCTTCTTTTTCCCTCAATTGCACAAGCAATTTTTCAGGCTCAACTGCCTTGAATTTCTTTACCTCGTTCTCAACAATAAAGCTGGCGAGACCTTTATCAATCAGGCTTTCCAGTACGCGGTAAACCGTTGTCCGCTCTACTTTTGTTTTCCTCGATATCGCCATTGCGGCAGAAGCGCCTTCTTGCAGCAAGGCAAGATATACTTTTATTTCGTAATCATCCAAACCGATATCTTTCAATACTGCCGTATCCATGCTTCATTGATAATCGCGGTTCTTTATAAAGTTGTTGTGCGTTTTGGACAACATAGAAATAAGTATATCTTCGGATAATAATCACTTGTAAGTTATCAATCGTGGATTTTATGAGCATAAAAGAATGGACAAAACAGGTTTTCATACCCTACGGAGAAGACTTATTTTTGATGAGTGGGATGGGCGGTATCATGACCGTCCTTGGCGTACCTTATCTAGGTGGTGCATTTGCAGGAGTGGTGTACTTAGTTTCGGCCACCACGAAAGCACTGTTATACAACCCTAATAACCCGCCAAACTTTGGCTATCGCCAGCCACAATTTGGCAAATGGAAGAGAAAAGCAAAAGATGTCAGGGCAGAAGGCAAAGAATTGCTGATTCCGGATGTACTGTTTGATGCCTTTGCAGAGTCTGCTGCAGTCCTATCAAAACGTTCGGACAGGATTTTGGAAGGTATCTACAGAAAAATTCGTTCAAAATCTCGGTGATATTATGGCTGAAAAAGAAATAGCAAATTATACAGATAAAGACATAAGATTAATAGAGCCGGATTCTCTTGATTTTCCACTGCTTCCTATGATAGCAAGGACAGGTGCTATGTTGGTATTTGGCATTAATCCAGGGGGTGATAGCTTAAACGTATTTGGAGGTTATTTATTTGGCAGCACTGCCGTAGACGTAGTAGAACTAGTATATCGCACATATTTTAAAGACGAAATGGGTGTTTTGGATGGAAAGAAAAAACGCGGAAGTCCATATTCATGCTTTGAAAAGCATATTCTTTATGATATACCAAAACATGCACTTAAGAAAACGCATCTTCTAGAGCCGTTAGAAGAAACATATCGTAAAATTTCAGCGAATGAACTTGTAAAAAGTTCGAAGAGAATAATGCACGGCGCTGGAAATGTCGTGCTTAAAGCTTCGTATCCTATTCTGGGCGCCCTTCCCGAACGCTGGCAAGGCGAAATTGAGAAACGATTTGATTATAATAAGCGTTTGGCTACTCAGTTATCAGGGATTTCAGAGATGCTGGGTGGATTTGTTGCAGCAACTTATGTGGCGCAAGAATCCAACTCTATGCTTGCAGGCGATATTATTGTCATGCTCGGGTGGCTTGATGGAGCGTATCGTTATATTAAAAGCCACAGTCATGGTGAGGACTATAAAACATGCGGTATTTTCCCAATTGATGTAAAAGAAATTTACCGCGATATCAGAAGCACTATGAAGATGGAACGCGAGAAAAATAAATAAGAGCCATTTAATAGCGTTTCTAAGTCTCCCCAACCATGCACTCATACCTTTCCTCGACCTGTGCCCATTGTATTGCCGCAAAGAATGCCTCAATATAATCCGCGCGCTTCAATCCGTAGTCAGTCATAAACGCATGCTCGAAAACATCCATTACAAGAATCGGGACCGCGCCTGCCAAATGTCCTGTATCATGCTCGTTAATCCAGGCATTGAAGAGCTTGTTCTTAAGCGGGTCGAAATACAGTATTGCCCAGCCTATGCCCCGCATTGCGCCGACTGCCCTGAACTCTTTTTCCCAGTTTTCATAGCTGCCAAAATCCTCAGCTAATTTTTTGAAAAATACCGAACTTTTATCAAGCGCTTTGCCGCCTTTTGTCATATTTCCGAAATAATATTCATGCAGCCGCATCCCGTTCCATTCCCAGCCGAACCTGCGCTTCAGTTCTGCGAATTCAGGGGTTCCTGTTTTTCCTTCTTTTAGCATTGAATTTAATGCATCAACCAACTTGTTCGTGTTATTGACATATCCCTGGTACAGCGTAAAGTGGTTCGAGAGCATTGTGTCGCTGAAACCTTTTGCTCCTAATACATGGTCGAAATTCTTTGCTTCGTACATAACTCACCTCTTCGTACTCTCTCTTGCCACTTTCAATGCTCTTGCATACCATTCAAGCTCGCTGAAAAACGGCTTGATGCGCTCGTAATATGCCTTGTCTTTGATGTTGCCTTTTTCGTCAAATAAATTCTGGACCAAAGGAAAATATACTGCCTCGCGTATAGGCACCATGTGAAGCTCCACAGCAACTTCGCGCAATTGCTCTGCCATCCGCGCCCCGCCAATGGGCCCGCCGGACACGCCGCAGATGCCAAGCGGCTTATATGCGTATTGCTGGTAAAGCAGGTCCAGCATCATTTTTAATTCCCCCGGATACCCGTGATTGTATTCCGGTGAAACAATAATGAATCCGTCAGCCCGGCTGATTTTTTCTTCCAGCTTTTTTGCCGTCGGCGATTGTTGCGTATTGTCTGTTGCAGGAATCCTGTAATCGCGCACGTCAATCAACTCGGTTTGGAAGCCGAATTTGGCTGCCTCTGCGTGTATGAATTTCGCAGCATTCTCGGATTGCCTGCCTTCCCTGGCGGTTCCCAATATAACTGGTATATACATACATTTTATCTACCTGCCCCACCTTATTAGTTTTATTCTTCGAGCAGCTTTTTGATTACATCTTTCCTTGAACCTGCAAGTTTTGAGGCGATTAACGCAACATATTTTCCCTGAAATCGTGCTCCGTCAAGCTCGTTCTCGCCGGGTATCCGCTCACCCCTGCCACCTGTTATTGTCGAGGCACCGTACGGGGAGCAGCCGGTAATTTCATCAAGCCGCATTTGTCCCTTGAATGTATATGGCAGGCCTGCAATAATCATTCCAAGATGAAGCAGTGTTGTATGAAAGCTAAGGATTGTGGACTCCTGTCCGCCGTGCTGCGTTGCCGAACTTGTAAATACGCTTCCTACTTTCCCGACAAGTGAGTCCTCCAGCCAGAGCTTTGTAGTGGAATCAAGGAATTGGCGCATCTGCCCGCACATATTCCCGTAGCGCGCCGGCGTGCCAAAAATAATTGCATCAGCAGAGGCAAGGTCTTCCAGCGTGCATATGAGTGTACGCGAATATGTCTTCTGGAATTCAAGTGCCCCTTCCCTTTCCAGTATATCCTGCGTCAGGGTTTCAGGAACTCGGCGCATTTCTACTTCAGCACTTTTCACCTGCCGCACACCTTCGGCAACTGCTTCTGCCACCCGGTAAATGTGGCCGTACATGGAGTAGTAGATTATCAGCACCTTCATCCTCGCCCACCGCAAAACATTTCATGGCAGGGTATAAAAATGCAAATATATTTTTACTTAGAAATACGTCTGGTGCCGTTTCAGTAAAGCAATTAGAATTATTTATCAACTCTGAACATTTTCCCATGTCCCGGTATTATATAATCCGCGAGTTCAAGAATCTTTTTGCGCGATTCTATCAGTGCGCGCATATTCACTTCATTAGGATGCGCAGAATCCTCTTTTTCAATATCTGCGTGCCCGTCTTCGTCGTTAGTCCACCAGAAAACATCACCTGCAATTGCATAAACGCCCTTTGCAGCAGTCACAATTAATGAGCAATGTTCCGAACAATGTCCCGGCGTTTGCATGATTTTCAAGTCTGTTCCGGGAATTTTGTTGTTATGCGCGATTTGGTTATCGTTGTCGTATATTTCTTCTGTTGTCAGAACTTTCGCGTTTTGGAATATCCCGGCAAGCAGAGAATGGTCTGCATGATTATGAGTCAGAAGAACAAAGTCAATATCGCCTGTTTTCAGCTTCTCTTTTCCAAGCGCCAGAATCAGCTTTTTGCGGTTGCACCCGGGGTCTACAATAATGTTTTTGCCGCCTGCTTTGATGAGCGTTACAGTTGATGATGCGCGCCAGCCGGAATGTATTTCGCGCGCATAGCCTTCAATTAAAACTTTGATTTCGGACATGAGCTTAGATATGTATGAGGTAGCTTTTATTTATTTCCCCCAGTACATGTCTCTCATTTCAGGCTTGATTCGCGTCAGCTGCTCTTTCGGCATTGCTGACAAAAGTTTCCATGCGACGCTGAGGGTGTCTTTTATCGAGCGGTCCTCTTTCTTTCCCTGTCGCACGAATTTGTCCTCGAATGCCTCTGCGAATTTCAGGAGCTTCCTGTCTTTTTCAGAAAGCGCCTCCTCGCCCACTATTGCAACAAGGCCTCTTAAGTCCCTGCCTTCTGCGTAGTTTGCGTAAAGCTGGTCGGATACTGCCTTGTGGTCATCGCGCGTCTTGTCCTTGCCTATTCCAAGGTTCATCAGCCTTGACAGCGACGGAAGAATATCAATAGGCGGGTAAATGCCTTTCCTGTGCAGTTCTCTTGAAAGCACAATTTGTCCCTCTGTTATGTATCCTGTAAGGTCGGGTATCGGGTGGGTTATGTCGTCTCCTGCCATTGTAAGAATGGGAAGCTGGGTTATCGAGCCCTTTTTGCCGTTTATAATGCCTGCCCGCTCGTAAATTGTTGCAAGGTCTGTGTACATGTAGCAGGGATAGCCACGCCTTCCGGGAATTTCATCGCGCGCCGCCCCGATTTCACGAAGCGATTCGC
>CABMCT010000046.1 GCA_902384675.1 uncultured archaeon | reverse complement strand
CTTCTGCTACAAGGATTCTTTTTCGGCCCTGCCCGTGCACCCCCTTTCTCATTGGGAAGCCGTCTTTATCAGAGCCTCCGCTTATCGAAAGCTTGTATCCCGGGACGTCAACAACCCCGCCGTCGAACTCGTCGCCGATTTTAAGATTAAGAAGAGCATTCAGTTTGTCTGCTGCTATTTCCTTCTGGTATGATTTTCCGTCCTTGTCGCCTATAACAATTCTTGCTGGCATCAAATTACCTCTAAAGATAACATTAGTATAACAATAAGATTTATAAGGTTATTGCCAGGTGTAAAAACAATCATTTCGTTATTTGCTGTCGGGTTAGCCGGGGCGACAAGTATTTAAACTAGGGTGTACAAAGCTCTATTATGAAGCCCGCAGTTGTTTTAATTGCTCTTGTTATGATTGCTGCACAGTTTGCTTTGGCCGGCGCCGAGCAGGCTATTGATACGAACGACACCAGCGGCGTAAATGCCATAAACACAGGCGCGCCATCGATAGCTCCTGACAGCGTTTTCTGGGGATTGAAAAATGCATTTGACCGGCTTTCGCTTGCGCTGACATTTAATCCTCAATCAAGGGCTGAAAAAGGCCTTCAGATAGCAGAGGAACGGCTTCGCGAATTCAGGAAAATGGCTGAAAAAGGCGATGTAGCGGCTGCAGAAAAAGCAAAGGCTTCTTATGATGATTATGTCCAAAAGGCAAAAACTGCTGCAGGCGGGATAAGCGAGAACAATAAGACCGTTGAAATGGAAAAGCAGATAGAGATACAAAATAAGGTCGAGGAATTCGAAAGCCATGTCGAGAACGAAAGCGCAGCCCTCAAGGTAAAAATCGAGGTGCACGGCAATCTTACCCCCGAGCAGAAAGCGTTCATAGATTCGCTTGTCCAGGGCATGCAGAATCAGACCGGCTCGCTGAAAGTCGAAATCGAGCAGAACAAGGAAAGAATCAAAGTCGAAATAAAGCAGCGCACAGGAAAATCCGACGATGAAATAGAGAATGAAATTGAGGGTATTGAAAACAGGACCCATTTAAGCACAATAAGAAGTGAAAAGGCGCTTGAAGAGATAGCTGGCGCGCAAAAAGAACTTGCAAAACTGGAGGCCGATATCTCGGCAAACAATGTTACCGATCAGGCAGTTCTTGTTCTCCTGAATAACTCGCGCCAGAAGCTGTCCGAAGCCCAAAATGCTTTGAATGCATCCAAATCCGGCGAAGCATACGGTTTGGCAAACGCAGCGCAGCATCTGGCAGAGAATGCGCGAGAAAAGATTGGCAGGCTCCTTGAAAATACAGGAGAGCACCAGGAAGGGGAAAAGGAGCTCAATGAAACCGGTAAGCTGGAACACGGCGATAGTAACCAGTCAGGAGAGCGCGGACATGACCGCTTTTGCATTCAGGTAATAACTCCTGCAAAGAACGAGAAGACCGGCGAATGCAAAGAATTCCCGACACCGTGCAGTGTGCCGGATGGGTGGGAGAAAGTCGATAGCTGCCAGGAAAGTTCGGCGCATAATGAAACAAAGCCGGTCTGAATCCAAGACGATTGGAATCATAGAACCTGTGATTTCAGTCGTTAGCTACAAATCCCAAAGCTTGTCAGTCTTGAGCATCACCTGCCTGATTTCGTCAAGGCATGTGCGCTCGCTTTCTGACAGGAATCCGATATTGTTCTTCAGCGCCTTGTACTCTTCCTTTGTCAGGAAAGTGTAGAAAATATCGCCCTCTTTTGCGTTCCTTCCCACGACAAAACCGTCAACAGAAACCGCGCATTTCATCCCTATTTTCGCCTCGGTAATATTCACGCTTTTATCCTGGACCTGCCCGACGGTTCCAAGAATTTCGCCCCCCTGATTCATGAGTTTTGCTCCGGGCACAAGCGTGCCAAGGACCACTTCCATCCCGATTACCGCGGGCTTGGATTGCCTGAAAACAAATCCCGGGATGAAGCGCACCTTGGCCGGCTTTTTCAGCGACTCTGAAAGCGCTTTTTTCTGCGCCGCCAAAAGCTCCTTCTGGTATTCGTCATAGCCTTCAAGCAGCCTGTATATGATGTCGCTTTCAAGTATTTTTACGCCGCTTGATTTTGCCTCGGCTTTCGCGTCCTCTGCCACGCTTGCATTGAATGCAAGGATAATCCTGTATTTGGGGTCAGAGTCCTTTATTTCAAGCACGTCTTTTCTTGAAACCGTGCCTATCAGCGCTTTTCGTATCGGAACGCCCTTTTCCTTTATGCTGCGCACAATCGCCTCGAGGCTTCCAAGCGCGTCTGCCTTTATTATGACGCCTTCGTTTGATGTGATTATTTCAACGCTTTCTATCTCTTTTTTTACCATTTCCTCGTATTCTTTTGTATTTGTCCCTTCCCGCAGCGCGAAAATCGGCACCCCTGCAATGACTTCTTCGATGTCCAATGCAGAAACCTTTATTCCAGAGGCCGCAGACGCCTCTTTTACAGGCATGAATTTTTTCTCTACCCGTATCTCTTTTAGCGGCGGCGTTTTTAGTATTGCTTTGACTTTTGTGACTATCGGTTTTTCACGGGCGCCAATAACGAGAGTATCGCCCTGTTTCATTATTCCGTCATAAAGTATGACATCAATAGTTGTGCCAAGGCCCTTTACTTCCTTCACTTCAAGAACAGTGCCCCGCCCGAGTCCTGATTCGTCTATTGTCAGCTTCTTCTCAAGGTATCTTTGCGCTAATCCTGTGATAAGCCCAAGCAAATCCGCAACCCCTTCCCCGCTTCTTCCTGAAACAGGGATTATTGCTATTGTTTTGGTAAAATCGGTTATACGATCGAACCTGTCCGAGTTTATCCCGCGCTCGCCCAGCTGTCCTATAAGTTGGTATATTTTCAAATCAAGGTCCTCCTGCATCTTTTTTGGCTGGCTTTCAAATGTGTCGGAAAAGCACGCGTCCTTTTTAGGCTGCCAGCCGCTGATTTTATCCACCTTGTTTGCCGCAACAACAAACGGCGTTTTGTTCTGCTTAAGGATATTTATCGCTTCGTCAGTCTGCGGCATTATTCCCTCGGTCACATCAATTACAAGAATCGCGATGTCTGCCAAGGCCCCGCCCCGCTTTCTAAGGAGCGAAAAAGCAGCATGCCCCGGCGTATCTATAAACAGAAGTCCCGGGATTTTGACATCGATTTTCCATTTGTCAAGAAACGTTTTGCAGGTGCGCTTTATATTCTCCACAGGCACCTCTGACGCGCCGATATGCTGGGTAATGCCTCCTGCTTCGCCTACTGCAACGCGGGAAGTCCTGATATAGTCTAAGAGCGTGGTTTTCCCGTGGTCCACGTGCCCGAGAATCGAGATTATTGGCTGGCGGATTGGCATAAAGGTCACTGTTCTATTAACATATTTAAGATAAGCTTTATATGATATTAAATATGGCAAACAGCGCAAAGATAATCAACGATTCTGAAATGAAAAACGAAAAAATGACTTCCTGCGGAAAGCTGAAAGTGCATTTTGCAGATGATTTTCGCGAGGTCGTTGTAAATCGTATTGATACGGGATGCAGCACAAAATCGCATTATCACAATAAAGAAACCCAGATTTATTTGATAGTTGAAGGCGAAGGTCTGATGAAAATAAAGAACAAGAGAACCGGAAAAGTCGAATCAAAGAACGTATGCTCTTTATCGACCATCCTGATACCGCCGAATCATGTGCATCAATTGATTAATATCGGCAGTAGCGTGCTTGTTCATTACGAAATCTGCACTCCGCCGTGGCGCGAAGATGATGAGTTGTTTGAGGAGTTCTAATATATTCCACGCACGAATCAAGCTATATAAACTTTGGAATAGAAGTTTTAGAAGAAAAGGGGTCATGGTGTAACGGTAGCACAAAGGGCTCCAGATTACGATTTTATGATAATTTGGAGCGACGAGCTCGCAATTGCGGGCGATGATTAAAAATAAAAAATTGT
>CABMCT010000045.1 GCA_902384675.1 uncultured archaeon | reverse complement strand
TACTAACGGAATTGCTGATGTTACGCAGAATGTTGTGGCTGAAGTGCAGAAGGACGGATTAGTAGGTTACTGGAGTTTTGATGAAGGACAGGGAACTACTGCTTATGACGGGAGCGGGAAGGGGAATAATGGAGTACTGTTACCGGCAAGCTCAGAACCGCAGTGGGTCAACGGAAAATTTGGAAATGCGTTACAGTTTAATGGGGTGAATAATTATGTTAATGTAACAAATTCTGCAAGTTTAAGCGGAATCAATGACGCAACATTCGTCATGTGGATAAGAGTCAATGCCCCGCTTTCAACATATGAGATATTCTATGAAAAGAGCGGCTCATGGAATTTTCTGGTCAATAATGCGAATAGCATCGAATGGTGGATTTGGTTTAATGGAGTGGGCAGACAAAATATTTTTTATGTTGCTCCAGCATGGAATGTTGGAGAGTGGAATCAGTTTGTTTTTTTCAGAAAAGCGGGAATTGAAAATGACTTGTATAAGAATGGTATCTTGCTTGCTTCGAACACCAACAATGTAAACAGCGTCGTGTCATCGTCCACAAATAACGTCCATATTGGTTCGGGACCTGATAGGGGAGGGGCCAACGGTCAGGGTTTCAACGGCATAATCGATGAAGTCAAAATCTACAACAAAGCCCTGACTCCCGATGATACAATCAGCCTGCGCGCGGCTTAATCACTTTAATTTCTCAACAGCCATCTCGTGCGCCTCAAAATATTTCTTTGCAAGGCTCTGCCAGTCGGCCAAAACAGAAAGCTCTTTTGCACGGTTTTTCTGGAATATAATCTCGTCCTTTGTCATATTCGACAGCCGATAAAGCAGCTCTGCCAGCTCATCCGCACACTCGCCAGGCGACTTGTTCAGGCGACGGAGCACGAATATTCCTCCTTCCTTCCTGCCTTCATAGCTTTTGATGAACTGGCCGTATCCTGCAGCATCCGTTGTAATGGAAATTGTCCCGCTTGCCGCTGTTTCAAGAGGAGTGTAGCCCCATGATTCGTAATATGACGGGAAAATCCCTATGCTGCAGCCTATCATCAAAGTGAAATAGTCCAGCGCAAGAAGCCGGTCTGCTTTTGAAATGTAAGTCGGATAGAATATGACCTTTACACGGTCTTCTTTTCGGTTTAAAAGGCCCGATGCCCGCAGGCTTTTCAGGACAATATCATTCTCCTCGGGGTACTTAAGCTGGAACGCAGACAAGGGCGGGTTTTGCCCTTCTTTTGAGCGGAATGCGACAGACAATTTTTTTAGGTCAGAGGAGGAATCAGTATCAAGCACGCTGCACTCTTTTATAACCCTCTCAAAGCTGCCGGAAATAAGCGAGTGTATTATCTTTTCCTTTACTGACGGAAGTATCTCGTCCACATAGTCCTCGATTGTGTGGAACATGGAAATGTTTTTTAAGACATCAAGATTTTCCCCCGAAATGTCGGATGGCACAAATATGAATGCGAACACATCCTTTTTGCTTCCCTCTCCCTTGAGCCTATTATTGAGTTTTGCCAGGGACTCTATCATAATATCATAGCCCTTGTTCTTGAACTCGTATCTCCCCGAAGTGAACATTATGCGCGGGTCCTCTGTGTTGATGGAATAATACGGCTCAAAATACCCCTGCAGGAACTCGATAATTTTGTCCTTATAGCGCTTGTGCAGGTAGGATAATGTTTCCATCGAGGCGAATTTTGCCATCTCCAGCCCGTTTGGAAGCACAATGTCTGCATGCCTCCCCAGGATGTACTGCACCTCGTCCGCCAAGCTTTCGGAGACAACAGAGAGCACCTCGCAGTTCTTTGCGCAGGCAACTTCTGTCAGGTGCTTTGCCTCCATATTGTAAGTGTATGCTTTTTTCGAATCAACTGTCCTGCCTGAGCGGATCCCTTCCTTGATTTCTTTGTGGATGTCTTCCTCAAAATTCGCCATCGTCCTTCCAAGCATTGTCGCATGCGTCGTAAAGACAGTGGCATAATGCGCAGGAGTCTTTTTTACATAAAGCATTGCAATTCCCGCGAGCCATTCGTGGAAATGCGCAACCGGCTTTTTGAGCCTGAGCGCGTGGTGCAGTTTTTCAAGAAGCATCCCGCATCCCCAGCTCCAGATAAGCGGGTCGTTAAACCATATATCCGAGCGCAGGGAATCTATCTTGTAATCCTCCCAGAGCTTTTTCTTTATCTCATTGGTTTGAGGCCTTAACCCCGACGCATCAACAAGTATGCAGTTCGGGTACCCTGGCACCATCCACCTCCCGAAACGGCATTTCACGCCAACTTTGGCGAGCGCCTCAAAAACAGGAGCAAGGTCCCCGGGAGACGTTTCCTCAAACTCGGTTTTTGCAGAATTGGCATCATAGTAGCCTATGGTGTAGTAATTGTTGCCGTAATGCTGGACCATCTGCGATGCCTTGGATGAAAGAACTGCATAAATGCCCCCGACCTTGTTTGCAACCTCAAAAGAAACTTCAAAGATTATTTCGGGAGCCATATAACCATACAACTTTTATATACACTCGCCACTATATAATACTTCGGTGATTCATCATCTCGTTCGCTAATCGCGAACTTGAAGCTTTTTAACCCAAAGAAATGGGGAATGGTTAAAAATGTCAAGCATTAATATTTCAAAAAGCGACATGCAGGATAAGTCTTACACGATTTCCGGGAACCGGGCATTCATCCACAGGTATGCCGACACAGGCTTTAAGACAAAGTGGTGCGGCATCTGGATTCTTCCGTACAAGTTCTTCGAGTACTTTGCATTCAGAGTAAACGAAACATGGCTTTCGCCTGAAAATATTGTCGAGTTCGCTCTTGAAAAAGAGACAGCAGTGCACACATTTGCGCTTGATGGCATTGCGATGAGCGAATCGGTCTTTGCGCCGAAAAAAATTCCTGCAATAGTTGCGCAAATGATTTTACGAAACACAGGCAATGCCAAAAAAAGCATAACACTTGAGCTTGAAGCCGCGCTCAACATACGCACAAAGGCAGAGAATTTTCACACAAGAGGCTACGAATCAGATTTTCTGGAATCAAATAATTCAGTGATTGTAAAGTCAGACGGAAAATCTGCGGCGTTTGGAATAGGAAAGCAGGCAAAGAAAATTTCAGTCGAATTCCAGAAGGGCGAATCATATAAAGAACACTATCCCGGGGGAGAGATGCAGAGATGCTTTATTCCCGGAAAATATATTGTGAAATTCGAGCTTGATGCAAACGAGGAAATATGCCTGCCGTTTATATTTACCGGCACGCTTTCGGGGGACAAAGGGCTGCTTCATAATTACGAGCTTTGCTTCCATGACGCAAAACATTCGCACCTGCTAAAGCACGCGCCAGAGAACCATTTCCCGCAGGAAATAAACACGCCTGACGCCCAGATTAATGACACCTATGCGTTCAGCGCCTCAAATGTTTCCGGCCTCATATACGAAAGCGAATTCGGCACAGGGTTCTTTGCAGGATATCCGTGGTTTCTTGAGTTCTGGGGCAGGGACACTTTCTGGAGCATCAAAGGCCTTGTTGATTTAGGCGAGTTCCAGAAAGCGAAGGAAATACTAAAGACAATGGCAAAGTTCCAGAAAGAAAGAATGCCCTGCGTGCTGCAGCTTGACGGCACTGCGGCATATTACGGCAGGGATGTTGATGCGCTTTTCTTATTAGCTCTTGATTATTATATTGCGCACAGCGCAGACACTGAAGCAGAAAAAGAGTTTGGCAAAAATATCAAATCATCGATAAATTCGCTTGAATTAAAAGACAATCTTGTGCAGCATGCGCCAAGCGAGACATGGATGGACTCTATATCCCGGCCAAGCACTGCAGTCGAGATACAGTCCCTCTGGATTGAAGCCCTCAAAAAAAGGATGCCGGAGCAGGCTTCGGCTATGGCTGAAAAGCTCAACGACCTGTTCTGGAACAAGGAAACAGAGTTCTTAAACGATATCGCAGGCTCTGCAGGCAGCGAAAGAATAACGTCAAACTCGCTTGT
>CABMCT010000044.1 GCA_902384675.1 uncultured archaeon | reverse complement strand
CAACTATGTGAAAAACCAAGAAACAGAAGGCAATCAGCAAAGAAGCCTTGCATACTGGCTTAATTAATTTGTCATGCCACCGCCTTCAGGCGGTGGTTGTTGACACTGTTCGCTTAGAACGTAGCTAATTCTGGCTTTGTCAGTCTCGTCTTTACCGCGTATCCATTCGTAAGCCTTTCCTTTATTTCCAGTTGTGTCATTCATATCCATCACCAATTAGTAACACCTATATGTTAGAATCGCTATAAGTACTTTTCTCTCAAAAAACGCGCAATACACGCTAATTTTATATACTTTACGCGCAAAATAATCGTATGGATAAGCAAAACTTCGACGAGGCGCAGGGCAGGAAATTCAGCCTGAAATACGGCACGCCGTACAAACTCGACAAATACGACATCCGGATTCTGAAAGTCCTGAACAAGGATGCGCGCCAGTCACTTGCTGAAATGTCGAATAAAATCGGATTGTCTCGCGATGCCATAAGAAACAGGATGCTGAAAATGATAAAAGCGGACGTTATTCATGCGTTCAAGCCGATATTAAATCCGCCAAAAATCGGATACCCTATAATAAATTATGTATTTATTTCGATGTTTGCAATATCGCCGGAAGCGGAAGACGAATTCTGCCGCTATGTGATGAAGCAGACGAATATAACGTATGCAGCAAGCCTTATCGGGAAATGGGACTATGTGCTTTATGTTTTCGCAAAAAATCCCGGCGAATTCAGCATTATAATGAAAGAGCTAAGGCAGAGGTTCCCGAACCTGATAAAAGACTATGAAGTGCATGGCGTGCTTGAAGAGTTCAAGTACGACGAGGGCGCAGAAGTGCTGTAATCCTTTTATTCTTTCTTTTTTAATCCTTGGATATGGTTAACCGCGACCGCATCATTTCTTTGGCTCAAAAACTCATCCGCGCAAATTCCGAGAATCATGGCATTACGTGCCAAGCTTTTCAACCTTCGGTTGAAAATCCGGGCGGAACTGAAAAGAGAGTTGCAGAAATTGTGAAAAAAGAACTGGAAGAATGCTGCTTCCAAGTCAAGACTTATGAATTCGCGAAAGACAGGACAAACGTTGTAGGGATTCTGAAAGGCAAGTCATCAAAGCGCTCACTTCTTTTAACACCGCATCTTGACACAGTTCCTGCCGGCGAGAATTGGAAACATGACCCATTTGGCGCAGAAATTAAAGATGGCAAAATTTATGGCCGAGGCGCGGCAGATTGCAAATGCAATGTTGCAGTGTGTCTGGAAGTCGCGCGTATGATTCATGAAAACAAGATACATCTTGATTATGATTTGATAATCGCGGCAACCGCTGATGAGGAAACAGGGAGTGAGCTCGGGCTTATTCCGCTTCTTGAGAATGGATTGCTTAAGCCGACGCATACGGTTGTCATGGATGTGGAAGGGTTTGAGATTGCAATAATGCAGAAAGGCGTATTGCAAATGAAAACTACGGTCTTTGGGAAAAAAGCGCATGGCGCCTATCCCTGGAAAGGCGAGAATGCAATTGATGCGGCGTCGCAAATAATACTTGATTTGAAAAACTATAAATTTGATGTCAAGCCGCACCCTCTTGTCCATCCTCCGACAATTAACATCGGGCTTATTAAAGGAGGGGAAGCGGTGAACATTGTGCCTGACGAATGCGAATTTACAATAGACGCGCGATACTTGCCGGGAACGACTTCTGATTTTACTGCTTTATAAATAAAGAAAATTTTTGAAAAAACAACAAAAAACTACAAGCTGGAAATCCTGAATATGCAATTGCCCTATGAAATGAACCGAAATGACCCTCTTATAACAACGCTTGAATCCGCGATTAAAAAAAATGGCATCACGCCAATAGTCAAGGGCTCCGAAGGCGCAACAGTAATGACGTTTTTCCAGAAATACAAAATTCCTGCTATCTCTTTCGGCGTGGGGCCTGACATGGCGCACCAGACTGACGAATATGTAGAAATTAACGCGCTGGTAAAAGGCGCAGAAGTTATTTTTGACTTTGTGAAAATGTTCTAGGCGGCCTTGAGATTTATTGTATCGTCAGGTATTACTACTTTGTTATATACTTTGACTTCGTCAATGATGCCTGAAAAATCGCGCCAAAGGCCGCCAGTCGCTGCTCCTATATAGATACCATTATTGAATGTAGTTGTGTTAAGCGTTCCTGGATAATTGTATGTATTTCTTAATGCACCATTCATATATACGTCCCACTCCGAGCCGTTGTAGGTCCAAGAAAGATAATAAAAATTCGTTCTATCTACAGTATACGTTGCCGAAGGAGGCGAATTAGCATTTACTGTAATCATACCTTGAGCATAAGGCACAGGGTCGTTAGTTACACCGAATCCCTGTCCATAAGCCCAAGTTCCATGATACAAAGGTATTGTTAAATTATTGCCGTTCCATATTTGCACCCAGGGACCAACTTTAAGCCAGAGCGAATAGGTGGCTTTATTAGGAATTGAAAGATTCAAACCTGGTGAAGGAGGTATGCTTACATAGTTGTTCACTCCGTTAAATTGCAAACCCTTTCCGAATTTTCCATCCACCCACACAGGATTGTTATACAGCATCCCGTCATTCCCGTTCCCGGAAGAATCATGAGCAGCCGTACCCTGTCCTTCGTCAAACTTCCAGTATCCGACCAACCCGTCCTTTCTCACATCAGCCATAACCTTCTCTGAAACATCAACAACCCCGTTAGTAATCCGTACAGTATGTCGTCCATACGTCAAATTCCATATACCGCTTAATACAAGTGTCCCGACAGTATTAGGACTGATAGAAGCAGTAAGTGTCCCGT
>CABMCT010000043.1 GCA_902384675.1 uncultured archaeon | reverse complement strand
TAAGCACTGAGGATACTCCTGTCAGGTTCCCTTCTGCAGGGCAGTCGGAGTACACAGAATAGTTAAGCGGTATAATGCTTGTGACATTGTATCTTGAAAGGTATGCAGGGGCGAGGAGGTTGTTCTTGAGAGTGCCCTTTACCGTGAAGCTTTTTGCGATGCTCATATTCCTTGATACATAACACTGGTCATTGTTTGTTCCGGCAATCCAGTACTGCTGTCCTGCAGAATGGGCGCATCCCGGATTTAAAGTGTATGTTAAATGCCCTGTGGTATTTGACATCGTTATATTGACGTCATTATAGCTGCCTCCGTCTATAGTGGTCCAGAAACTGCCGTTTACCTGCGCGTTCGCCCAGGTGCCGGTATGCGTATCGTTTATCCTTGCGATGAATGTCCCTGTGGCGCTTCCTTCCCTGTTTATCTGGATTCCGTCGCCGTCGGTGTATAATACAGACACGTCATCTTTGACAGTTGTGATGGAGTTTGTTGCAGTCTGGTTGGTGAGGTTGTATGTGTCGGTTGCATTGAATTTATAATAGACGCTCGGCCCGTTTAAATATTCATTGCATGAGAACGGCTTATAGAAGTAAAGGGCGTCCGTTCCTGAGGTGCAGCCGGTGCAGGTTTTCGATTCTACAAGAGTCCATGGGCCTGTTGGCGAGTTGGAATACCAGAGCGTGACATTGTCCGTGTCCCCGAAATCTTCATCCTTTACTGTTATGTTAAATGAATAGTTATGTCCCCATCCGCTGCTTGAATTGTCTACGTTCGGGAATGTCAGCTTCGGGCGCTGGCGAAGCTGCAATGCGCTGTTTGCTGTCAGGAACTGCGGCTCATAGAACGGCGCAGAGACGTTCATGGTTATATTCCAATAGCCCAGGGATTCGCCGGTGGTGTCCCACGTACAGTTGTAAGTCCCGTTATTCAGAGAATTTGCCGGAGACGGCGCGCATGTGCGTACGGTTGCCCCCTGTACGGATTTGAAGAGCACTGATGCGCTGCTTAGATATCCGCATGCTGAGTCGCTGTCCTGCACGTTCCCGTAAGCAGGCACCTGGGTGCCTACCTGGTATACAACACCATTTACCGGCTGGGTAACCGAGATAATGTATGAAGAGTTTATTATCAGGGTATAGTTGGTGGAATTTGCCGCAGAATAGCAGCCGTCCCCGTCAAATCCGCCAATCCACTGCTGGACACCGACATTATAATATGTTCCCGTGCATGTCGGGTCGAATGCTTTAACAATATAGCTGTTTACATCGGTGGTTGCTGCCTGCTGCGGCCCGAGTGAATTTCCATTGGTAGTTACCCACACTCCCCCGGACTTGCCTTGTCCTATCGGCGCCCCTGTAAAGTTGTCCAGCACCTCAACTGTCAGGGCCGTTGTGTTTGTGCCGATTCTTGAGACATTGGTATTATTTCCGCCGATGTATGTGAAGCTTACATTTCTCTTTGAAACAACATAAGTGCTTGCCGATGTTGTGCCTGCAAGCCCTCCTGAATCGGTGGCATTTATTTTCCATGTCCATGTCCCGATATTTGCGCCGCCACTACATGTATCTACAAGCCTTGTTAATGTCACTGTCTGGTTTACGCAGCTGGCGCATGTCTGGGAATCCCTCAGTGTCCATGTAGTTCCGCCGTCGATTGAGTCCCAGAGGGTTACGTTGGCCGTAGTGTCCACGTCAGTAACATTGACTTTGAACGTGTATGTCGAGCCCCACGAAGCGCCGGAGCCGATGGCATAGGCGCCATAAAGCTGCGGCCCGACTTCATGGAAGAATGCATTTGTATTCAATGCGCTTTCGTTTGTATAGTACTGCCTTGTTGCATTGAAGGTTATGTTGTAGCTTCCGCCCGGGCTTCCTGTCACATTCCAGCTGCAGTTATAATATCCGTTTCCCTGATTATTGACAGGGGAGCAGGCATAATTATTCAGGTAGTGCGCAAGTGTGTATGTGACCGATGCATCGGGTATCGTATCGGCATTGCTGCATTCGCTTGTAAGGTTTCCCCTGACTGTTACGTTCTGGCCGTCAAGGAATTGCTGGCTATTGAGCGGCGTTGCAAGCGTTGTATTGATCTTTCCGATAACTGTTGTGGTGTAATTCGCGCTGCTGTTGGTTGTCTGGTAACATCCGTTTCCTAGAGAGCCGGCAGTCCAGTACTGCGGCCCGACGTTATATTTTGTAGGCGTACATCTGGGCGCGAAATTATATGTTGCCTGACCCGCCCCATTTGTTGTATTTGCAACGCCGGCAGCATAGTTTGCGCTGTCATTTGTAACCCAGAATGTGACATTGAAGCCGGCAGGTACGGTGATGTTTTGCGTCGTGTCGTTAACATACATTGTCAGGGCCTGCATTCCGCCGTACCTGTTGACATTCGTGTTATTTCCCGAGACATACAGGACCGTAACATTATCCGTCTGGACAGTATAGTTGTGGGATATTGTTGCGGAGACATTAAGCCATTGCGTTGCATTATAATCGCTTGCATTAAACTTGAAGTACATTGTTCCGATATCCGTACAATTTAGCTGGGTTGTGAAGTTTATCATGGTCGGCAGCCCGCATCCCGGGGAGAAGCACGTGGTATTTGCCCCAAGCCTCCATGATACGTTATCATTTGACAGCCAGAGATTTACAGTAAAGTTATTGAAATCAATATCGTAGGTGATAACCGAGAAATTATACACCGTGCCCCAGCCGCCGATCGTAGGAGTAACGCCTTCGTTTGTAAGATACGGAGGAGTATTATCCGCTTTACTGATAACAAAGGCGTTTACTGCAGTGTATGAATTGTTGCTGTAATCCGGAAGTTTCGAGGAGTTTATCCTTATATTATACCAGCCGGTTGCGTTTGTCCCGGCGTACCACGTGCAGTTATAATATCCGTTGCCTGCTTCAACAGTATTTCCGCACGGGAAAACGTCTGTCGAATTCAAAATTTCAAAACTGAATTGCGCCCCGGTTATCGGGTTGCCGCATTCATCTGTTATTCTTCCCTGTATTGAAACATTTGTCTTTTGCTTGAATCCGGTGCCCTGCGGGAACGTTATGCTGTTTGCAAGGCTGCCTATTATTGTCATGGTGAAATTGCCTGTGGTGTTGTCGTTATAGTTTGAATCTCCCAAGACATATGCAAGCCAGTTCTGGTTCCCCACAGCATAGGAGCATGTTGCATTGAAATAGAAATTTGCGTAACCCGAAGAATTGGTGCTGTTGGAGCCTGCAGTAATGTAGTTGCCTGTCTGGTTTGTTATATTGAAATAAACCGCTGCCGAAGGACTGTATGCGGGGGCATTCCTGTTTGTATCATTCACATAGACAGAAAGAAGCGTAGGCTGGCCGCCGTTCCTGTTCACGATACTGTTGTTTCCTGCAAGATACGTTATATTTACATTATCCTTTCCGATGTCTATTGTATTTGTTCCCGGGGTCTCTGTCGGGCCAAGAGAGAATTTATAGAACCATGTTCCCTGGTCTGTATAGGTGAAATTCTTATAAAAGAAGTACGGCAGGCTGTTGCAGCCGTCGCAGGTAACGGGCGTTCCATTGATGCATGATGAAAGCGGGCCTCCGATACAGTCCGTCCATACTCCGGTTCCCTTTTTCATTGAAAAGTTGACGTAATATTCCGGCGTTATATTTCCCGATGTTGCAAGAACCGAGAAGTTCCAGTTGCGCGTACCCCATCCGGCGCTTGACGGGACTGAGGATATGTTTGAAAGTGACCTGTAGATGTTAAGGAAAAATAGCGCAGGAGAGCCGGAATTTGTCTTTGTAGTCTGATTATCATAATAATATGTCTTGTTTACATGCATGCTGACATTGTACCATTGCGCCGGGCTGAATGCGCTCGGCCAGTCGCATTCGTAAAAGCCTGCAACCGGCGAAGTAACTGTAGTGCAGTTATAGCCTGCCGATGGGGTGTAATTCGCATAGTATGTCACTCCGACGCCTCCGAGCTCAATGCCCGGGCTGCAGTCATCAAACACAGTTCCCTGCATCACAACTGTATCAAGCTGCGTATAATTTGATGTTCCTGACGGTGCTGTCACAGAGATGCGCTGGTTGCCCCAGACAAAGCTGTTGGCTTTTATGAAATTGTACGAATCGTTCTGCTGCCAGCATCCTGCGACCGAGTCATTGACAACCGCCTTCCACTGCTGCTCTCCCACCTCAAACCTCGGGGCACCTGCATAATCTCCTGCGCATGTCGGATTGAAGTTAAGCCTGATATGGCCTTTGGTGTTTGGCAGGTTCTCAATTGCCGAATCCGAATAGAACGTGACGTTGTTTGTTGTGACAGAAAATTTCATCGGGAAATTTGGCAGGTATGTCCCGTTCCCGTCCTTTAGCCTGAATCCCAGGGAATCTGGCTGGGAGCCCGACCTGTTTGCAACACTTCCCAGGCCGACAGTTTCTTCAAATATTACAGAGTCTTTGTTTATTGTAAAGTTATCAGGCGATGAAGGGGTTGTGGAGTTTCCGTTCCCCACATCGTTTGTGACATTGAATTTGTAATACCATGTTCCGAGGTCGGAGCAGGTGAAAACCTGTGTGAAATTGAATCCCTGCCATTGCCCGGCCAAAGTATAGTTGCTTGAATTCAGTTGGGTCCACGGCCCGGACAAGCTTGTTGACCTCCACAGGTACACAGTTGCGGTCCGGTTCTGGTCGTATATGCTGATGTTGAATGTTCTCTTATCACCCCACCCCCCGTTGATTATATCGACAGACTTATTCGCCAGCTGTGGCACGTTTGTCCATGTGGTCACGTTGAAAGTGCCTGAAGAATTATACTGGTAGCATGCATCCGATGCCGGGACAAATCCGTTCCAGTTCTGCTTTGCAGCAGCGAAGCTTGAATCGGGTACAAAATAGTATAGCGCGTAGCCGCTTGAATTTGTCTGGTTAGTCCCTACGGTGCTGTAGCCCGAGCCGGGGCCCTGCTTTGTCACATTAAAGCTGACAGACGCTGTCGGGCTTGACACGTATGTCGAATTATCTATGTCGTATATACGTAGGAGGAGCTGGGCTGCCTGCTGGAGCGTGGAGTTGGACTCGTTCCCTCCTGCATATTCAATCCGCATATTGTCCTTTACGAAAATCACCTGGTTATCAATGCTATAATCGGTTCCTGTTGTGGTGTATGAATTTCCTTCTGTGTCCGTGGCATTGAATTTGTAATTCTTTGTTCCGATATCGGAGCAGGCATAAGTTTTATTCCATGACAGGGTGGCGTTCGAGCATGAATTGCATGCCTGGCCGGAGCCTATCTGCACCCAGTTCTCTGTTCCTATCGGAGCCTCCCATAGGGCAACAGTATCTGTATCACCCGCATTGTCCGTTACATTGACTGTGAAATTCCTCAAGACAGACCAGCCTCCCGACCTCGGCGTAACGCCTGCTCCTGTAAGCTGCGGAGTATATTTTACCTTGAGCGCATTTGTCTGGGAAGCTGTGCCGTTGTTGTAGAAGCTCTTGTAAGAAATCAGGGTTATGTTGTAAGAGCCTACTGCCTTGCCTGCAGTGGACCACGTACATGTATACGGGTTGGCTGTGGAAGGTGAAGTAGAGGAATAAGAATTGCCATTCGATGTCAGGTTGAATACGATATTGGGGTTGGCAACAGGCGGCTGGGAGTCATCGGTTATATTCCCGCTTAGTATTGCATTTGTCCCTGCCTCGTATTGTGCCAGGCCGGTCGGCGAAACATATGTGGAGTTTAAATCCCCGACAACATTAACCACAAGTGTCTGGTATCCCGCGGTTGTGTTATCCATGTATGCCTGGTTCCCGCTGACACTCACGTTCCAGTACTGTGCCCCGGGAGTGTAACTGCAATCGGGATTAAAGATTCTCAAATAATCTGTGCTGTTCCTCGTTACCTCTGTCGTGTTCTCTACGTCTGCCGTGCCATTAAAAACCCAGAAGTGAATTTCTCCAAGAGCTATGTGCGGAAGGTTGGAATTCAATGTGTTCTGGTTTGACACAGTATCCCATGCCTGCGATGTAATGTTTACAATAGTATTGGGCGAAGATGTCCTGTTTACATACGAATTATTTCCGCCGAAGTTGCGCAATGCCATAGAGTCGCGGGTTACATTGAACGTTTGTGTTGCCAGGGTGCTATTTGCATATCCTGTCGGCGAAGTGGCATTGAACACCCAGCTCCAGGTATTTCCTGGAATAGAGCTGTTGGTGAAGTTTTTGCCTGTCAAAAAGTAAAAGCTGCTGCAGTTGGCGCACGTGGTCTGGTTTTCAATCCACCAGCTGCCGGAGCTGTTGGACATCCAAAGATAAACCGTGGTGGTTGTGTTATCCGGGTTTGTGACATTTACTGAAAAATTAAACGGCGATTGCCCCCATGGCGTTGATATGCCGGCAGGCGCTTTAGCCGCGCCATCCAGATTAATCTGGGAGCGCAGGAAGAACGCATTCTGGGTAACTCTTGTGCCGTTCCAATAATTATTTGTGCCGCCGCGGGCAAATGAAATTGTTGTTATATTGTACCATCCGTACGGGTATGTCCCGTCTGTTGCAATAGAGCAGCCAAAACCTGTTGTGGGCGTGGTGCATCTTCCATATATTGTCGCGCCCTCCATCATCCTGAACTCCAGGCCGAAGAGGGTCGGGTCCGACTGGGGGACAGAACAATCGTCGGTTACTGTTCCGGAGAAGCTGATAGCGGTGCCCCGGGTATAGTTCTGGCCAAAGCTTGCCATGGTAGAGTTTGCCAGGTCTCCTTTTAGCGAGAAGTTCAGCGCAGAAGTCGCATTATCTTTTACATAGTTGTCGCCGGATGTGCCGCCATACCAGCTGTGCGTGCCAAGATACCATTTGCTTGTGTCGGAGCAGAGGGTAGGATTATCCATTGTCCTGTTAATCCAGCCGTTGGTGCTTGACAGGACAGGCGGGGAGGTTTCATAGCTTCCGTAAGTGAATGCGTCAAGCCAGATTTTACCTGTACTGCCTGAGGGGTATGTTCCGTTGTCCCGGTCATAAGCCCTTGTACTGAATATGTTGGATGTTGAGCGGTTCACTGTGGCTGCGGGCGCGGGCGTGTAATTTGCGATATTGATATTGTCCTTGTCCACAGTATACGTAAAGCCCGACAGCTCGGAGCCGCCATCAGGATTTGTTGCGTTGAACTTGAATTGCCATGTAGTTATATTATACTGAGTGTAGCTGTATGAAAAGTTGGCCTGTGTCCATGAAGAGCATGCAGAACAGACCCAGCTGCCGATTAAGATATAATTGGAATAGGCTGTGGGCTTATGCCATGAATATACAGTCACGTCCCTGCCAAATCTGTCCTGCGCCATTACAGAGAAATTGAACTGATTTCCCCAGCCGCCGATTGTCGGGCTGCTGTTGCCGCCTATATATAGAGTAGAGTTCGTGAGCAGGGGGGTATAAGTATAAACCTTGACCTCTGTGAACAAATTCTGGGGCTCATCAAATGATTTTCCTGTCTGCCAGGTATATGCAAGCTTCTGGACAGTTACATTTCCCTGCGGGTTATATGTTGCGTCGGTATACGAGCCGACTCCTATTGTTCTTGTTGCCGAGGAAAATAAGCTCTGACTGCCTGCGTCAATCGAATAATTGGACCATGCGGAGCCGGACCCCTGGAGGAGCGAATAATTTTGCCATGCGAGATTGTAATTGCTGTTGTCGTCTGTAAAGTTTACAAAGCCTTCCCCAACTGTTACGTTTTGGCCCGTCCAGTTGTACGCGGAATAGAAATCGACCTCGGTCAGTTTTTCGTATCTTGCGCTGCCCGGCTTTGCAAATGTGTATGAAGCCGAGGTGTAGCAGGGCGCGCCCGTGCATCCGATGCCGGTGTCATTTGAAAATGCCGTTGTTGCCGTGGTGTTCCGCAAGCCTTCTGCTATGAATGTGTATGCCCCGGCCGTAGTGCAGTTTACAGTGAAATTCAATGTCGTTGAGACATAAGACCCTATATTTGTCAGGTTCCAGTTAATTACTCCCGCGGTCTGGTTCCATGTTCCGGAGTTATATAATTGTGTCGCATTGCATGAGGACGGCAATTTCAACGTGACGTTCCATTCGCTGTTCGTGGCTGTATCTCCGATGTTCGTGACCTTCAGGCTGTAATTATATAATATGTTGGGCTGTATGCTTCTTGGCTCTGGCCACGGGTATGAGGATTGCTGTATCGCAGTCAGGTCGAATTCAAGGTGTGCCTCCGAGGAATAATTGTATGTTCCTGTATTGTAACTCTGCCCCTCTGTCAGATTTCTTCCGTCCCAGCTCATATTATATTGCAGGCTGCCTGAAGAAGAAGTGCTTGCCGGGGATTTTATCTGGTATGTGAGGACTGCATACTTGTTCACAGGAATCGAGCCCACCTGCCATATTATAAGGTTGTTTATCAGGTCCGTGGTTCCTGTTGCAGTTATATCCGTTCCGTATTCATTTGTCTTTATGCCCGGGTTTGCAGGCGTCCAGCCGCTTGATACCTGCTCCTGCACAGTCGCGGAGGAGGCAGCAGCGCATCCTTTATTGTGTACTGTCAGCTGCGAATCAAACACCTCATTGCTTGCAACTGTCTGGGGAGTTTCGCGGATAACCTCAAGTATTGAAATATTATTGCTCTCCTGTATTGAGTATGTGGCGTTCCTGCTTTTGGCTGCCGATGGATAGGTATAGTTTACTGTCGCATTTACTGTAACATTTTCACCTGCAGAACTGCTTGATGTCAGGTTGAAGCTCACTGTATAATTAAGAGGCGAAGAAGCGTTTACAATCTGGAATACAGGCAAATAACTCCATCCTGCAGGCACCTTCAGCGAGACATTATACTGTACCGAATCTGTGAATGGATTTACGATAGTTACATTATATGTCTCGTTTGTCTGGCTGCACATCCAGTTGCTTACTTTTGAAGATACCGAAACCGACCTGAATATCAGCTGCTCGGTTCTTGCGGCAGTGCCTGTTCCATAATCAAGATACGCTTTCATGGTGTAGGAGTCCTGGTTCCAGCCGCTTGTGTTTATGTTTGTAAAGTTGAATATATTTACCGAGTTTGCCGGCAGGCTTATTGCAGTGCTTGAATAATTGACGAGCGCGCCGGATGAGTTTGTAATATTCAGCCAGAGTGTGCCTGAGTATGCAGACGAAACGCTGTTGGCAATCCTTACAGTAGCGTTAAATAATATTTCGCTCGGCTCGATGCCTGTTGTTGCATTACCATTGACACTTGCCTGTATATCCTGCACCTGAACGGTTTCATTATAATAGCCTGAAAATTTCAGGTCGGTTATATTGATTGCGTTGTTCCCTATATTGGCGAGCCTGAATTTGCAGTAGCCGGTTTCATTGGCAAAGAGCTGGTTCCTTAATACCGGGACAAAATCCGACCTGCTGCCGGATAAATTGATTTTGTATGTGTGGTATATATCCAGCCAGTCTGTGCCGTTATATGAAAATATCCTTAATACGACGTCCATTGGGGATGCAGTAACATTTGTTGAATATATTGTAAAGTTTGCAACCCTATAATTGGCTGCTTCGCAGGCCCACGCCGCAGTCATGTTCGCGCCCGACGATAATGGTGCTGACAAGGCAGGTTCCGCCGGACTTGCAACTGTCTTGTTTTTGTAAACCGTGAAATTGCCCGAATCCATTGTGCTGTTTCCTGCATCGCTTGAGTTTGCAAAAATTGTTATATTGCGTATGCCGTACGAAGTTGCGTTTATGGTCCATGAGGCGGTTACATTCTGGTCTTTGTTCACTGTTCCGAATGAGCGCGTCGCTCCGTCAGATGTCCATCCGGCAGGCAGGGTGATTGTAGCGTTAACATTGCTGGCATGGGTGCCGGCAGGCCCGCTTACGGTTATTGTGGCGTTCACAGTAAAGTTGCGGTAAATGAACGTTTCAGAAGGCTTGTAAATTGATTGCATGACTACGCTCGGGCTGCACCCTGCAGTATCGACGCTTACGTTCATGTTAGCTGATGTGTTGACTTTGTAATTCGAATCGGTTCCGTTAATATACGCAACCCAGACCTGGTCCCCGCCGTTGAAACTGCAGTCTGGAGCAAAATAGAACATCGCATGCCCGGTTGAGTTGGTTTGGTTGCTTCCGGCAACTTTTCCAGACACGTTAAAGTAGACTGTAGCCGGGGTGCCAAGATTGAATGTCTGGGCATCCCTGTCGTATACTCTTACAACAAGCTTTGCATATTGCGCGGGATTATATTTTGCATAGCTGTTGTTTCCCTCTGAGTATGTAAGGTTTTCATCGTCTTTCTGGACTGTTACATACGCAGTGGATGTGGCAGTGGCAGGCGTTGTGTCAATCTGGTATTGGTAGTACCATGTTCCATGGTCCGAAGGGGTGAAATTCCTGTACCAGTACGTTGTTGCATTAATGCAGTTCGTACAGCCTGTCGGGGTCTGGTTTGCGCAGGTAGGCGAACTGCATTGGCTTGAGAATGTCGGCGAACCCAAGGTCGTCCATAAACTTACGTTATAAGTTATTGTCGGGTCCCCGCTGCTTGCCTGTACCGAGAAATTCCAGTTCCTGTATCCCCATCCTTCTATTATTGGAGATGCTGAAGGGTTGTCCAGCCTTTTCTTTGCATTCAGATAAAACAATCCGGGGGTACCTGATTTTATCGTGTAATTATTATAATATGATGTTGCATTTGCGTACATGCTTACGTTGTACCAGCCCATTGTTGTGCTTAAATTAGTGGGCATGTCGCACGAGAACGCATTTGCCCCGACCTGCGTGATTGTCGTGCAATTGTATCCGCTTGCAGCCGAGTAATTGGCGTAATACCTGACTGTTGTAGTCAGCGGGTCGCCGCAGTCATCCGTGGTTGAGCCGAGAAACGGGGATATCGTCTGCTCCTGCGTATAATTCTGGGAGCCGTCTGGCTTGTTCAATGTCGGTATTATGTCTCCCATTATTGTGAGATTTCTTGTAATTGCGCCCGAGGAAAGATTCTGGGCGTAACAGCCTAATGCCGAATCATTCACGCCCACACGCCATTTCTGCGGGCCCACTGCAAACTTAGGCGTGCCGGTATATTCACCCAGGCATGTTGCGTTGAAGTAAAAGTTCGCGTACGCGGAATCATTGGATTTTGTTTCGTACCTATAATCCGAACCTGCGTCTGTGGACGGATAATAATTTGAATTGTCCGAGGTCACATAGAATTTTGTCGAGAAATTCTGCAGAAGCGTGCCATTTTTGTCCTGTGCGATGACATTAAGCAAAGTTGTCTGGATGCCGCTCCGGTTTGCAATGGAATCCTCCCCGGTTGTAGAAGCATTGAATATCCAGATTACACTATCCCTATTATGCGTGAACGTGTTTGTTGCTGTTCTCCCGGAGCTGTCTGTGGTGCTGTTGAACATTATTGTCGAGGTTCCGCCTCCTGTAGGTATGTTTGAACAGCTTGGAGCCCATGAATACGTCAGATTCTGTACTCCGCTGGATTTGCTGTACGCATCGGAACCGATATACGTCCACGGCGCGCCGCCGGTGTTACTTACCCATGCGTTCACAGTCGCATCGGTATTTGTGCCGGTATCCACAGTGACATTGAACGTCCAGTTAAATCCCCAGCTGCCGCTGCTTGTTCCTGTTTCGTTTGAGATAGCAAGAGCGTTTGTTAAATTGACTGTTGCTGCAGCTGCCTGAATCAGTACATCGCTGCAGCTTGCGATAGATGTTGCATTTTCAGTAGCAGTGGCATTTATGCAGAACCTGATAGTTCCTGTGCCTACTCCTGTCGTGGTTACAAGCCACATTGCCGTTGTGCTTGTAACCGGCCCCATGGTTCCTATGTTGGTGGTGTTGCTTGTGACCAGCGTTATATTCTGCACAACAAGATTAGATAGCCCGCTGATTGCTGTTGTGTTAGTCCAGTTTATCGTGGAAATGACATTGCTGGCATTTCCAGGGCCGTTGTTGGTTATTGTGGAGCTTATATTGAACGCATTGTTTTGGTAAATCGTCGAGGGGGCGGTCGCGGGCGGGCTGACAGAAAGCGCAGCCCCGCATGCTACAAGGATTGTGTAGTTCTCATCGTAATATGCCAAGCTTCCGTTTGTTGGCAGCGCAAAAAACGTGAACGTGCCGTTGGTCTGGTAAGGAACAGATATCAAATAAGAATAGTTCTTTGAATTGTCTTTTCCGGTGACATTGAAGGTAATGTTGCTGTTTCCCCATGTAATCAAGTTGGAGTTATTGAAGGATTGCGCGGGGTTAAAATTAGAGAACAACAAGTCGTTCGGGTAGTTTACCGAGACGTTTACCTTGTTCTCAGTTACATTTGAAGCGGTTAAAGGAAGGTTTCCTTTGTTTAAGACCTGCAGCTTTGTCGAGAAATTGCCGCAGGCAAAGGATGCGGGAAAATCTGTCTGCTCATTTGAGGACGTAGTGTTGTAATATCTTATTGTCTTTAGCCACGGAGCATTAATGGTCACCTGGTCATAATCGTCCTGATACGTGTAAGACCTTGTTGTTCCCGGATAGCCCTCTGCCCTTATGATGAATGCCTTTCCTGCAGGTATGATATTGCTGGCAGTGCCCATGGTAAAAGTAATGCTGTATGTGCTGCCTGATGATACGCTGGTGATAGCTCCTCCCTGCGAATAAGGCGACCATCTCACCAACCAGCCCTCTTCAGGCGAGCCAATGGGGTACCCTGTCATAGGTGTAATTGAAAAAGAAGCGGGCTGGGTAAATCCCGGAGGAATAAACAGGTCAATCGCATGCATCGTGGGGGTGCCTCGATAGCCTGTGAATGATAGATCGAATGACATCGCCGATGAATTGACGCCCGCACTTGATACGTTTACATTAGTTTCCAATGTGCCTCCGCCTCTTAGTTGAAGAATATTTCTGGACTCGGATAAGCTTTGCATGTTTCCGCTTCCAGGGTCCACCCAGTCTGCTTCTGTATCATAGTTTTCTTCACCGACAACGTTAGGGGAATCGTAAACAATCCTTGCCTCGAAGCATGTGGATGTATTTATCTGCCGGTTATACCATTTTATCGCGCCGATGTTTGAGGAATCGTCAGCAGTGGGCTGTATTGTTGTGGCTGAAGTAGGAATAGTGCTGTAGGCAGTTACATTGACAGTGAGATTGTAATCGCCATAGTTACACACAAACAGCTTTCTTGGATTTGCATTTGCTGTTCCTCCTCCTGATCCAAGTGACAATTGCCTCGGTGCTGCAGAATATATCACCAGGGGCGATGAGGATGTGCCTGCTCCGCCGAAGCTGTTTACCTGGAAATCTTTTGTATAAACATTGGACCATGCACCGTTGCTTACCGTTACTTCAGCAGTATATGTTTTTGTTGTCACGGAATCAGGAACCAAAAAGTCCCAGACAAGAGAAACATTGTTCCACTGATATGGCGTTGCAGTCAAAGCGAGGGTTACATTTTTAGTTGCGCCGTTGATGAACCAGTTCAGCACATTTTGCCCGTCAAGAAGCCTTAGGCTGACATTTGCCGAAGCCGAAGACGTGGTATTGTAATTGGCTATTGTCGCAACCACCTGCCCATTATGGCCTGCAACAACATAGCCGTATTCGCCGGATGGGGAAAATATTTTCGGTACTCTCATTATGTCCAGATTAGTGCAATTGGCGACCTTGACATTTATCACATCGGTACGGAATATGGGCCCTGTGGGCTGCATTGCGGGATAAATTCTCATCTGGTAATCTCCCAAAGCCGCAGAGGAAGATACGGTTATGTTCCACGTATAATTGCCGCCCCATGCGCATTGGTCTGCAGTAGTTTGCGTACAACTCGCTGTGGTCCCAAGGCCGTTGACAGCGGGGATGTTATGCGGGTTTATTTCTCCTGGCACAAGATTAAATCCGCCGGTAGGCAGGCTGGTGAAAATGCCCCCGTAGAAAAGCTGCAGGTACCAGTTTCCGTTAGTAGCTTCATTAGCTGCCTCGTCCAGCTCCAGAAACTTGAAACTGTAATTCTGGTTCCTGCACAAGACTATGGGCTCGTTATAGAGGCGCGATGGGGGCCCGTTATCTATGAAAATGTGGGTCCGGTCGTCGGTGACGACATTTGCCGCGCCCGATGTCG
>CABMCT010000042.1 GCA_902384675.1 uncultured archaeon | reverse complement strand
TAAGCACTGAGGATACTCCTGTCAGGTTCCCTTCTGCAGGGCAGTCGGAGTACACAGAATAGTTAAGCGGTATAATGCTTGTGACATTGTATCTTGAAAGGTATGCAGGGGCGAGGAGGTTGTTCTTCAGCTGGCCATAGACTACTATGCTTGACGGGCTTGACTTGTTTTCGCTTTTGTAGCATACATTGTTTGTTGTCCCGCCAATCCACTGCTGGTTTCCTATAGCGTACGCGCAGTCGGGGTTGAAGCTTATGTTGAGATGCCCCGAAGAGTTGGTTTGTGTCTGGTTAATAAATGCATACGTTACGCCGTTTGTTGTCACCCAGAAGCTTCCGTTATATCCGGAGCTTGTGTACTGGGAATTATCCGTATCAAGTACCCGCAATATCAATGTGCTTGAAGCATTGCCTTCCCTGTTTACCGATACAGGAACCTGCGTGGTTTCGATTAATACGTTATCGTAAATTATAGGGAGCGGATTTGTAACTGTTGTTGTATAATTCCAGTAATCTGTGACATTGAAGCGGTACTGCTGGTTGCCGATATTATTGCAATTGAAATTGTTCTGGATAAATGAAAACGGCTTGTTGTTTGCGCAATCCGGCGCGGAGCATGATGTGGAATTCAGGAGTTGCCACGTTCCGCTGGCATTTGTCCATAATGTTATGTTCATTTTTTCGTAGCCAAACGTGTTCTGGTCGGGGTCGTTCACAGTTATGCCGAATGTCCTTGTCTCGCCCCAGCCGTTCGGCTCTGTTGAATCAGATGTGGCCAGGCTGGTTGCGGTGATATTCGGGTCTGTTACAATGACAAAAGCATTCTGGTTGTTGATGCTGCCCGACGGCGCATAATATGTTTTTGAGCTCGATGTTGTGATATTGTACCATCCAAGGCTCTGTCCCACAGTGCTTATAGTGCAGTTATAGTATCCGTTGTTCTCATCGGTTGCGGGATTGCAGGTTGCTACAGACGAGCCGTCCTTCTGGATATCAAATGCCGTTGATGACTGCGGAATAAGCGAGCAGTCATCGCTCACATTAGCCCGTATAATTACCGAATCCTTGTTTAACCTGTAACTCCCGCCTGAAGGCGTGGCAAGTGACATCTTCAGAGGGTCTGTTGTGATGTTAACCTTCAGGATGCTGCTGTTGGTTGTTTTATAGCATGATGAGCCGAATTCTGTGCTCCAGTTCTGCGGCCCTATCTTATAAGTGCATCGGCTAAGTGTCGGGAAATTGTCCGTAAGGTATCCGCTTCCGTCGGTTCCGCCGCCGATTATTGTATCGACTGTCCATGCAGCCCCGTTGGTAGTTGCGTAGAACGTTCCTGCCCCGGCAGCGCTTGTTACAACGGAATTTTTATCAGTGTCATAAATTTGCACGCGAAGCATTGCTGTATTGCTTGAGTTGCTCCTGTTTACAATGGAATTATTGCCGAGGGTATAATTGACTAATATGTCATCCTTTGTGATAGTTATGTTCATGGGCGCAGTTTCATTAGTCCAGGGGTCGCCGTCGGATACGTTCCATTTAAAGTACGGGTTACCGATTTTGTTGCAGTTGTTATACCTGTACTGCTTATTCACTATTTTGTTATAGACCGATACCGTCTCTGCAGCCCCGGGGATTTCCTGCCATGTGCCGGAGCTGTTTTCCCAAAGCCGTACGGCCATCGGGTCCAGGTCCTCATTTGTCACATTTACGGTAATGTTGAAATATTCCCCCCAGCCGGCAGCGCTTTTTAGGAGGGTCATGTTTGTAAGCCCGGGATATGTTTCGACGAAGAATGAAGAGGTGCCATAGGCATATGAATACGTGGTGGAATTCATATTATAGAAGCTCTGGGAGGCGTTGATTTCGAAATTATAATCGCGCGCAGGCATCCCCGTAGTATTAAATGTGCAGTTGTAATATCCTGTTGATTCGTTGTTTAAAGTACAAATGTTTGAATATCCTGCCAGATAATATTTGAACGTAACTCCGGTGTTATTCATAACTTCGTTTGCGCAGTCGGATGTTATATTTGCCCTAAGCGTAACATTTGTGCCGCGCAGGTTCTTTGTCCCGAGCGGGGATATAAGGCTGTTATACAGGCTGCCATATACAGTTGTATTGTACGCAGGAGTATTCACCACAGTATAGCATGAATTGTTTACTCTTGCATACCATGTCTGGTTCCCGGGTATGTAAGAGCACGAGGGGGTGTAATAATACGTCACGCTGCCGCCTGAGGTTGTGTTGTACCCGTCAACAGTATAATTCGTTCCGTTTGTCGTGATGATGAAGGATACATTTACATCAGGGAATGAAACGCCGGCTCTCTTTGTAGTGTCGTTGACAAACACAGACAGCGGAAGAACGCCGTAAGACCTGTTGACCAGCCCGTTATTTCCGCTGACATACATCACATTAATCACGTCTGCAGTAATATTGGGGCCGTTTATGACTGTGGTGTTTATCGGGTGATTATACCCGTCGTCCAGCTGGAATTTGAAGGAGTTGTTTGTGCCGATAGCTCCGCACCCCGAATCAGACGCAATGATGCTACATGCGCCCGGGCTTGAAATTTGCAGTGTATTATTTCTCTGCATCCATGTTGCTCCGCCATCATTGCTTGTGTAAAGCGTGCAGTTAACAGGGTCTGCATCGGGGTCTGTAAAGTTCAGGCTGTAATTATATACAAGCCCCCAGGACCCGGAACCGGGCGTTACATTCAGGTTGCTGTAAGCGGGCGGGCTGTTAATCAAAAGGAAGCGGCTCTGGAAGAAATTTGCGCTGCTGTTGTAATACTGCTTGCTGCTCGTAAGATAAACGTTCCACCATACGGGCGCTTTATACAGGCTGCTCCAGCTGCAGTTGTACCATCCGGCGTTGGCTCCTGTCTCGTTAGTTATTGTGCTGCAGTCCTCAAGCGGGCTGGATGAAGTATTAAGCTGCGCGTTCGTGGAGGCATTCGCAATGAGCCCCTCGGCAGGGCATTCGCTTGAGACATTATACCTGATATTAATGTATCCGCCGGTCCCGAAGCTTGAGCCGTTGGCCGGAAGCTGCAGGCTGCTATTCAGCTGCCCGAACACGGTTACAGTGTCGTTCGGATACGGCGTGTCTTTATAGCAGATATCATTCTGGACGCCTCCTTTCCAGTACTGTACGCCGGGGTTATAAGAGCAGTTTGCATTAAAGTAATATTTCAAATACCCGTTGCTGTCTGTTTTGTTTATCCTCCCGGCATTGTAGCTTGACTGGTTGCTGCTGTTTGTTGTAATCCAGAATGTCCCGTTAACATTGGCGCGCCCCCACGAAGCATTGCTTAAGTCCCTTATCTGCACCTGCAGAAGCTGTGCGTTTCCGTACCTGACTATCGGAACGCCGTTTGTAGGCGTACTTGCAACTATATCGGTGTCGTCTTTTGTAATGGTTGCAGTTGCCGATATATTTGCCGTGTAATTATATACGTCTGTGGCATTCCACTTAAAATTCTTCAATCCCAGGTCGGCCGGCACGGTGCAATTAAACTGGATGCCTCCGAATGACACCGTGCCGGTGTACCCGCTTGAAGGGCCCGGGTTTGTCCATGTCGTGGAATTCAGGAGCTGCCAGTTGCCGGTAAGATTAGCCCATAAATAGACAATCGCATTAGCACCGTCGTCGTTTTCTACTGTTACTGTAAATTTCCACTTCTGCCCGGAAGTCCCGCTCCATCCGCTTGTATCTCCGGGGAAATTAGTCACAGGGTTTGAAAGGGTGGGCTGCGTTGCAATCATAAACGAATTTGTCTGCACATAATTTTGCGAGCGGTTGTAATACGGCTTTGATGCGTTTATTGTAACATTGTACCAGCCGGTATTCCAGCTTGACGTAAGAGAGCTTCCCACAGTGCAATTATACCATCCGGTACCTTCGTCGTTTGCCACTGTACAGCTTGGGACTGTCTGCTTAACCCCGTTCTGGCTGATCGTAATCGTGACCGTGGCGCCGGGCACAAGGCCGCAATCATCAGTAACATTGCCGCGGATAGTGACGTTGTCGACGCCCTTTATGAAATACTTTCCTATTGGCTGGCTGACGGCTGAAATAAGCGGATTTGTAATTATAGTATAATTAAACTCCGTTGAGTTTGTTGTGTTGTACATCGTATTCCCGGATGTTCCAAGCTTCCATTTCTGCGGGCCCACTGCATATGAACAGCTTACTGAAAGATAATATGTGGCATTTCCTGCGCCGTCAAGGTATACATATGACGGCGAGCGTATGTAGTTGCTCAGGGAATCGTTTGTTGCCCAGAAGTACACGGTTTTTCCGACAGGCAAAGGCACGTTCGGCTGCTGGTCCGTGTCCCATGCAACCGCTGCAAGAGTCGCGTTTGACAGCGGGTCGCCGGCAGGAGCAGACCTGTTTATCACGCTGCCATTGCCTGCCTGGTATTGGAATCCTATGTTATCTGCGGTTATTGTAAAGCTCTGCTCTGCGGTTTCGTTCGTATATCCGTTTGTGTCCGATGTGTTGAACTTATAGTACCATGTTCCCAGGTTCGAGGCAAGCTCCGAGAATACCAGCGGGTTAAATCCGACGGTCTTGTTTATCCCCGAGGATGTATTGGTCATGGAGTTTGAGGGAGAATACGACGGCGTATTTCTCCACCATACCTTTGTAGTGAGCGTATCATAATCCTCGTCCGTGGCATTGACGTAGAAATAATGCGGTGCCCCCCATCCGCTCGGTGTCGGCGTCATATATCCTGCGGTAAGGTTCGGCCTTGTCTCGACCCAGAACGAGCTTACTGTAGCCTGATATGCCCAAAGAGTCGTCTGGTTGTTATAATATGACTTGCTGCTGTTCATTGTTATGTTATAATCCTGCGGAATCATAGCTGTTGTGTCAAGAGTACAATTATAATATCCGGTTCCCTCGTTGTTTACGCTGCCGGTGCAGTAATAATTATTTGAATTTCTTGAAAATGTGAAGTTTACAGACAAGGAGTTCATTACTTCGCTTGCGCAATCAGATGTGACATTTGCCCTCATGGTAACATTCTGCTCGCCTCTTAAAAATTTCTGTCCGGCCGGGCTTATGAATGTGTTTGTCAGGTTTCCGAATATCTGCGTTGTAAAGTTAACCGTCGTATTCCCCCCAACATACCTTCCGTCAGTAACCCCTGCAACCCATCTTTGCACTCCGGCAGCATAAGCGCATCCCGGGCTGAAATACAGCCTTGCATACCCTGTCCCGTTCGT
>CABMCT010000041.1 GCA_902384675.1 uncultured archaeon | reverse complement strand
CGGGACGATGGATTTTAAGGAATTCTGCGGCGAGTTTGGATATGACAACGACTCACGGAGAGCCGAAAAAATTCATAAAGAATGCAAGAAGAGCCTTAATAAAGTTGAGGATTTGGGCTTTTTCGAGAGCGAATTAACAGATATTCTTAATGAACTGCAAGAGCAGGGAATAGAATAATCTTTATTTTTTTTGGGTGCAAGACACCATAAACGGAGGTATAACAACTATGAAAAAAAAACTTAAAATTGGACGGGTAAAAACAGACCAATATAAGAGAAGTCTTTTAATTACCTGTGAAGTAGAAATAAGGGAAAAGGAAGACAACAAAAAAGAACTGTCAATTTGTGGTAATGTCTGGAATACCAAACATACAGACATCGAAACAGGCGGACAGATAAGCGACACAATAGCGGCTTACATTGCTGAAGGTCGTTTTATTCCCATAATGCCAATAGATACCGTAAAGAAGATTTTGGAGATATGGGACAGATGGCATCTTAACGCCCTTCGGGCAGGCTGTGAGCATCAGAGGGCGGAGCACTGGGAAGCCATCAAACTGGACGATTCCAAACCATTAACCATGGACAATATGGCTGTGTGGAAGAGACCAGGAGAGAACCCCAAAGGCTTACTAACTAAACCCTGCCCCGTCTGCGGATACAAATACGGCACAAGCTGGTTATATGAACCGCTGCCCGAAGAGGTAATATCATTCATAAACAGCCTCTAAGGGATTATTTATTTTTTTAGGGTGCTACATATAAAGCATCGAAACGGAGGTATAAAACCATGTTCGGACAGATAAAGCTATTCACATCGCATATAGAGGCTATGGAATTTTTGCGATGGGAGAATGTCGGCAGGGCAGAAAAACTAAGGATAAAATCAACGCCGATGGGCTTAATAAAATACTGGTCAGAATACAAGCCCGAACTTTTCCAGGCTATAAACCCGTATAATTTCGGGTATATGGTATCTGGATAAAAAGGCAGCAGCATTGCGGAAGCGCATGCCATTACGGAATCGGTCAGCCTTTTGGAATGGATGCGCTTTTTCATTTTTCAGGGTGCAGTAAAGCATCAATAAACGGAGGTAAACAAAATGAACAAATTAGAAATTGTTTTCGAAACCGCTAATCCCGCTATCTGTTGTATCCTTGATGGCATAACGGCAGAAATTAGAGACGGGCATATATCAGGAAAAGCAGAAGGATATTATCATTGGGAGTTGTTCTAATTATGGAATACTACCCCAACGGGATAATAAAATCTGGCATGCTTTCCGAAATCTAAGGATAAGCGGGATAGTGCATCAGTTGCTTAACTGATGTATCTTAAAATTTTTCAGGGTGCAAACAATCACCATAAACGGAGGTATAATAATATGAGCATTGAGAAAAAGATGGCTCTAATAATCGTAGATATAGAGAAAGAGAACGGCGAGTATGTTGCCTGCATCGTAAAAGAAGGCGAGAAAGGATATTTTACGACTGATTGGAGATGGGGCACAGATAGACAGAAGGCTCAAAAACAGGCGGATGAATATAACGCCAAGATGGGCATAACCAAGAAAGAGGCTATGCGGCTAACATTTCAATCTATGGAGCCAAAGAGACCGCAAAACAAGTTCAATCTTCCGCCAGACCTTTACGAATTGGTCTGCGAAAAAGCAGGGACACCAACAACATTCGAGGATTCGCTGGTAACATTCGAAGAACCGATGAACCCCGAAGACCCGAAGGTAATATATGATATATTGCTTCAGGAGATTGAAATACAGGCAGCAGGAGCGAGAGGACATCCAGAAGAAGTCGGCAGATTTCCAACGATAATGCAATGTGCGCTCATTCTGGAATATCTCAGGCACGGGGTAAAACAGCAAGAGGCGCAAGGCATAGACGGGCAAGACAGAAAAGGCTACACCGATACGCAAGATAGAGAGAACTATACAGAAAACTAAAAACCCCTGCCCTATTTTTTTCGGGTGCAACAACACCAAATAAACGGAGGTATAAACAATGAATGGAAAACAACCAGACACCGCTCTCGACATCGAGACACTTGTTAGAGCCAGGTATGCCCTCATCATACTCGAAACGTATGAAGAGGACAGGGCTATAGCAATGCTCGGCGAAATCGCAGAGCGGACAGGAAGGCTACTTGTAACCTGGTCGGTCACGCAGGGGCTAAGGACAATAGATGACGAGCCTTATGCAGACGAGGGCAGCAGAGACCTTCTTAACGCCTTCAACGCAATCGAAGCAAAGAAGGATAGCCTCATAGCCGTCTTCAAGGACACGCACAATATCATCACGGAACAGAACCCGATGGTAGTAAGGCGAGTCCGAGACCTCGCAAGCTCCCTGAAATACGGAAGCGATGAGCATATCAAAACAGTGATATTGCTCTCGCCAGTAGTCCGCATTCCAGCCGACCTTCAGAAATCCGTATCCGTAATAACGCTGCCGTTCCCCAATAAAGGGGATATAGACAAGGTTCTATCGAACCTGCTCATATCCCAGGAACGCAACGCAAAGACCGATGCGGATAAGGAGACCATCAAGGAGATAGACAAAGAACTATCCGAGAACGGAAACAGGGACACAATCCTTAAAGCCTGTCTCGGTCTGACCCTGAACGAATCCGAGGACGTGCTCGCAAAAAGCATCGTAAGCACGCATAAAATCCATCCTGCGGTTATCATCCAGGAAAAGGAGCAGATAATCAAAAAGACTGGCATCCTTGAATTCTTCAGGCAGGAAGAAAACCTGGGCACAGTAGGCGGAATGGATGCATTGAAAAGCTGGATTCAGAAAGCCAAGATGCGTAACAGCAAAGAGGCTGAAAAATTCGGCTTGCGCCTTCCGAAAGGTATCCTGCTTATCGGGTATGCAGGCACAGGTAAAACCCTTAGCTCAAAGGTCATAGCCAGCGAGCTTGGGGTTCCCCTGCTCAGGATGGACATGAGCAGCATATCGAGCAAATGGTACGGCGAGACCTCAAGCAAGCTGAAGCAAGGGCTTAACCAGGCAAAAGCTGTTTCCCCGTGCGTCCTGCTGCTGGATGAAATCGAAAAGATGTTCTCCACGGGCGATGGCGGCAGCCAGGCGCAAGGTCACGAAGAGACACTCAGAGCGATGTCGGTACTCCTCACAGAAATGGAGGAAAACACCGAGCCAGTGGTCTTCGTAGCAACGTGCAACACGCCATACAACCTGAAGCCTGAACTCATGCAGAGGTTCGAAAGAATCTTTTTCGTGGGTTTGCCGAATCAGGAAGAGCGTGCCGAAATCATCAAGATTCATATTGCGAAAGTCAAGCGCAATCCTGACGATTTCGAAATCGATAAGATAGTCGAGGCAACCGAGGGTATGGTAGGGCGTGAGATACGCACCATCATCCAGGAAGCCTTGGCATCTGCGTTCTACGAGCAGGCAAAGGACGTGACCACGGAGCACATCGTAGCAGAGGCAAAGAACTTAGTCCCCATGAGCCACCAAAAACAGGCTGAATTTGGGGAATTACGAAAGTGGGCGGAGAACAAATGTACTATGGCAACATCGCCGCTGCCAGCACAGGTGAAGAAGAAGCCTGAAAAAAGCAGAAAATTAGAGATGACGGGGTAAAAGCCCCGCATCTTTCGGGTGCAATAGACACCATAAACGGAGGTATTAACACAATGTACGAGACGGCAGAAGAAAGGGCAAAATCTCTGAGAGCAGGAGTCCCAGACGCATTGACGAGGGAAAAGATATTTGCCAGAACGAACGGCTATAAAAGAGCCAGTGACAGCAACATACTCAAGGAGGAATGTAAATGCATATAAGCGTAGAGTCAATAATGCTCATCTCGGTAGCTGTCGGAATGGCAGCGACATGCTGGGGTGGGCTTGGATACTGGCGGTGGCAGAGAAAGCTCAGGGGCTTGACCTGACCACAAGCCAATTTATTTTTCGGGTGCTGGCTTAACTCCTGTAAGCGACAGGAGTGCATTTTTCCATCCACCAACGATACTAAGCCAGCACTCATTTGGGTGCTACATATAAAGCACTGAAAATCGGAGGT
>CABMCT010000040.1 GCA_902384675.1 uncultured archaeon | reverse complement strand
GATTTTGGAAATGGCGTATCGCCGCAGTATCCAAAATCAAGGTTTTGCTTGCCTCCTCCGGTAATTAAGTCGACATTATATGTTTTTCTAAAGCATGAATCCGTAGCACTGCACACAGTGGGCTCGGAAACGCAGGTATCCGGCTGGCCGTTGCCGTCAGTATCCTCGCAAACAGACTCGTTCACGCTTCCGCCTGATTTGCAGGTCTCAACAACATAATGCGTGAATTTGCCGTTTACAACATTGTCATAACATACTTCCGGGCTTCTGGGATGCGAGCCGGTTCCTGTTTCCCTGCCTGCGTAATCGTATTTCTTGCAAAGAGGGCATTTAAGAGAAGGCTCCAGTACGCCTGTTCCGCCGTTATCTTTGCAGAGTTGGCCGACATTTACTGCAGAGCAGGAGCCGCATTGGGTTAAGCCGTTATCGCATGGCTGGCATCCTTTAAACACACATTATTGTCTCTTTTTGCGATATCACTTGCCATGTCTTCTTTTTTCTTATGGATTTTGATTCAGGATTGAGTATGCTCCGGAAAATAATCGATAAAATAGGATATTTACTGTTCCTATTACTCGAACTTGTGATACTGACTATTGCTGCCTTTTTCAGTTTCTTTTGGCGCAATTCGTAACACTTCACATTTTAGTGAGAAATAACTTGCACTATATGCACATGTTCTTTTATTTCTAAATATCAGTCGACGCTTAAGTCCATATATATTTTTAAGTAAGTAATGTTGCAATTTTTTTCTCCCATTTTCACTTTTTTCCCGGTTATTTCACAAAGCTTTACTTTTCCTTCAGGGAAAAGCAGAACGACTGTAGAGCCTAACTCAAACGCGCCCAGTTCAGCTCCTTTCTCTACAGGCACTTTCTTTGAAAACTCGGCTTTCACTGGAGATTTCAAAGAAGAGCAAGCGACAAAATCCGTATAATTTATCCTTATCCTGCCGACAAGGGATGCGCCAATCTTAACAATAGCGACCTTTCCCGCAGATGTTTCCATATAAGTTACAAGCCGCTCGTTCCTTGCGAAAAGACCATCGATAGCATTCAAAGATATTTTGTTTACAGGAAAAAGCGCGCCGGGTAGGTATTGAAATCCAAAATTTTACCAGAAAGTGGTGCATGTATGCGGTGGTAATCGCGTGGATGTAGATACATAATTATGTAGTTGCCGTTTTTGAACTCCAGTGCCGTTTCAGTATCTCCAAGAAGTGCCTCAAGCGTATAATATTTTCCTTTTACATGAATTAGAATATTATCTTCCAATTTTCCAAGGCAACATACCTCGCAGTCAACAGGGGAAACTACTGCATTTTCAGCAGCGTTGATTTTACGCGCACTTACCTTCAATTTTCGTGTAAAGAATTCATTAAATGTGCCGAACTCGGATACCTGCTTCTCCGATTCCTGCATATTCACTCCGAAAGCAGGGAATATAGTCTAATCAGAGGTACGAGAAGTATCTTTGGAAAGCGCACCTCAGATATGTATCCAATACATCGGGTTGCTAATTCCTTTGGAAAGGTATTTAACGACAAAAAAACTATGCGATTCAAGCGCATAAAGACAATTGGCATTTTCACTTATAAATCCTTTAAGCCTTAAAATTGATATTTTCCCGGGAAAGCGCCGTCTTATATAGGTTTTCTCCAGAAACAGGAGGAGTAAGGCGGATGACGAACAGCCTTTATAAGGGAAATTACTTTATCCTGACTTCCCTTATTTGCGGGGTTATCTTGAATGAATGAAGAAGCTTAGTAACATCCCTAGATTTCTCAACAGGTACAAGAATCACATTGCTGCTTAGTTTCACGCCGCCGCTTTCCTCCAGAAGTCCATGCCAAACGTATTTTTTCTTTTTCTTTACTCCAGTGTAGCCGAACAGCTTTCTTAAAAGCTTCATTTTCTTTGCCTGAGAAAGGCCGGCAAGCGAATAATTGACCATGGCATAATGCGCCCAGCCTTCTTCTTTCTCTTCAAATTTTCCGAATAGCGTCATTCCGCTGCTTATTATTTCAGACCGCAGGCTCTTCCATCGGTCATCATCAAGCATACCCACAATGCATTTTATAGGCAGCTTTATTCCAAGAAGCGACCATTTTCTCTCGGAAATAACATAAAATCTTTTTTCCGCCTCAGCCACGTATTGCTCCACGTCTTTTATGCTGCTTTTTGACCACACGTCTATGAAAATGTCTATATCACTTTCTTCATCAGCCTCTCCCCTTGCAACAGAGCCGAATAAAACGATTCTCTTTATTTTACTTGCGATATCTTCTTCCTCTAAAACAAGGGATAAAAAATCGTATATATAAGGGAAAACGTTCTTCATAACCTCTCACCAGTTTCACTTTCGATTATGGATTTTATTTTTTGCAGGTTCTTTATCGCACCCTCCACAGTTTTTCTTTCCTTTGATTTGCCGTAGCATAAAATGTTCCTGTAATTCTCCTGTTCGATAAGCAGCGGCAATAGCTCGCTTTTCTTGGGAAAATCATACGCGAACCTCTCTCTGGCGGATTTTTCCGATGCAAAAAACCTGTGATTTACGTTAAATCCCGGCGTTACAAGATTCTTCTTATGAAGCAGGACGGCAAACAAATCGCAGGAAATTTCAGACGCAGCAAAGCCTATCAGTTTCTGCCGTTCGGCTACAAGATCGCTTCTTACTTTTTCGTTTATGTCTTTCAACAGCTCCTTTGCATTTTTGATGTGCTCCTCTATTAAGACCATTTTTAGCCATCTCCATTTTCATTGGATTGAAAAGCTTGACACGTGAATGTCATGATAAGAATATATGTATCACCAGGTTTATAAGCTTTCTATTATGAATAACATACTTTATGTTATGTGTATCATACAGAAGACGTTACATATAACATACTTTCCGTTATCCAGATAAGTATGTTTTAGTGTATGTCCCGTCCGGAACAGAAGTCGGGCAGTCTGGAGGTTCTCCAGGAAGGCTTGGCGGAGACGCATAGCCGCACAATCCTGTGCCAAGGCATGAAACAGTTGCGCCAGGATAAGTGGAAGGAGGACAGCCGCATTTTGCGCAGTCTTTTACTTTGTTGCATGAATCGCGCGCTTGGCGGGTATTTAAAGGTATGTTTAAGCAGAAAAGGAGGAGTAAGGCGGGTGACGAACATATCTCGATATATTGATATCTCGGAGAAACTACTTTATCCCAAACACTTTTTTTGCATTCTCAACAACTTTGGAAAGCACTTCATATTCAGCACTCTTTTTTGCGTCCGCGATTTTCTTTATTACAATCGCTGTGTTCCAGGGCATATTTATTCCTTTTGCAGGGTCAAGATACGGCGCATCAGTCTCAACTAAAATCCGCTCAAGCGGGCAGTCGCGCGCCAGTTTCTTCGCAGTCTTGGAGAATGCTATCGTAGTAGAAAACGAAATATAATATCCCTGCGCAAGTGCTTTTTCCATTACCTCTTTTGAGCCGGAAAAACAGTGCATCACAACGCTTTTCAGTTCATATCTTGAAAGAATTTCAACAGCTTCTGCCTCTGCGTCCCATGAATGAATGACAACCGGAAGCTTCAATTCTTCGGCAAGCGACAGCAGTTTTTCAAACCGCTGCCTCTGGATTTCGCGCTCTTTTTCATCTTTAACCCAGTGATAATCCAAACCAATCTCGCCAACCCCGACAATCTTTTTTGCATTCTTGCGGATAAATTCCAGCTCTTCGGCAAACTCTTTTTCGGAATGCTTTATCGCGTCAACCGGCTGGAGACCGACAACAGCGTAAATAAATCCCTTGTGCTTTTCAGAAAGCGAAATCGCCCCGCGGTTCCATTGCGGGTTTGCGCCGGCAACAATCAGGAACTCCATTTTCTTTTTCGCTTCTGCAATCACTTCGTCGCGATTCGGAGTAAATTTTTCATGCTGCAGGTGGCAGTGGACATCAATGACTTTCATAATCAATACGCCCTTGCCGCATAAACGGATTCTTTTGCATCTTTTCCGCAATATACACATTTTGATTTCGGCTTAACCTTTTCATCAAATGGTATGACGCGCAGGGTTGCGCCTGTTTCCTCTTTTATTTTTTCCTCGCATTTGGAGTCGCCGCACCATGAAATCTGCGCGAAGCCGCCGCCATCCTCGACGATTTTCTTGAATATCGCGTAATCCTTCACTTCGGTTATGTGCGTCTCGACGAATTTCCGCGATTTGACAAACAGGCTTGCCTGTATGCTTTCAAGGGCGATTGTCGCGGCATTTTTCAAGCCTGTGATTTTCACATTCCTTTTTTCGCCGGTGTCGCGGCGCGCCAGAATCACTTCGCCGTTTTTGATGTCGCGCGGTCCGATTTCAATGCGCAGGGGCACGCCTTTCAGCTCCCATTCGTTGAATTTGAATCCCGGTGAATATGCGTCGCGGGCATCCAGATGCGCGCGGATTCCTGCTTCTTCAAGAGAATACTGTATCTTCGATGCTTCTGCCAGCACTTCGCCTTTTGTTTTTTCAAAAAGTATCGGAATGATTACTGCCTGCACCGGCGCAATTTTTGGGGGAAGCACAAGACCTTTGTCGTCGCCGTGCGCCATGATTATTGCGCCGATTAATCGCGTTGTGACGCCCAACGAAGTTTGCCATGCCTACTTTTTCTTTTCATCCTTGTCGACAAACTGGATGTCGAAAGCCTTTGAAAAATTCTGCCCCAGCTGGTGCGATGTTCCCATCTGCAGCGCCTTGCCGTCAGGCATTATGCTTTCAAATGTGGTTGTATAAAGCGCGCCGGGGAATTTCTCGTTCTCTGTCTTTTTCCCGTAGATTGCGTGGATTGCAAGAGAATTCTCGGCAAGGTCTTTATAGACTTCAAGCAGGATTGTCATGACTTCCTTGTCTGCGTCTTCTTTTGTCGCATGAACTGTGTGGCCTTCCTGCCAGAGGAATTCTCTTGTTCGCAAAAAGGGCCGCGGGTTCTTGAATTCCCAGCGCACGACATTGCACCACTGGTTTATGAGCAGGGGCAGGTCGCGCCATGAGCGAATCCACTTTGAGTAAGAAGCGTACATTATTGTCTCGGAAGTCGGGCGTATTGCAAGGCGCTCCGCAAGCTTTTCATTGCCTCCCTGCGTCACCCAGGCGACTTCGGGAACAAATCCTTTGACATGCTCGGATTCTTTTGTCAGGAGAGATTCCGGGATAAGCATCGGGAAGTAGGCGTTTTTGTGGCCGAGCTTCTTGATTTTCTCGTCAACGATTTTCTGGATATTTTCCCATATCGCATAAGCCCACGGGCGCAGGACCATGCAGCCCGAAACAAGCGTGTAGTCCGCAAGCTCTGCTTTCTGGATTACCTGCGTGTACCATTCGCTGAAATTCTCTGATTTTTTGACTGTAATGCCAAGATCTTCTGACATTTATTCCACCATTAACGCTATTCATGTATTGAAATTTCAGGTTTATTAGTTTATTTTCGTGCGCTTTTTGTATCATCGTACAAATATTTCATTGTCGCAGCAATATTTTCAAGCGATTCGCGCGATTTTTTTCCGGCGGACAACAAAACCAAATCGCCTACATTATAATTGGTTTCATCAAGCGCGCTTCTTATTTCACAATATCTTATCCCCTTTCCGACGTTGTCATTTTTTCCGGTTACAAACCATTTTTTGTTCAGCGCACCTAAATATTGATTTTTTTCGAGGTACGTGGAATATTCCTCGAATTCTTTTTTGCTCCATTTCAGTTCGGTTCCATAAATCAAATATCTTTGAAGCCCATCTTTTTCATTCACATTCGACAGCAAACGCGCCATTATTTCGAATTCGTCGGTTCCTACATTTTCCTCGCTTTGCATGCAGCTAAGAATGCCTGCCGCGTTTTCTATCAAACCAAGCGATACGGTTCCTTCTTCTGCAAGCATTTTCCGTATCAGTTTTGATTCTGTTTTATTGAAGTGCATTGTAATATCGTAGATTTCTGCATCAAAAGTAATGCCGCGTTTTTCTGTTTCGCACGCCCATCGATATATCGCATTTTTCAAATCCGCTTCATTCATTCCTTCAAACGATTTATAGTACTGGAAGTAATTCACCTAAATTCATAAAATCACCTGTTTAAAAAATCAATAATTACTTCTCCAAACTCTGTCAGCTCAACCGCACGGAATTCCGCGTAAGAAATCAGCCCCAGCTCGCGCAGAATTTTCGCATTAAGCTTAAGCGTTGACAAAGAAATTCCGGAATCGCGCGAGATGCAATTCAGCGTAGAAGTAATGCTTCTGCCCGCGCCTTTTTGGATTTCAGAAAGAATCAGGATTTGATTTTTGTTGAGCGACCTTTTCAGAATTACTTTCAAAGCTTCGCGTATCCTTCTGCTTTGAAAGGCTTGGAACTCGCAATTTTTGCATTTGAGTTCCATGAAATTGAAACCTTCTCGGTGTTCCAGACAAAGCTTGCAGGCCGGCTCATACCAATCCTCTCGTAATTGTAATTTAATTTCGCGCGAAAGAAATATAAATGCGGCGGGCAGGTGAAAATGGCTAATATAGCATTCGTTTCGTTACGCTAAATTTTTACTATTATGCGCAATAGTAAAGAAATGAGGTAAAAATACGTGTCTTTATATAGATAAATGCACATATATTTTAACATATGAGATCATTATCAAAATATGACGTATTTTTTTATCTGTCGCAAATGGAAGCGCCGACGAAAGAAGAATTGATAAAATTTTTAAGAAGAAACGCTTTTTTTGAGCATGTTTCTGAGAGAACCGTTTCTAAAAAACTGAATGAATTAAAAAAAGAAAAACTGCTCAAAGGCATTCAAATAAATACGGAAAATCCAAAAACTTATGATTGCCTTGCTTTTCTGTGCTGGGCACGCATGAAAGGAAAAGAGTATAACAGACTGCTTGATAAAAAATCCGCGCTATTGTTCAAGACATTGTTTGAAAACGGCCCTTTGAATTTTAAAGAAATTGTGAAGAAAACAGGATTATCGAAGCCCACATTGATTAAGTATATTGGCACATTTACAGAAAACGGGGTTTTCTCTGTAATCAAAAAAAAGCCGCTTGTTCTGAAAGCAAACCTGAATGACCTTACGCTGTTTTATGCAAACTTTCTTGATTTATCCTTTGAATTGTTTGAAAAGCAGTTCGGCAAAGCAGATATCCCGAAAATCAGCTCAAAGAAACTGATAAGCGCGACAATAAAGCTCCATGTCCATTCCACAACAGTAACTGAAGGCAATACTGCAACAGAAGATGATGTAGAGCGGGTTTTCGGCGATTATCCTGTGAAACTCACGCCAAGAGAGGTTACAGAAATCCTGAACGCAAGAAGCGCAATAAATGAAGTGTTTTCAATATGCAAAAAGGATATCAATATCGAAGAAATCAAGCATTTGCACAGAATTTTGATGAATAATCTTCTTGAGAAGCCGGGAGAGTTCTACTACGGGCGCAAAAGGCTGGCCGGCTTTGAAACAAAATTGCCGTCATCTAAGCAGGAAATCGATTTTAGCATGGCAGCGCTCTTGAATTTTGCAGGAAAACCGATTAATCCCGTCATTATCTCGCCAATGGTTCATTTTATCTTTGCAAGCGTACACCCGTTTGCAGACGGAAACGGAAGGGTGGCAAGGCTTATGCATTCATGGATTCTTTTAAAGGCAGGTTTGCCTTTATTTGTTTTTGACCCGAAAAAAAGAAACGAGTATTTCGCGCTTCTTGAAAAATCAAGGAATGAAAGCATCGAGGATTTTATAAATTTCTGCATAAAAGAGCATAGAAATTCGCTGGAAGAATTGATGAAGAAAGAAGCATAGGTATAGAACATCACTACTCCTCCAACTTCTTCTTTATCTCCTCCAGCCTCTTCTGTATATCATCAAACACATAATCTTTTACGCCCCTTTTTCCTTAGCCAAGAGAAACAGGCAAATGCCAAGATGCCGAACATAATCAAAGCCGCTGCTGCATACATCCGCAAGCGTGGGCTTTCGCCTTCTTTTTGCGCTCCGGCACTGAAGCTCTCTACCAATTTGGCGCTCCTGTTTTCATAATAAGCTGTCAGTTCAAGCCTGTAATCGCCTGCCTTTAGCCCGCTGACAATCTCATCCACTGTAGCGGATTTGTTCACCATTAAATTCCTTTCTTTCTGCCAAACGATTTTATCCATGCCGCTTATTTTTTCATCCAGCTTCACCGAAGTGGCGCCATCTTTATTAAGCGAGAGCGTGGCAGAGAACTTGACAGTATCATTTGACACTGCCAGAGGCTTTGACAGCAAAAGGTCCAGAATTAATGGAACATTTCGCGCCACCTCAACAATCCTGTGCGCATTTGCTGTGTATTTGCCGTAATTTACGCTCACATAAAAGTCGTATGTTCCGAGGGGAACATCGCTCGGTATAAATATGCTCGTTGTTTCTGTCTTTTCCTCAAAGCTTCCCACATAAATCGTGTCTGAGCCGGATGTTATTTTCTTTCCCCCTTGCTCAAGCCAGAACTGCACCACGACATCGCCTTTGACATCAGCCATGCCTTTCATCAGATAGGTAAAGTCAAAGGAATCGCCAGGCTGTATCGGGGAATCAGCCCGGAGTATCTTGACGTCAAAGAGCTTCACACAGAACTTGTTCAGGCAGGTTTCGTCTTTTTTGCAATCTGCATCAGATGCGCATTCGGGTTTTATGACGAAGCTGAATACCCCCTGCTGCAGGGCATAATCGTTTTCGGCTTTTGCAGAAAGCGAATAGCTTTTGGGCGCAGCATTTTTCGGCGCGGCTATGTTCAGGGCTGCTGTCACAATGCTGCCCCTGCTTATATTCACGGTAACGGATCCGCACTGCCATCCTCCAGGGCATACAAGAGAGATACGGACCGCTTCCTCGTCATATCCTCCTGTATTTTGTACAGTTATCGATGCTTTTCCGGATTGCCCTGCCAGAACCGGCTCTGCTTTTATGCCGGTTATTTCAAGGCTATGATAGTAACCATTGCCGCCGGAATAAGATGGCGGAGCCGGAACAACTTCCTGCTTTATCGCGAATCCTGAAAAGCTGGTCACGTTTGCAGATAAGGTTTTTGCTGTCTTGTTCTGGACCAAAGAAAGGGAATTCCAGGCGCCCGAGCAGGAGCGCGCAGAGATGTTCCAGCCATCGCACTTGTACATTCCGAGATAATCCTCATTGGAATAACCGATACCGCTGTAATTCAGGGTCACTTGGGCACTGCTTATGTTGAGGGTGTTGTTCACGGCATAAGCCGCGAGATAGCCTGAAACCGGAGGGTTGTCAAATGAGACTGCTCTTCCCTGATTGTACGAGATGTTCACGTTCCTTAATAACACAACCAGCGAGCCATTGAATGATGTAAATTCTAAATCGTATATGTAGTCCGGCAAGTTCAGGCTGTAGTTTCCGGCAGAGGATGTCGCATTGATTGCGCTTCCTCCGTAATAAACCGTGAGGTTCGTATTTATCGCGGAATTGTTATAGCCGAATACAGTTATATTGAAAGCTGAAGCAGGCTGCGCAATAAAGTAGTCTGTAATATTTGCAGTGTTGCCTGAAGTGTCGTTTGCATAGAAAGTTATGTTGTACCTGCCGGAGATTGAGGTCGTGTAATTCGCGGGCAGCATGATTATTGCTTGCGACGAGTTTGGCAGGGTTATCTGCGCCCAGATGCTTTGGACAGCGTAGTTATCGCTTGCATCCATCTGCAATGAAACGTTTGTGCCGTTTATAGCGGCTTTTGGCGTTATCGAATATGAATTGATTGAAGGGGGAGTTGTGTCAGTTCCGCCTGTTGTTTTTGTAGTGCTGTTTATGAATGTCATGTTTATGTTTCCGTGGGAATCAGCGGTCCTGATTTGTATCTGGTACCATGTGTTTGAGGCAAGCAGGGTGGCATTATAATAGTTGCCCGAGGTGTTTTGCTTAAAAGTCCCGTTCAGCCAGATTTCAGCGTGGTCAAAATCCGCATCAGCCGGATTTGTCCAGTTCCAATAAATCCATGTCGCTGCCTGCGATGCGTTTTGCAGGCTGCTTATGCCTGCCGGCGGAGTTGTGTCAATGGTAAACGTAATTGATGTTGAATTGATGTTGCCGGCGGTATCATTGGCGTATAAGAGCAGGGTTGATTGCTGGTTGTTCAGGGCTGTAAATGTTGTATTGCCTGATAAAGTTGTGTTTGCGCCGTTGTACTGGTACCAGACAGTGTTCAGGTTAACGTCAGTTGCCGTGTAGTTCAGTGTTCTTGCAACTGAGTTGTATGTTGTGTTCTGCGGAAGTATTATCTGGACAAAGGGTTGTACGGTGTCGAAGCGGAATGTCTGTGTTGCCCAACCTACGTTTCCTGCTGAATCGTTTGCTGATACATTAATTGTATACGTTCCATCCGGTATTGCGCTGGTATTAGTGAAGTTGAATGGCGACGTGCTGTATAAAGCAGTATAGTACGTCGAGTTTGTCTTTATGTATGCTAAATTGATATCTGTAGCTGTACCGTTGATGTATGGTGGCTTGTTAAATGATGCTCCGTTCGATGGCGTATCAATCGTTATGGTTGGTGCAACAGTATCAACAGTCACTTTTTGAGTTGCACTCGTATTTGAATTTCCTGAAGTGTCATTCGCAAAGCCATAATAGGTGTATGGTGAATCTACAAGACTACTCACATTGTTGTAGTATCTCCAGTCTGTTGCGTTGTATTTCTGGAACTCGGACTGGTATTGGAACGCTATCTCACTTGCGCTCAAAGACCTGTTGTATATGCGGACTTCGTCGATTGTGCCGTTGAAATACCAAAGTGATGCTGCATGCGAACCTATATTAAATGTATTAGTGTTTGATATTCCGCCTGCTGATACATTTTTCATATATGCAGTGCTGTTAGCTAAGAGAACCCCGTCCACATACATATACAGATTGTCATTCCACGAATAGACGCAGACTATATTATGCCAGACATTCAAAGTCGGAGTTCCTGATGATAAATGCCAATTTGCCCCGCCTGAATTAGAGCCGTCAACCGAGCACGTGTAGTAGTTTCCGGAACTTATCTCGATTCCATATCCATTAGTTCCAGAATCTCCTCTGCTTGCTATCGTTTTCCATGCTGAAGTCAATACTCCTATTTTGAACCATGCGCTTGTTGAAAAACTGCTCCCGTTGAAATTAAGGCTTGCAGGTCCTCCGACTGCAACATAATCGTTCACTCCGTCAAAATTCAGTCCGTTTCCGAACTTTCCGCTTGAAGTCCATCCGCTGCTGTCGTTATTAATTCCCGTATTCATGTTTGTAAGCGTGCCGTTGTTTCCATACATGGAGTTATCTACGACTGTGGTATTCGATTCTCCTATCTGCGTGTTGTAGTTGAAGTTCATATCCAGAACGAGAGAAGGGTCATAAATCGTGTAGTTGGTGTTGTTCCAGTTTGCGATAAACGTGGAAAGAGCCGTCATGTTTGAGATTGTCAGGTTGAGCTCTGTCCAGTTGCGGCTGGCGTAGGAAGCATTGGCGGGAGTAGGGGAATTGAATGTGACGGGTGAAGGGTAGGCGAACGCCAGATACCCAAATACTGCGATAAGAAGAACAGCAAGAGACAAAGAAATTAATTTCGGATTAGAAGAGGACTTCAAATTATTGCTCTCTCTCTCTCTCTGCGTTTCCATTTTGGGATTTAGGGTTCCCCAAAGCTTGGAAACCGTAGTTTCCATGATGAGAAATGAAGGTGCGCATTCTTATCAACTGGATGATAATTACTTAGGCGGAAGAGGTATATAAAGCAAAGCGTTCGCCATCCGTCGGCGGGAGTTTCCCTGTAAAAGAAATCAACCAATTCAACGTTCTTATTTTTGCTTTTCTACCTCGTCACTTCAAAACCCTCAACCAGCGCTTTTAATTCCCGCGCCTTCGCATTCTTTTCGAAATGCTCGCGCGCTGGCGCAACCATTCTGTTGATGCTTTGTGCCACTGAGTTCTTCAAATCCATCGGATGAACCTTGCCCTCAGCATATTGGTTCTTCAGCTCTTCAAAACTCGCGAGCTTCAAATCGCCGCCGAATTTTGCAGGCCGTTCAAGCTTCAGTTTGCCGAATTTCGGGAAAACTAAGTATTGCGCGTATTCCATAATCGGATTTTCCTCCACCTGCTTTTCAGGGCAATATGCCTTTGATATTTTGCGCTTGATGTCTTCCTCGGAATCAGTCATGAAAATTGCAGAATCAGGAATTGATTTTGACATTTTCATTGCGATTGCGCGTTCTACAGCATCTTTAACATCCGCTTTCGGCTGTCCTAATCCCATCAGCATGTGGTGATGCACTGCAACCGGCTTCCAGAATCCGAGCTTTGGCCCGACTTCGCGCGCCAGCATATTCACCTTGCGCTGGTCCATTCCCAGTTGCGTAATATCCGCTTTCAGTTCAAATATATCTGCGGCCTGCATGCAGGGATAAAATATCTGCGATGCGTATAGCGATTCTGATTCGCTTCTGCCCATTATCTGCGAGCACCGGAGAATCCTGTTCAGCGTTGTGGTTCGAGCGACATTCATAACTGTTTTCCAGTAAGAATCCTCTCTCATCAGCTCTGACGCCCAGACAAACTCGACGTTCTTGAAATCCATGTCGCAGGCGCGCCATATTTCAATCAAATACTTTCCGACGGTCTGGATTTTTTCCAAATCCCCTGCCATTTTATTATTTGCCCATGCGTGCCAGTCTGCGACAAACATCTTGAATTTGCAGCCGGCTTTTGTCATGCGGTTCACGTTTGTTGCGCGCAAAATTCCCTGCGCGAGATGCATTTTTCCGGATGGCTCGAATCCGTCGTAAGCAATCGGATGCGCTTTCTCAGCAAATAGTTGCCTGAGCTCTTCTTCGGTGATTATTTCCCCGCCTTCTGCAACTTCTTTTACAAGAGCGATTTTTTCTTCGAGATTCATAGACTCATCTTTGTGCATAATTTTTTATAAATAGCATTATATTATTTTTGCGCCTGGCTTCCTGAAACAGCGCAAATTCTTGTTCGCTCATAAGATTATTGTATCCGCCGCACCACATATTCGCTCTTTTTCTGAAAAAGAAATCAGCCATTTTCTCTGCATCATTCCACCCCCACTTATCATGGCAGTAGACAATATGTTCCAAGACATATTGTTTTATGAATGCTTCATCTAGGCTCATTATTTCTAATTCTGCCTCCTGTTCCTGTACTTTGCCTTCCTCGTCGGTTAATAACGATCTAAGATAACTTTTCGGATTCTTAGCAGCCTGATATACATGAACCATTTCATGCGCTACCAAAAACAGCAACCCGGAAACAGACAGAAAACTCTTTGTGGAGTTTAGGTAAAGCAATATTCCATGCTCATATTCTGACGCGGATGTAATAAAGACCTCGCTCCAGCAATCAGGCTCGTACGGACGGATCTGCTTGTCCGATACAAATCCGCCGGTAAGTATGTAAATTTTCCAGCCTTCAGGATGACCGATTTTATCCGCGAGATATTTTACATTTTTTGGAAAGTTCTTCAAGTTAGTTTTCCAGAATTTTTGCCGATTTTCGAGAAGCATTTTTCTGGCTTTTTGCAATTCTAAATCTCCAAGTTTTTTATAATCAACAGAATTCATGGCAAGACCTGAAAAAATGATGAATGGGGTCGCCGCGATTTTCACCGGTTCGGGTATTTCCAGCTTCGACGAAGTCGAACGCTGGTTTTTCTTTCTTTTCTACCCGGATTTGTCTATTCTTTCTTTTCTAAAGAAAGAATAGAAACCGTTTTGAACGCGAATCGCCGGCTGTTTCTTTGGGATATTGCTCATTAATTGTCGCCGCGAACGTATGGGAGGAAGGAGCAATAACGGCATTGTGCGGTTATTGCATTGAGCCTCGTTGTTGCGACGACGGAAGAGCTATAGTCCCATCCCGAAGCCGGAAGTCTACCAAGTTATCCTACGACCCCAATGTCCATTAAATTACAAATTCAACTTTATAAAATAAAAGTGCCATATAAATTCCATGTATAACGGCTTTAAGCTGCAGGAAGTGCATCCTATACCAGCGGGCGCGAATCCTCTATGGCTTGAGCAGAGGGAGAAAGGCGCCAAAATCAGGCGCTACGGAGCGCTATTTCTTCTTCTTTTGATTGCTATTGGCGCATATTATGTTGCTGTCGATTATCTGGGCGCAGCAGACCCGAATGCGTCAGAGTGCAAAATGGGTTTTGTTGATACTGGCTGCAAAGGCGGGTTTGAATGCGTAGGCGGGCTGGTGCCTTGCTATAATAATTCTGGCGCATATAAATATTCGCTTACAAAACTGATATTCCCGGAAAAAAGATGCACATCTTCTGTGGTATATAAGGAGATGTGCATGCCTAAGAATGCTTCATAAAATATTTAGCGTGATTTGTTCAGCGGTTTTAATGCAGAAATATTGTTTCGCATTTCCCGCCTGTTCTCTCTCTGCTGCTCTCTGATGCCTTTACCTGCCTCCTTTATCATATTGACGCCTTCTTTGAGCGCTTTATTGGCATCTATAATATATCTTTTTCCTGCTTTTAGCGCATCGCGGCCATCCTCATTACTTCCTGCTGCGAATTTATTCTTTGCATCTGCTAAGCTTGACGAGGCAAGAGAGAGGTCATTTCTATATTCGGTTAGCAGACCTTCAATGCCCGAAGTATCGACGCCTTTGCTCTTGAGATTATCGATATATTTTTCTATCTTCGCAGAAACATTCTGGGCCTGATCAATAATTCTTTCGCCGCGCTCCGCCTCTATAATGCCGAGGACAGTTTCAATGTTCTTCAAGTCTTTCTGGCGTTCAAGCTTTATTTTCTCTGCGACCGCTTTGTATTGGTCTTTTGTAGTTATGGTCTGGACCTCAGCCTTCAATGCAGATAGAGATGCGCTATCAGCATCAAGTTCTCCGGAGAAATTTGCCTTTTCGCTGTCGCTCAATATTTTAGCATCCTGTATCCTGTCCTTTACGACTTGTATATGTGCGATAACGCGGTCGATCAGTTTTTCAAGAATGGCTTTACTTTGTTCAATAGGGAATGTTGCATTTGTATTGTTTGCTTTTACTGCATTAACATAGACCTGCCTTGCTGCAATCCAGTCAGCTCTTGCCAAGTCATAATCCGATTGGGCTTTCAGGAAATTCTGTCTTGCCTGGACAACAGTATCCGACTCTGCAAAAACAGTCGAGACGCTTAATGCCATCAAAACTACCGCAAAAATTAAAATTGTTTTTTTCATAATCATTACACTCCTGTATCAAGATCGCTGTTATTGGCTGTCGTGTCCGATTCGGGTGTTGTGGAGTTCATTTGCTGGACACCGGCGTCAACATTACTCGCGCCTGAATCTATCGCGGATGCATCACCGGTTGCTGCTCCCTGTGCTTGTGATTGCTGAGTTTGGGAGGCATTCAGGGCCGCCGGGTTTGAGCCCACACATCCGGCAATTATTACTGCGACAATTAGGTCCATCAGAAGAATAGCTTTTTTCATGAACAATTATTAGATACGACATCTATATATGCTTTGCGAACCACGCTTCGGCAAGACTTAAATAGATGCGCTATAAATTTCTTCTGCGGGTCCGTAGCTCAGCTTGGATAGAGCAGAGGCGTCCTAAGCCTAAGGTCGGGGGTTCAAAAAAGTCTTCGAGTCCCCATGTCTCCAAGTCTTTCCGAAGACTCGGGGACTTTCATGCTATGCATTTTGTAGACTTGAAGACTTGGAACGTCCCTCCGGGCTCGCTAATGTTTTTCTAGACATATATTAAGTAATGATATATTGGCGAAGAAAAAATAAATCCTTAGCGAATTTTAGGATTTATTGAAAAATGCTTTTAAGCTGCTGGAGTGTACCCATCCAACCACAAAAAGCACAGATATTAGTGCACTTGTAAAGTGGATCGGATATTGAATCACTAGTTCTTGGAGTCCAAGAAAGACAAGACCTATTGCCCCAGTACCTACTAGTATTATGAGAAATAGTAGGACAAATACGTTAACCTCATTTGCAGTTACCATCTCTTCCCTCCATTTTATTCTTCCGACGTTTTACGGCCGATTTCTCGTTGTCGGGCGCCGCGTTTCCTATCCCATCTAACTTTCCCACCAAAGACACCCAAAAGCCAAAGAATAAAGCTTGCGCTATATGCTTTGTCTTTCTGTCTCTCGCCGCATTTATCACGATTTTCGGTTATGATAAAATCAAAAAACCGGCTCAAAAAACAAGTGTATTTGTGGAAAGCATGAATCAATACTATTGCTTGGTAACTATAATCATTTAAATTTATCAGCGAATATGAAAATATGCCCGAATATACCATTATTTTGGAACTAGAATCTTACTTGGACCCTCTCTTTCCAGATTTGGAATTTCAGGGAAAGGCACCACCTGAACCGCAATTAATATTTGAACAATCCTTATCCGATGATACTTCTGCAAGGGCGTTCGCGCAGGAAATGAGGCAGAAAGCGAATGATAAAATTCCTCATTATGATGGCATAGTTTATTATTACACATCAGGCAAAATCCTTAGAAGAATCGCCTAAAGAATGGCATTCTTGCAGGCTTTTTATAATTTCTTCGCGAATAACTCTTATGCTTGACAAAATAAAGGATGCGCTCTCAAAATTCGCCAGAATCGGAGTTGCGGACAAAAACTCGGTTGACGAGCTTGTAAAAGAGCTGCAGCGCACACTGATACAGGCAGACGTGGATGTTAAGCTGGTTTTCGAGCTGTCAAAGCGCATTAAAGACGAAGCGCTTGATGAGAAAATACCAAAGGGCTTGACGCGCAGGGAACATGTCATAAACATAGTTCACAAGGAGCTGACGCAGTTCTTAGGGGAAAAAGCGCCACAAATAGAGCTTAAAAAGCAAAAAATCCTTCTTGTCGGGCTCTTCGGTTCCGGCAAAACTACATCTTCGGCAAAGCTTGCAAAATTCTACTTAAAAAAAGGACTTACAGTCGGGCTTATTTCCTGCGACACATGGAGGCCTGCGGCTTACGAGCAATTAAAGCAGCTCGGGGATAAAATCGGCGTCGAGGTTTATGGAAATCCAAAAGAGAAGAAAGCATCAAAAATCGTGAAAGACGGCCTGAAGCAATTTGCCGACAAAAAAGTGATAATAATAGACTCGGCAGGCAGGTCTGCGCTTGATGACGACTTAAGAAAAGAGCTTGAAGAAGTGGATAAAGCGGCAGGAGCAGATGAAAAACTGCTTGTGCTCTCAGGGGACATCGGCCAGGCTGCAAAAAAGCAGGCAGAGGAGTTCAATAAAATCACAGGGCTTACAGGAGTAATCCTGACAAAAATGGATTCTTCGGCAAAAGGAGGAGGAGCGCTTTCTGCATGTTTTGCTTCAGGGATTAATGTAAAGTTCATCGGAACCGGAGAAAAAATCGATGATTTCGAAGTGTACGACCCTGTGCGGTTTGTCGGCAGGCTTCTTGGAATGGGCGATTTGCAGGCGCTTCTTGAGAGGGCACGCGAGGCGATAGAGCCCGAAAAAGCCGCGGATTTTATCAAGGGCGAATTCTCTTTGCAGGACTTCTTTGGCCAGATTGAGTCCGTAAGCAAGATGGGCTCTTTTTCAAAAATCCTTGAAATGATTCCGGGAATGAGCTCGATAAAGCTTCCAAAAGAGGCTCTTGATGTTCAGGAGGCTAAGATGAAAAAATGGAAATATATCATGCAGTCAATGACAAAAGAGGAAAAGCAGAATCCTGATGTTATCGATTCCTCACGCGTGCAGCGCATTGCAAAAGGCTCGGGAACAAGGCCTGAGGAAGTAAAAGAGTTGATTAAAAGCTACAACCAGACAAAGAAAATGGTCAAGAAAATGCAGGGCGGAAAAATGCTTAAGCGCGGGCCAATGGCAGGAATGATGAAGGGAATGGGAATTTAGTTATCTATACGCATCATCGTGATGTGCAAGCGTTATTATTATGATTTGATGTGCTTCATTATCTACTTCATAAATTAATACAAAATGTCCAATATGGACACGGTATTTACCTTTTAGAACATTTCTCAATGGCTTTCCAAGAAATGGGTTCTCTACAATTCTAAGTATCTTCTTCATTGTTTCTGTATAGAGCCCTTTGTCTTTTTTCTTTAGTTTCTCAAATTCCTGCTCAATTTTCTCGTCAAACTTAATATCGTATGGCATTATATCACAGAAGACATCATTCTATACCACAATGTAGACATTCTAGTATATAAGTATTTCGGTGCTTCGTAATATACGTTTTATTTGCGTATGTGTATATAAACGCTAAATTATACTATTCCCATGACGTAGTACACAAATTATCCACAGAATTTGGCTTTAAACTCTTCAGGGGATAAAACTTTGGATTTTCCGTGTTTTACCCTATTTTGTGCCGCTTCTACATCCTTGATAAATTCCTCTCTTATCATCTCTTCTGGAGGGTAGAATTCCTCTTCAAGAACATCAGTAATCCTTTTGATAATTTTATGAGTTATTTTATCTTCTAGACGCTTTTCAAGTTCAGGAATATTTAATTGAGCATACTTTTCTTTTGACTCCATAAAATCACAATTAATACTTACGTTTGGGACTTTAAAAGCTTTAAGAAATTTCTATGGATATTTACGCCCCTCTTCCGTGCTGCGCCACGCCGACTGCTACGGCAATCCAGGCCAAGCCTCCGAAGAGGATTAGAAGAAACGCGACGAAAAGCGTGCCGTAAAACGAAGTATCTGTGACTCCAAGAACCCGTTCCAAGTGCCCTGCAATCCATGAGCCGATAAGAACTGCCAGAGCGCCGATAATCCAGAAAAGCGCGAGTTTTCCCTCGGGAAGTTCCTGCTGGGCCATATAACTTTTTTGTCTGAATGTGTTTATATAGATGACGGCGGGTATCTTGCAGCGTTATAATATGCGCATCTATCAGTGCATGGCTCGGAATTGCAGTATGGCTGTGATTTAGTGATTATGGCGTCAAAGTCTGTTTTATT
>CABMCT010000039.1 GCA_902384675.1 uncultured archaeon | reverse complement strand
TCCCCTGAGGGCTTTTAGCATCCTTTTCCTGTAGATTACTGCCGCAAGGACAACGAGGATTATCACAGCATAATACAGCGTATTGTTGGATAGCTTGTTCACGTTTATTACCACAGCCTCGGCTTTCTGGTGCTCCCCGAAATCATCGCGGTACTTTATTGTCAATTGCGCGTTTGAGCTTCCGGAGTCTGCATGCAGGTTGAATATCGCAGGCGCATCCTCGTCTTTGCCAAGCTTGCCTATGAATGCTTTTTTGTACCCGCTGTATGGCGCGCCAAGCTCCATCACGACTTCTTTCGCATCACCGTAGCCGATGTTCTGGACGCGCACAGTGACTGTGAAATCGTCGCCTGAAGAAACAGGCATCGGCTCTATCTTGACGCTTTTGACCGTCAGATCAGAGTTCCCGAAAACTGGCACTCCGAAATTCAGCGTTGCCTCCTGGGGATTACTAAGGTCGTCAATGTAATCCAGCACAAGCGGTATGGAATAGACATTTGGTGCAATATCCGGGCTTGCAATAAAATTCACGGTTATCTTTTTGGATTCCCCAGCTGCAAGCGAATCGATCACAGGACTGCCCCCGGAAATCACAAAATTATTTGATGAATTTGATGTCGTAGATATCCTTATGTCTTTTGCCTTTCCGGTGCCTATGTTAGTGAACTGCAAATCCGCGCTAAACCGGCTCTTCGGGGTTATTGTGCCTGATACATTGCCTTCAAAAACTATACGCGGGGCTCCGATGACATTTATGCTCACGGCTTTCTTCTCCAGTATGCGCAAATTGCCGCTTCCGTAAGATGCCTCGAATTCAACAGGGTACGTACCGGATACTGCGGACGCATCAGTGGACAGTGCATAAATAATCGAGCTTGAGCACGCTGCGCAGATATTTTTACCGGTGATATCGTTTTGCACGGTTTTTACAGTAAACGGATAGGGGGCATTAAGCGTCGCATTGGCATTTATGGCATCAGCACTCCCGGAATTTTTGACAATAATGTTCAGAAGGAAATCCTGCCCCGGCTCAACAGGATTCGGGCTGATATTTGCAACAAACACGTCAAGTGCAGTGCCGCCTGTATCAGCATGCGCAAATTCGCCACTCCAAAGGCCGAAAAAAACAGCAATCAACGCAGCCAGAAAATACGATTTGTTCCCGTGCATGCTATCACATCCCATTATTCATATTTGTTTTCCATATTTAAGAAGCGCCGATTTTATTGTCCCGATTTTTGGCACTCCGTAAGATACTACTTTATTATCAATCAGTATTGCCGGCAATCCGACGCTTCCCGACTTGTTGTAATCGGACATCAATTTTCCTGTTATTTCCTTAAACATGCCCCCAAAATACGCGGTGCTGACAGGAACCAGTTCCACTTTAGCCGCTATTTTGGTTTCGGAAATAGCCTTTTCCACCACGCTGCGAGCCTGCTTGTCAAGCGGAGCCATTCCGGGAATGCAGCATGCGCCGGACAGTATCACAATATTCAGTTCTTTTTTACTTGCCATACAAAATCACGCCTATTTTTCTTAATGCATCAAGATTCGACGCATCGCCGCTAAACATCGGGACTATTTTTTGCTCCACAGTTGCGAATGTCTTTTCAATTTCTGTCATGTATTTTCCCTGCAGTTTCGAGCGCTCGGATAAAAATGCATTTCCTTCTATTGATTTTTTGGGGATCCTCTGGTTTATGACAAGGCTCTGTACGGGAATGCCCAGACCCGACAGGCCGTTGATTGCGCTTTTGGTCTCATCGATTGGCAGGCGCTCTGCTAATAAAACAAGGCTGAAAACTGTTTTGTTTTTGTCCCTCAGAACACCCAAAGCCATATCGTAGCGTTTCTTATCCTTCTCCAGGCTTTTTAACGAGGATTCGTCCATATTCATGATTTTTGCAAGCTTTTTGCTTTCAGTTATCTGCTTTTTCATGAACTCCGCCCAGTTGAACGGCATTGCAAGTTCCCTTAATGATTTCCCGGTGGGTGCGGTATCAAAGACAGTGATGCGATTTTCTTTTGAATCGAGAATATTGACAAACTGGTCAAATGTTGCCATCTCTTCAGCGCATGGAGTGCTAATCATATCTGCGCCAAGCGCGCCAGTCATCTGGTTTATCACCGAATCAAGCCTTGACTTGAAAACGCCTTTCGCATCGTTCGGGTTTATGTTGATGCCGCACAGGTTTTTTACCTCCCTGATAGGAACCGATTCTTTTCCGCCAATATGCTGATTAAAAATGGATGAAAGGCTGACCGTAGGGTCTGTTGAAACAATCGTTGTCTTATATCCGTGGTCAGCAAACCAAACCGCCGTTGCAGCAGACATCGTGGTTTTGCCGACTCCGCCTTTGCCGCCGAAAAAGAGGTAGTGGCCGGTTTTCTTTTTGAGCCCATCCTCTATAATCGATACATTTTTAGTGTTTAGATTTTGCATTATTATTTCCTCCATTTCCTAATTCCTTCATCACAGGCCCGAGTATGTTCTTCAGCAGCCCCGCAAGCTTTTCGATTTTAATCATGCAGATGCATATTGATTCGCCGTCGTTTTCCCAGTTTATGAGCGCCAGCTTGTCCCCTGCCTTGATATTTGCCTTCTCGCGCAACTCTTTGGGCAGCACCATTTGCCCGCGTTCGTCCACGCTGACTACGGATTCGACTTTGCAGCAGCCGAGATTATCCATTGAAATATTTTTTTCTTTTTTAGCCATACGTATCACTGAACAAATAATGACTTCGAAACTTTATAAATCTTTCTGAAAAATCAGAAAAGTCAGAATTTACTGTATTTTCGATAGTGTCTAGACGTTTCTGCGTCTTTCATTCCGACCATCATATTCCCTCCGATTTAGCAAAAGTATATAATTATAAACAACTAATAAAGTTGTTATATAAAAGCGGATATATAGATTATACTTGGATATAAACGAGTAGAGCGGTTGTAATGGAAGAGAAAACATTGCTGAAAGAAATCGGGCTGAGCAATTACGAAATAGCGGCTTACCTGAAGCTGGCGGAGATGGGAATAACAGATGCCCGCACCCTTTACAAAGAGGCAAACATCCCCTTTGGCAGGATTTACGAAGTATTAAACTCTTTAGTTGGCAAAGGGCTCGTGGAAGTGCAAGGCACAAGGCCAAAGAAATACAGGGTCAAAAAGTCTAAGATTGCATTTGGCAATCTCCTAAAAAGGAAAAAAGAGGAAATGGAAGAGCAATTCCAAAAGACCGTTGAAATAGTATCGCAGATAGAGGACAATATCCTGAAGCGCATGCCTTCAGAGCCGAAAGAGAAAGCTTTCTGGACAGTTGCAGTAGGAAACCGCGAAATTGCCGAAATGATGAAATATAACTTCGAGGAAGCAGAGAAGGAACTTTGCGTAATGACAAGAGGGCGCGTAAATGACAGGATAAAGCATCTGCCCATACAACCCGAAATACTCGGCTCGCTGTTTGGCGCCATCAGGCGGGGAGTCAAATTAAGGGTCCTTGTGGGCGATGGTTTCGCGCTCCCGGAAGGCATAATACAAAAGGCAAAATTAAAGCTCCTGTTAAGCAAGATAGAAATCAGGGCTGCCAAAGACATCAATTCTTATTTTGAAATCTGCGATGACAATATTGTCATGCTAAAGGTAGACAATCCTGCAAATCTGGCAGAGATATTGGCAGCGATAAGGATATACGATATTAAGCTGGCAAAGGAACTGAAGGGAAAGTTTGAGGAATTATGGGCGAGGGCGAAACCAGTTTGACAGAGGAACTCATTTCAATCCTTACCTAAAAAACAATATAAAAAAGCGAAACAATCATTATAATAGAAAGGTAATTTCTATGGCACGTAATGCATTAATCACAGGCGGCACTGACGGCATTGGCAAAGCAAGCGCCAAAGAACTCGTCAATCTCGGCTATAACGTCATAATTATCGGAAGCAATGAAGAAAAAGGCAAGGCAGCAGTAGATGAACTCAGGCAATCCGCACCTGAAGGCCACATCCAGTTTTGGAAAGCCGACTTATCCCTTATTTCTGAGGTCTTGCGCATATCGAAATTATTTCTGTCCCGGTTCAGGCATTTGGATGCCCTGATACTTTGCGCGTTCCAGATGCAACCCAAGCGCAAGATAACAAGCGAAGGCTTTGAAAAGACCTTTGCGCTCTACTATCTCAGCCGCTTTGCCCTGATCCAATATTTGGACAGTGCTATCGGAGTTAAAGGAGAAACAAGGATTATAGACTTCGCAACCCCTGGCCAGAATTATGGGGGAATCGATTTCTCGGATCTTACGATGGAAAAGAATTATTCTGCTATGAACGCTCTTAAGCGCGGTTCATTTTGCAATGACTTGATGGCGGTCGAGTATTCAAAGCGCGCGAATAACAGGCAGGTTACCTTTATTCTCACCTGGCCGGGAACTGTTCGTACAGGAATTGCTGACTCGTATCCCCAGCCGCTCAAATCAATTCTCAAGTTGTATATGCGGCTTTTTGGAACTTCGCCTGAAAAAATAGGCAAAATTTCCGCTTACTATGCGACAGATAAGTCTTTAGCGAACAGCCGGCTGAAAATTTTTCATAAAATGAACGAAATAAAGCTCGGGGCAAGCAGGCTCGATTCAAATCTGGCGCAGAAGCTTTGGGAGAAAAGCCTTCAGATTATTCAAGTGAGTCTATGAAAAAGATACCACTCATCGAAGCCTGCGGCTCTAATTACGAAATCGGCTTTGCCATAGGCCAGAAACTGAAAAAGCAAATCAGGGAATTAATCAAAATAGAAAGAAAAGACTACCCTGCAGAATCCGGAAAGCCGCTGCCATACTATGTCAAAAAGATGAATACTATTGTCGGCATACCGGAAAAATATTTTCCTCATTATGTCGAAGAACTGCTCGGCATGGCCGAAGGCTCGGGAATTGATTTCAATACAATAGTTGCGCTCGGATGCGATGATGACCTGGTTTTTAACTGCACATCGATTGCAGGCCTCTCTAAAGAGGGTATGATTCTCGGGCACAATGAGGACTGGCTGAGGGATCATATAAACAGCCTTTACATCTGCAGGATAGAACAAAAAGACAAGCCGGATTCTATGAGCCTGAGCTTTATCGGCCATTTGCCGGGATTGTCCATTGGATTTAATTCAGAAGGCTGCGCGTATACTGAAAATTCGATTTACACAAAGGGAATAAACAGGAAAGATTTGCCTATGCAGTTCCTGGTGAGAGCCCATCTCGATGCAAAAAAATACAGCGACCTGACCCGCATATTTTCGATAAGAGACAAAATGATAGGCGGGAACAGCCTCATAGCGTTTAAAGGCAAAATATTTGACGTGGAGTTTTTGCCAAAAGGCTACGCCACGATACATGGGCACGAATACTTGGCCCACACCAATCATGTTTTAAGCAGAAGAATAATGTCCGAAGAAAAGCATCATAGTAGAGGTTCTGTATGGAGGCTCGATCGGGCAAACGAACTCCTGAAAAATAATGATTTCAGTTTTGATTTGGTCAAAAAGATATTATCAGACCATGTTCACAGGCCGTTCTCAATATGCTATCATGAATTTGAAAAGAAAGGCGCGGAACCGTATTCTACAATAGCATCAGCCATAGCAAAGGTTGACAAAAAAGAATTTTACGTGGCGCACGGGAATCCGTGCGAGGCAAAGTATAACAAGTATTATTTATAAGGGACTGAATTATACTATCAGCGCCAGCGCAACGCTCGCAGCCAAAGCGAGCGCGGCCCCCGCATACTGGTGCGGCAGGATTTCCTCTTTATTCAGCCAGACCCCTAATAAAACGCCTATCGCGGGGTAACTTTCGGTGATTGCCGTTGTAATAGCAAGCTCGTTATTCACAAGCGCAACCGCGTAAAGAAGCCACCCGAGAGTATCAAATACCCCTGTAACCAGTATAAGGCGCCTGAATCTGGACGCGTTTTTAAGCATGCTTCCAAAGCCTTCCCTTCTGTGGACAAAGAAAAGAGAAATAATTGAAATAACCAGCCACGGCATCCATGTGACCATCAGCGGCGAGACCTGCTTTGAGCCAAAAGCGGTCAGGAAATTCGCGAGCCCCATGCCGACTGCTGTAAAAACAGCAAGCAAAACCCCTTTTTCAAGCCTCTTTTTCGAGCGGCGGTCACCAGAAAAGGATTCAACGGAAATCATGATAATTCCTGCAAAAATAAGGAAAACCGTTGCCAGCTGGATAAACGAAAGCGTTTCGCCGAAAAACAGATAGCCCAGCATGGCAGTTATCGGCAGCTCTATTTCCAGTATCACCTCGACCACTGAAAGCTTGCCCTCCCTCAAAGCCTCAAAATCAAGCATAGCGACAACAAAACCCACCATGCTGATAAAAAAGAGCAGGAGAACATTCTGAAGCGTAAAAAGCAGGGGCAGTTCAGGTATCACAAAAGGAAACAGTCCCAGAGAGCCGATAATGCTGATGAATGCAAGCGATTCCAGGTTGCCGACTCTGCGGGTCTCGCGCTGTATGAAGAAATCACCGAAGCCCCAGAAAAGCATCGAGCCGACGGCTGCAAGAATACTCCCTTCAAGAAGCATAAGTTATATTGGAAAGAAAGGGATATAAACTAATCAGCGATTCATCTGCCGCATATAAACCAGCCTCTTTGCCTCGAACATTTTCCTGTACAGGCCGTATTTCTCCTCGGTTTTTCCGCAATTCGGGCATCTGCTGGCTTCCTCTGCCAGTTCGATTCCGCATTTCGAGCAGGATAGCATATGACGCACCACATTTTATTTGGCTAAGCCCATATATAAATCTTTGTAACAAAGTTTTGGATATACTTAGTTATAATGTTTTGTATAAAGCATTCGCATGAGCAAATATGAAAAAGCGGTCTTTGATGTTCTGTCTGACAAAAAAATCAAAAGCACCAATGAGATTGTTAAGGAAGTGGAAAGGAACACGGGCCGCAGCGTCAACTGGCATATGATTTACAGGGTTCTTCTAGAGCTGTCTCACGAAGGCAAAGCCGAGAAGCTTGAGGCAAAAGTCGGCTTCTTCTGGAAAAGAAAAAAGGATTATTATATTGCGGCCGAAAGTAAGGAGGAATATAAGAAGAAATGAGAAGCGCTATTAAGGACTTTCTACCTATTCTGCTGTCAGGATTTCTATAATTTTTTCTACTTCGGGTGATACTTTGTTTACTACCTCTGGTTTCCAGCTATACGGCTCCTTCAAATTTGCAACAGCGGCGATATAATGGTGATTTTCGCTCAGCCGCCTATCATCTTCAGGGTCAGAAAAATTCTCGATGATGAGTAAACCAACTTGTTTTTCTTCGTCTAGTCGATGAAAGCATTTTATATCAGCATCCAATAATCGCCGTGCTTTGAGCCTTTTAGGATCGAATTCCATTGTATCATAACCAGAAGAAATACCTAAAGCTGCATCAGGTTGTATTCCCGTTAGATTCCTTACAGGGACATTCATTTTCTCGGAGTATATTTGATTTACGTAATTTCGTATTTTTCTTAGTTCTTCCTTTGTGAAAGACACCCTTTTTTCTGCCTCAAATTCAACGCCTTCAATCTTTAATAAAGGAGGCATAACCGTCAGATACCTCTTCGTATCCATAGCAACAATAATAGATGGCTCATCGCTGAATTGATAGACATTCCTGCCGCGCAAACCCGTCCAAACATGTTTATAATGGGAGAAACCTTCTTCACTTGGCTTCAAGATATCAAACATAATTATTATTTGTAAAGAGGAACATATATACCTTTATCCAAGCAAGCTCATGATTTAAGGTTAAAAATCTCCCGCTCCTAATAACCAACCATGACTCCCGCAGAAATCCGCGCATATTACTCGCGCCCTGAAATCGCAAAGCGCATTTTCGAAATGTGCAAAGACCGCGAAGTAGTTCCTGTGTTTCTCGGGGGAATTTACGGCACGCGCCCGAATTCCGTGCAGTTTCCCGGCGACATCATTCATTTTGTCAAGAACGGCGCGGTTGCGTTCCATTGTTCTGTCGAGCACTGGAAAAATCCGCAGATGCTCTCAAACGATTTGAAGCGGGCTGATTTGGACAAACTGCGCACAGGCTGGGACCTTGTTCTTGATATAGATTCGGACGCAGGAATAGATGCTGCAAAAATCACTGCGAAACTTTTGATTGAGGAAATGCGAAAAAACGGCGTGAAAAATATTTCCGTGAAATTCTCCGGAAGGCGCGGGTTTCACATAGGGGTTGCATCCGGCGCATTCCCGAAAGAAGTAAACCTGAATGATATTTCAAAAAATTTCCCTGAAATTCCGCAAAAAATCGCGTTCTATCTATGCGAGAAAATAAAGCCGGAGCTTGCGAAAAAACTGATTGCTCTAGACCCAATGCTGGAGGAACGGATGAGAAGCGACAACGCGGAAGAACGCAGCATTCGCGATGGAGCGACGATGAAAGAAGTTTCCGGAGAGCTTAACCCATACAATGTTCTTGATGTGGAACAGAACTGGTCCGTGCGCCATCTGTTCAGGATGCCGTATGCATTTAATGACAAGACATGGAATGTCAGCCTTCCGTTTGACCCTGCACGAATTATGGAATTTTCCCCTGATGAGGCAAAGCCGCAGGATGTCAAAGGAGATATAGAGTTCCTGCAAAAGTTCGAGGAAAACGAATGCGAGATGCTTGTAAGAAACGCGCTTGAATTTGCAGTTGAGATGAAGCCAAAATCCGCTATCCTTAAAGGCAAAAAAGACGAGAAAAAGGAAGGCCTTATGCGTGCAATCTATGAAGATGGTGTTATGATTTCAGATAGCAGGCCTGAAGCAACACAGGAGGAGCTTGGAGAAATCATGCGCTCAGGCGCGTCAAAAGAGCCAAAGGCATTTTCCGCACACAATATAAAAGTTCCCGAAGAAAACTTTCCTCCGTGCATTAAAAAAATCCTCGGCGGAATCGCAGACGGGCGAAAGCGCGCAGTATTCATACTGATAAATTTCCTGCGGACTTCGGGATACAACTGGGATGAGATTGACGAGAAGCTTGCCGCATGGAACGAGAAGAATCCGGAACAGTTGCCGGAAGCATACTGGAAAGGACAGCTGGGATATGCAAAAACGCATGAAATCCCGGAGCAGAACAAGCTTCCGCCAAACTGCGACAATGCGGGGTACTACAAGGATATCAAGATATGCGCGCCCGACGGAATCTGCGACAAGATAAAGAATCCTGTGAGCTACGGAACGCGAAAAATGTTAATGGATAAGGCAAGAGGCATCAATAATCGCCGTAAACCGTCCTAATGCCTTATCCACATTAATACACTTTAATTAATATTCGCTTGTCGGCTTCGAATTGTGCGTTTCGCAGATGTCACCAAAGAGATAGCCAAAATTACTAAATTCGCGTGGAGAGAGCCTAAACTTAGTAAGTATATTTTCATCTGAATCTACGATACACATGCTGTCCTTTACTAACAGCGTACTGTCTACTAACGCAGGTATGTCACCCATATAAAATGCGAAGGGTGATATTCGATTAGGGGTCTTATAGCCCAAGAGGTTTTTGACTGCTCCCGCATCAGCAATTGCAAATTCGTAATTCATAAAGAGCCCTTCTGCCTTCAATATGTGCTCTATCTTGCTAAAATCCAGTACACTGCCGCGCTGGATAATCGCTCCTAAGTATCTATTGTGATTATTCTCCAGCAAGAGCACTTCTAAGAGGTTTGATTCCTCTTCCAGAATAGCGTTTATCGCTTCTTCAATTCCTTCGTCCGTTGCCTTTCTATTTTCAGACAACTCGTAGTTTACAATATCGTAAACCACTCCAGATTCATTCAACAGCCACTTCAATTCTATATCCATACTATCCCTCTATACCCTTATCTACGGCAGGAATGTCGCATTAGCCGCGATAACCGGGCGGAGCTATGTCATGAAATTCTTCATGCAGATTATCCAGATTTTCAAGCCTTTGAACCCGATGATACTTGTAAATGATTCAAAGTGATTCCGCCCAATTATCGGGCTACTAAGCCCGCGACCTATATTCAATCGCACACTATTTGATGGTTATGATATTAGCGATTGAACAGATTGCGAATTCAATCACCCATGGGATTTTGATTAAATGTTATTGAATCCGCAATATCCGCGCCGCTCTTTTGCCGTTCCTCCCGGTATTGCCAGTCCTGATGCTACTGCATTAACTAAGGCCTACGCTCTATGGAATGTCTGGAGGCCATAGAAGGAAAGACAAAAGAAGGAACATGAAAAAGAAAACGTTTTTTATTAATTTTGAAAAAAAGAAGAAAGAAAAAGCACAGCGTTGGACACAACATAGGTCCACACCGCGACAATAGAATAGCAACCGCCTACAGAAATCGTAGACAAGCCCTTGGTCTTCGCGTGCTATTTGATTCCCAAATAAAATATCAACGCTGTCGGACGTCATTATTGGTCATCACTTTGATAAAAATCCTTCCTCCTACCACTAATGATGTTAAGCCCTGTCTTATTAGCTATTGGATGAGGTAGTATATAAAGATTTTTTGTAGCCCTCAAATTTTATAGTGAATGAAGAGAAAAATCTCGAAAGGATACTGAATTCGTTTTTAATAGCTGCTTAATTTCTTTGAGAACCTAAATCCTTCAAATGCCTGCAGTCACGTAGTATACGCATTATCCTTTGCTATCCAAGACCACAAACTCATAAACGGGTTTTCTGTGCCCAAATGCCACAAGGATTATCTCTTTGCTGTTCTCGTTTATTTTGTAAATCAGGCGGTATTTTTCCCGGACCCTTATAGAGCGATAGTTTGCCAGATGGTATTGAAGCGGTTTTCCAATAAACGGGTCAGAAAGCAGCTTCTCAATCTTTTTCTTGAGCTCATCAGCAAGCTGCTTGTCCTTTCTGAATTCATGCAGTTTCTTCTCAAAAAGTAGAGTATACCGCACAGCATGCATGGAATCATCTTCAGCCAAATAAAGCGTCTATATCGCTTTTTGCCTTTATTTCCTTTATTTTGCCTTCCTTAATCTGCTTTTCGCTTTCCCTAATCTGTTCCATAAGTTCCTTGTCAGAAAGAACCTCAAGAGTCTCTATCAAGTCGTCTACCTCAGAAATAATCTTTTCAAAATCCTCTTTTTGAAGCATTACTTTATTGTCGACTTCCTCGACTTTTATCATGCTTAACATAAGTATCACTTTAGGTTAATTGGACTTTCCGGCTTATAAATCTTCAAACTCCCAAATCCTTCAGATACCCGTGCTCGTGCAGCCATGCGACCTGCGCTTTCTTGTACTTGTAGACGATATCGCCTTTTCTGTCGCCTTCAAACTGCCATGGCTCAACAAGTACAACTTCCCCTTCCTTTACCCAGAGATGCTGCCTGTATTTTCCCGGAACGCGGCAGATGCGGACTTTCCTGTCAGAACATACAACATTCATTTTCCCAAAGCCGAGACGAGATTCGACAACACCGAGAAGCTGACCCTGTCGCGGGGTCCGAACGCGCATAGGCATTCCGGACTCTCCTTCCCCGGATTCGAACTGCTCTGGATCGTCGATTTTTTCATCAACCATAAAAATCACTCACTCAAATTCCTCTCAAATGAGTGGAAGTTTGCGCGCAAACCTTTTTATGAGTGCGCAAACGAGCCACGAAGTAGCACTGTCGTGCGCCTCACTTCTTTTCCCTGGCGCATCCCGTGTATCTTGTGGGTAATTGTGCATTCAACATTATAAAGCTTCCTCAGTTCGGACGAAATTTTAATCGCTGCTGTTCTTGAACCTACGTAGATATCAACGCCTTCCTTGAGCCGCTCGACCTTTGAGATAAACGCGTTCGGCTCTATTTTAGTATACTTTTTCATCTCATTCTCAACGGCTGCCTGCAAGCGCTCCTGTCCCTCTCCGCGAAGCTGAATTATCGCCTCGTAATACCCACCGCGTAACCTCGAGCAGTCAGGACAGATTTCGGGAGTTATTACAAGAAGCATGTCCTTTGATTTTGAAAGGGTTCTTGAGTTAGATTCTATGGTTGCAGTCACCTCGACAGGCACTTCTGTTTTCCCTTTTATCGTAAAATCGCTGTAGTTAATGCTTAGTTTTGCACCCCTGAGCGGCCGGGCATGCCTTAGAACCACATCACGGACAAGTGCATTTTTGCTATCGTAGGACTGCCAGAATTTGTTGAATCGGATTCTTCCGCAATCATAGCATAGCCCGAACTGGACTCGCTTTGCTGCCTGGAGTAACTCAACATTTGAAAGAAAGCATTTCCTGCATAGCCCTTCGAAGAGCTCGTCTGTTTCCGTGCCGCATGAGGGACAAAAGCGGGTCAGGCGTTTATGGGTTTTTGCCGTTTTTGATGAACTTATTACTTTTTTAACCATATCTTCTATTAGGCCTATTGCTTTATATTTCCCTGAACACGGGTGTTAGAGCACGTCGGATTTTTCGACAAAAGATAAACGGATGCACCAAGAAATACTATACTCAGCGCCTTTATTTCAAGCCCCTGGAACGGCAACGCCATTAATGCAAGAGGAGCGCCGACGAGCCCAAAAATCGCAGAGCCGCACATAGGGCAGCCCGAACTAAGGACTCCGGCTAAAATGCCCGCCACTCCTGCGGTATTGTCTTTGCCGGATGCTTTCAGGGATTTGAATCTGTATGCGGCCATGCCGATATAAACTCCGAACAGCAGGGATATTGCCAGATTCATGATAAATGCAAGAACAGTGTACAGCAGCCCGTTCATCATGACAAAAATCTCTATGCTGTAACCGGTTGTTGTCGCCAGGGTAAGAAAAGACAGGATGACGAAAGTAACGGCGCTTACTGCAAAAAATTGCCAAGAGTAATTCTTCCTGGAAAGAACTGATTTAATATTCTCCAAAAGCATGATTTCACCGGTAAGTATGGAATTATCCAGAGAGCTATAAAAACGTAACTGATTAAAAATCAGAAAAAGAAACAAATTCCGGCGGGATTTAGTTCCCGCCGGTTGTTGAAAAGCCTATTTTGTTTAGTACTTGCCTCTGATTGTGCCTCTTATCGGGTGACTTACGCCGTTAGTCACAGAGTAACTCATATTCACATCAGCCGTGAAACAGCTCCCTGTTGTGCCTGTACCTGCTCCGTTAAATGTAAGGGTTGCGCTGCTTCCTGCCGGCACTGATACGGGTGTTGAAGCAAGAGTCCCGTTGTGAACACTCTGCGGGACGTATGTATCTCCTGCTGCTA
>CABMCT010000038.1 GCA_902384675.1 uncultured archaeon | reverse complement strand
GTGACTGGAATTACTTCACCCATTGTCGTCCAGCCGAATGAACCTGAATAGGTATGTGTGTTTGGGTTGTCTGCTCTATGTATGTAATCACATCCACCCACTCCAGTGTTCCAACAATCTGTCGGGGATGATGTAAACCATATCCTCGCCTGTCTGTCGTAATTTGGCTGGCTGGCAAGCAATATTCCCGCCGATGCATTGCCTGTAAATATTGTTAGAAAGATAAGGGCAATGAAAATGTGTTGGAGTTTCATTCCACCACCTTTATTGTTACTAATCCTGTGCTACTATTTATTGTTTCTGTAATATTTTTGTCTTTTTTAATTTTACTGATTATGAAGGGCATATTGGCAGGTATCGGAGGCGTGCTTGTCGCCTGCGCCGTTGGCTGTGAGATATATTGTGGAGTTGGCTGCACTTTCGCTATACTTGGAGGCGGTACTGGTGTGGCTCCTGGCTGATTTGGCTGGTTTATATGAACTATTGGGGTGCCATGCACCGAGGGATTCACTCCTGCTGGCTGTACTGGTTGGGATGGGCTGCCGCTGAAATAACTGGCTGCTACCAGCAAAATTCCTGCTATCAACACTATTTCTATTATTAATTTCTTCCAATCTACTTCTACCATTTATTCCACCCTAACTTCTATCATTGATTCCTCCAAGAACTGTTGCAATTATCAATATGGTTACAATCACTACACCGTCCCAGAAATCAAAAGATATTGCACGCTCTCTCGCCGCACCTTTTAGATTGCTGACCGTCCTCAGTGTATTCTTTGCTGGTGCCGTTCCGACATACAAGAAATCACTCGTGAAGTTCCTGCTGCCTGTCAGCGATGGATGCCATGTTGAGAGGTCTGTATTGTAGATGTCGCTATAGCGGAAGCGGAATGCGAAGACCTGCCCGTTTATATTGTCGCATTCGAATGTGCTGCCTGAGTAATACTGGCAGGATTTGTAGTACGGGGTCTGGCTATAGTTGCCTGAACTGGAATTGTAATAGTAATATTCGCCCCAGACAAAATTCGGCTCTTCGCAGAGGTTTATCGGCAGGTAGTTGTGGCTGAATGTGCCTGAGAGGGTGTTCCTTGCCGAAAGGTACGGCGTGGCTATGCTGGGATGGGAATATTCTAATGTGAAGTCTGCTGTCGGGGTTGCATTGCTTATTGTGGTTGATTCTGTGCTGAATGCTGCGCTCTTCTGGGCTGTGATGGTGTAAACACCGTTCGGGACTCCTGTGATAGTGTATGAACCGTCTCCACCTGTTGTGGCGTTCGAGGTGTCGTTGATGTAAACGAGTGCTCCTGAGAGGGGATTCGTGTTGTTGTCTACATCCTTATAGTAGACGTAGCCAGAGGGGTCAAATGATGATGGAATATATGGTGGATTATCAGATACAGAAAAGTTATCAATCACAATATAATCTGAGGCAGTATCCAAATTAGACGGATAATAATCTAATTCGACTGTTAAAGCTTGCCCTTTGAAATTTGTAAGATTATACGTTAGTTGTGTCCATGTTTTTGTGTTGTCATAATTCGTATTATAAAGGTCAGCAATTGTCGTGGAGTTGCCTTGATACATTAAATATATATCTGCCCTCCCAACATTGGTATTCGCATAATACCACCCTGTAAATATAATTGTATCGTTTGGATTATTTGGCACTGTAAAATATTGCCAGATGTTCCCAGCATTAGGATAGGTACTTGCATTAATTTCAAACGCATATATCCCCTCTTCAACGATTTGATTTTGGATATATCCTGTATGAAATCCTAAATTCCATCCTATTGTATCACCTGTTTCAAATCCACCATTGTTTAAAACTTGCCCTGCATTCGCCCCGCTTATGTAGACTGATAATAGAGCGAACCCGAAGAGAATTTTGATTAAAATTAAGTTTATGCCTGCTTTGTGTCCGTTACCTGCCATCATAACACCAAAATGAATACGCTTTACTCCATGAAATAATTAACTGTTTGTTCATTGGTCTCGTGCTAAGAAACCCCCCACAATGACCATGACAATCAATATGAATGTTATCCAGACTGCATTCCAGAAATTGATTGACGTTGCGTATTCTTTTGCTGCCGTGCTTCCGAGGCTGCTGATGGGCTTATTTCCTGTCGGTCTTGGTGCCGTTCCGACATACAGGAAATCACTCGTGAAGTTCCTGCTGCCTGTCAGGGATGGATGCCATGTGCTCAGGTCGGTGTTGTAAATATCGCTATAGCGGAAGCGGAATTCGAAGACCTGCCCATTTATATTATCGCATTCGAAGATGCCACTCCCGTAATATAAACAAGATTTGTAGTATGGAGTCTGGCTATAATTGCCAGATACTTTGTAATAATACTCACCCCATACGTAATTCGGCTCTTCCCAGAGGTTTATCGGCAAGTAGTTGTGGCTGAATGTGCCTGAGAGCGTGTTCCTTGCTGAAAGGTACGGCGTGGCTATGCTGGGATGGGAATATTCAAGCGTGAAATCTGCTGTCGCCGTTGTGTTGTCTATTGTTGCTGATGAAATGTCAAATGCCGCCGATTTCTGGGCTGTCAGAGTATGTGTGCCGTTTTGGAACACTATGTTGTAATGCCCTGATGCATCAGTGGTGGCATTTATGGTTCCATTTATAAATACTAAAGCTCCTGGCAACGGGTGAACTGTGTTATCTACATCAATATAATTCACCGTGCCTGTAATCACCGCATACTGGATTTTTATTTGTGTATAGAGTGACGGGTCGATGTCACCATAGTTTACTTGGGTTGTACCCTGGAAGATGTTCCCTCCGAGGCTTGGAACCCAGATTACGACAGTATATGTACCGATTAAATCCTGATACAAGTCTGTCTGGTAATTATAAATCCAGCTTCCACCGTCCCTGGTTATTGCTGGAAGGTCATAAACTCCTATAAGCTGCGGTTCCTGCCCCGTGAACGGATTTGGTGGGGAATATAACAATACCTGCCCACCATCGATTTCCATTGTTGTCGATTCCGATTCATTCCATGACGATATTGTTGCCATGAACTGGATATTGTCAGTAAGATTATAGCTCGGCTGGCTGAAACTTATATTCGGACGTGGGGCATATATCGCCTGAGCCGTTGCAAGCTGACCGTAAAAATTTAGAACTGAAAGGTCATAAACTGGTGCTTTTATAATTCCGAATGGAATATACCTGAACAACTCGTCTCTTGTTGTTGTCTGCACAGATGGGATTGGATACTGTGTGACATTAAAGCTATCAAACGTGTTGCCATCCGATGGTATTACTGCAATTTCCGAGTCACAATTTGTGTTATATTGCTGTACAGTAAGCCGTGCTGGAGTCCCATATCCTTCGTTTGATGCATCACATCCACATGCATAATAAATTGAATTGTTCCAGTAATCGTATATGTATTGTGAATAATTGAACGGATTTCCTGTCCACCCTATATTACCTCCGAACCCCCATCCCCCGCCTGGGCTGCCCCAACTTCCACCCCCGCTCCAGCTTCCGTTTGTTCCTGAAATCCCAGAAGGGAATCCTACACTTGATGCGCTGCTCCCTCCAGT
>CABMCT010000037.1 GCA_902384675.1 uncultured archaeon | reverse complement strand
TTCGGGAGGGCTGATTATTTGCGTGTGCTTCATTTCCACATTCTTCTCGATTTCAGGCGCAATAGAGTAAATTGTATCAAGAAGATTTTTCTCATATTTGGAGGGATTCTCGTCTGCGCCCATAAAAGTGGTAAATCCGATGAGTTGCTTTCCTTTAGGCGCGAGATGAACGTCATAACCTGATGTCGGCATCCCCCAATAAGACACCCCTTCGTTAAACCATACTTCCGAACCGCGATAGTTAAAGGCGCTAATAGGTTTTTTGAGGCCCAGCCAGATGGTCATGGCCTTTGACTGCTTAAGCTTTCTTGCAGAGGCAGCCCATTCTTTTGGCATACTGGCAAGCTCGGGGAGCTTTTTTGCCTCGCCGGAGTAAATGACTTTGTCTGCTTTGTAAGTGTTGTTTTTTGTTGCAACTTCCAGGGCATTTTTTCCCTGGCTAATCTCAACTACATCCTCACCTGTTTTTATTTCGGTATTTTTTGGAAGGGATTCAATGATGCATTTTGTTATAGTTCCTATTCCGCCGCGCGGGTATCCCTGCTCGCTGTAGCTGTGATTCAATGCAAGCCGCAGTATATCAGCCATTTTTTTGTGCGGCCTGTGTTCATTATCATCCGTGATTCCTCCGCCGCTCAATATCCTCCAGACCGGCGTGTCTTTCATCGACACCCCGCTTAAAAAATAAGACAGCGCATCAAGAAGCCTCATGCTCTTTGGCGATAGATTATGCCTGGAGACATAGTCATAAACAGTTATATCCGCGCTTTTGAATATCGCATGGTCCGCGATAGCTTCTATAAGGAGCTTTGTCAGTATCAGCCTGTCTTTTCTTGGTATTGCATTGAATCCGGCAATATTCTGGATTGTGTTCGGGAATTTTCTTAATCCTTCTTTTTCGCGGACGTAATATTCTCCGTGCGGCACAAATTTCGGGATAAGAGAGAAATATTTATCCATCAGTTTTACAAGCGGCCCGCCGTTCAAACCCGTTATTGCATGTACGCCGGTGTCCACGAAAAAGCCAGTATCTTCCACTTCATATGTCCTGCAGTTTCCGCCGACAACGCCTGATTTTTCGAGAACAAGGACTTTTTTTCCTTCTTTTGATAAAGCAAGTGCCGAAAGCAATCCTGAGATTCCGGCCCCGGCAACAATTACTTCGTAATTGTCATTTTCCATTAAAAATCCCCTTTAGCTTTTCAAACTGCCTGACATCAATTCTTCCCTGCTTTATTTGGGCCCCGCCGCCTTTTGCACCCAAGGCCATGAGCTTTGCAAACTCTTCATCGCTTCCCCTGAAGACAAAAATGCCTTCGCGGTTTATGAGCAGCACTTTATCAAGCTTTGCTGCAATATTGCGCATTGTTCCGGCATCAAAATCAACAAGCTTAACGTCCCCTGATTTTATCGCTTTTGCCTTAAGCTCTGCGATTTTCTGCGTAAGAATTTCTATGTCTTTTCTTTCCTCTTTCCACCTTGCGAACAATTCGCGCGAAAACTCTTCGGCATTAACTGTCTTGAGGCTTTTTATAAAGTCCTTTGTATCTTTGTATTTTCTTACAGCCTCCTGTTTGATATTTTCGGCTGAAAGCGCTTCCTGGAGCTCTTTTATCTTTGATTTCTGGGAAGTATATTCATCGCGGAACTTCACGAGGGTCTGGCGAACTTTTTCTTTCGGGACCGAAAATATCTGCGCGATTCGTTCGATGTCATTCTCGCTTATTTTGAGTTTGAGCGTTGGCGCCATTTCGGCAAAGAACTCCCCAAGCTCGCGGATTTCTTTTCTGGCGCTTTCCTCGAATTTCTTTGCAGCAGCTCCTGCAGCGAATTCGATGCGCACCACGCCGTCCTGTATTTTGCTTGCGCCAATGATTTTTATTTCGCCTGACTCTTTTGTATTTTTCAAATGTGTTCCTCCGCATGCTTCGACATCAATATTGTTAATTTTGATTACTCGCAGCTTCTTTCCCGGGACAGCGCCCCCCTGATACAGACGGAATCCGAAAGCTTTTTCGGCATCTGCCCTTGGAAGAATCATGCTCTCCACAGGCAGGGCATCTTTTACTATTTTATTTGCCAATGACTCAATTTTCTTTATTTCTTCGGATGATAAAGAATCATAATGAGTTATGTCAAGCCTTCCTTTTTCAAGCGTCTTTTCCGCCCCTGCCTGCCAGATATGGTTACCAAGGATTTTTCTTGCAGCCCCGTTTATTATGTGTGCTGCGCTGTGATGCTGGGTGAGTTGTACTCTTCGCGCAAGGTCTATTTCGCATTTCACTTTATCTCCTTCCCGGATTGATGCTCCAAACGGCTTGATTTGATGGATTATGACATTTCCCTGCTTGAAAACATCGATAATTTCCGAACCGTTTATTTTGCCGTTGTCATGCATTTGCCCCCCTGATGTCGGATAAAACGCAGTCTTATCAAGGATAACGTATTTTCCTTCAATAACTTTGAGTACTTTTGCCTCGAATTTTGTAAGCAGGTAATTGTCAAAATATAGAATTTCGGTTTCAGGGACTCCTGCCAAATCGAGGGTTATTGCTTTTTTTGTTTCTGCCTTTGCCGCAACTTTCTCATGCCTTTCTGCAACCTTTTTATAGAAGTCGTCAGGAATTTTTATTTTAAGCCCCGAAGATTTCAGCATTTCAGGGCTTATGCCGTTGGAGTCGTAAAGCGATATCAGTCTGTCTTCTGTTGCGTCTTTTTCAGACAGACCGGAAACAATTTTGCGCGATTTCGCCGAAGTCTCTTTATATTTTCTTTTTTCCACCTCAATGATTTTTTTGACTTCTTCAAGATTTTCGATAAGCTCGGGATACTGCGGCTTCAGGTATTTCGCATGCCACTCGCAGACATCATTCAGGTCTATATTCCAGCCGTAATTGGCCGAGATGTCAAGTGATCTTCTGAGAAGCACGCGCAGATTGTATCCTCCGCCGACATTTGAAGGAAGAACGCCGTCAGAAAGCGCGACAAGCAATGACCTTGTATGGTCGCCTATCGAATATATTCCTGCAAGAGGCATGATGTGCTCTTTCAGCTGCTTTGAATCGATACCTATTTTTTTCGCGATTTCATTCCATGTCTTTTCGATGTCCGCGACTTCGTCAATATTCAGGAGCCCTGACATCGGAAGGAATTTTTTGAATATTTCTTTATCCGGTTTTATGCCGGTCATCTTGTAAAGCTTTTCAGAAACCGTCGGGAAAACAGTTTCATAGCTTGTGCTCGCGCCGTTTGTGAACCATGAATATCTTTCCTGTCCAGTTCCCATGTCAAGCACTTTGATGTTCAGCTCTTTCACAGCGCCCGATTTTACATCATACTGCATGTAAACCTGGTTGCCGAGCTCAAGCCCCCCTGAGAAAAATTCGATTGACGGGCCCATATTTCCCCCGCCTGCCCATGCATCCTCATGGAACTGCAGGTGCTCTTTCGGGATTCTGACGCCTTCTGTCAGCCATGTATAAATATGGCGCAGGTAATCCTGACGAGAATAATCCTTCGGTTTCATGAACGCCTGCTGGCCTATCATGACAAAGCCGGAATAATGCCTTCCTGTGACTCCGACATTGTCTATATCGTTAAATCGCAGGCAGAACTGCGGCACAACAAGCGGGTTTGCAGGAGGGTCCACTTCCCCTGATACGACATAAGGCTGGAAATCATAGATTGAAGCCTGCACAAAATCAGTGTCGTCGCGCCATCTTGCTGCAACCGGGTATCGCTTGATTGGCGTGTACCCGAATTTTTTGAACACAGAAGAGAATTTTTTCCATGTCTCGATGTAGTCCATTTTTGCTTTTGCAGGAGTATTCCCGATAAAAGTATAGCCGCCGCTGCAATCAGGCTCCCCGCACACCTTTCTTTCAGAATCTGTGGACCAGAAAAATGTGCCGCATTTCGCGCATTTCTTTCGCTGGAAGCCTTCGGCTGCAAGGACGCTTACGGGATAGTATTTTTCAGGCTCGGCCTGTGCTTTCAGTTTGAAGGCGCGCTTTATTTCCTTTTCCTGCGCTTTCTGCGATGCAATCGGGACTGGCATATCCTATGATTGGTTCGGAATTTTAATAAGCGTTCGAATATTGGTAAATTTGAGATATATAAACCTTTTCTGCCAAAGAAATGTATGCAAAGGCAGCAACACATAAACGAATTTTCTATAGCATCAGTGTTAGCCTTCGCTGCATATGCACAGGCGCGCTAAGCGCTTGCATCGGCTTCTGTTACGGTATTTGTTAATTTTCCGTAAGAGGTTATTCTACCGATGCTTTTTAACTGGTTAGGTGATAGAATGGAAAAAAATGAATGTATGGGAACTGTAGATGAAATGCCGGATAGCGGGCTGTCCGTGTTATTCACAGAAAGAATGAATAAGATTAATTACGCCATACGCGACTTGGTTGAGGAAGCAAAGAAAATAGAATGTACTGGCAGAAAAGTTGATTTAAAATTGAACATCGGAGACCCCATAATGTTTGACTTTAAGCCGCCGAAGGTAATGCTCAAAGCGCATGCTAAAGCGCTAAGGGAAAATAAGAGTTTTTATGCCGATTCGCAGGGTGTCATTGAGTTGCGCGAAGCAATCGTACATAAGGAGAAAAGGTGGAATAACGTCAAAGGTTTGGATTCTTGCGACATACTGATTACTAATGGAGTCTCCGAAGCGGCACAGTTTCTTTCAGCAGCGATTATCGACAGAAACAGCAAAGCATTGGTTGATGGTCCAGGCTATCCGTTGTACACAACGCTTACTGAATTTTATGGCGGAGAAGCCATTTACTATCTGAAAGATGAAAGCAGGGGTTGGCAGCCGGATATTGAGGATATTGAAAAGAAAATAAAAAATAACCCGAAAATAAAATACCTACTTTCCATAAATCCGAATAATCCAACCGGAGCAGTGCTCGGTAAAAAGACACAAAAAGAAATCCTGAATCTTGCCGGGCAGCATAATCTGATTCTTGTTTCTGACGAGGTTTACGACCATATGACTTATGGTGATAACGCGCGTTTTTATTCGATGGGCTCTTTGGCAGATGATATACCGGTAGTATTGTTTAATGGCTTTTCAAAAGGCTATTTGGTTCCGGGCTGGAGATTGGGATACGCAGCATTCGTTAATCCGGATGAAAAACTTAACCTGCTTAAGGAAGAGATGCTGAAATTAGCGCGTTCGCGCCTTTGCGCTAACACGCCAGCACAATATGCCTGCATATCGGCCCTTATGGGTGAACATGAGCACGTGCCTGAAGTAAATCAAAAACTGAAAAAACGCGCTAATCTTAGTTACAAGCGCTTAAATGAAATAGATGGACTTTCGGCAACGAAACCGGATGGCGCATTTTATATCTTTCCTAAAATTGAGCAAGGTGTCGGAGCAAATAGCATCTGGAAAAGTGACAAAGAATTTGTGCTTGATTTGCTTAAGGAAAAAGGCGTTCTCACAGTGCATGGAAGTGGCTTTGGGGGTAATGTAGGACCGCATTTTCGTATTGCATTTCTGCCAAAGCCTGATGTTCTAAATGAAGCATATGACCGAATAGAGGACTTTATGAAAAACAGGCTTAAAGAATAAGGAGTACAAAATAATGTATGGAAGGAGTCCCATTTATAACATACCTAGTCAAGACAGCTACTCTTCAATCCAGAAATCAAGGTATCCTTCTTCTACTCCGTTTTTGGCGCCATATTCTTTGACTTTTTGAAATTCTTTTGATGACCATTTTTTCTCTTGAGGAATTTTGAACACGTTATTCACAAAAGAGATATAAACGAATTTACCGTTCCAAAAATGAGCATACCATCCGTATTTCAGTTCTTTAGAGGTTTTCTGGGCTACTTTTTCAATATCTTTCTCATCAATTTCAATTTTAAATAAGTGCCAGAAGCGAGCGTTTTTCGATTCCGGATGGTCTTCAACTTTTACATATATTTTTCTAAAATCGTTGAGTATTGTTGGATTGTTCAACGACTCCGATAAGATAAATCCTTTAAACATACTAAAAGTTGTGATTTAGAACTTAAAAGCATTCGTTAGCTACTTAATCAAAGTCTTCGCGTAAATAGCAATATATAAACTTTCTTGCAAAACTTAAAGTATGCAGGAAAGAAGGGGTTTCTTGCTGCAATACAACACACACGATGCAACAAGAAAGCTTGAAAATCAGAGCCATGTGCATAAGGATTTTCATGATTCTTGTTCTAATATTATGGTGAATTAAAATGAAATTTTACTCAATAGGCGGCTATAATGAGGTCGGCAAAAACATGTCTGCCGTGGAGGTGGGCGATGAAGTGGTGATTCTCGATATAGGCATACATCTTGACAAAATCGTGACACTTACCGAGGAAGAGCGCAAGGTCACGACAAAGGAACTGATAGATATCGGGGCGCTGCCAAACGATTCTATATTGAAAGGAAAAAATGTCAAGGCAATCATACTCTCCCACGGCCATCTGGACCATTGCGCAGCAGTCCCGCGCATGGCTGAAAGATACGGCTGCCCCATTGTCGGCACGCCATTTACGCTTGCAGTACTAAAGGAGCTTCTTGCCGACGACGGCAAGTCAGCCCTGCAGAAAAACTTTTATCCGATAAATCATGGGGAGACAGCAGTAATCTCAAAGAATTTCACGGTTGAAATGGTCCATATTACACACAGCATCCCGCAGACATCCATGGTCGCCCTGCATACAAAAGAGGGCATAATAACATATGCATGCGACTACAAGCTGGACAACAACCCCACTTTCGGGCCAAAGCCGGATTACAAGCGCATAAAGCAGCTCGGCTCAGAAGGCGTAAAGCTCCATATAAGCGAATGCTTAAGAGTTAACGAGGAAGCACGAACCCCCCCGGAATATGTAGCAAAAATAATGGTCGACGACGCAATAGACCGCGCTTATGAAGACAATACTGCGGTTGTCATAACCAGCTTTGCGTCCCATATCACAAGAATCCGAAATATCATAGAGGCAAATAACGGGCGCAGGGAGGTAATAATGCTTGGCCGCTCCCTTGACTCTTACATGAATGCAGCGAGGGAGGTAGGGCTCATCGACACAAAAGGCATCAAGATTTTTGGCAGAAAAAAAACAATTGCCAAGGCCCTTGAGCAGGTAAAGCAGCGGCCAGAGGATTTCCTTCTTATCGCAACAGGAAACCAGGGAGAGCCGAATTCTGCCCTTGCAAGGCTTGCAAGAAAAGAGTTTGCTTTTACGCTTCGCAAGGAAGACCAGGTGATATTTTCCTCGGAGGCAATTCCCAATCCGATAAACCAGGCAAACCGCTATATTCTGAAGCGAAATCTCTACGAGCACGGTGTAAGGATTATGGAGCACGTCCATGTCTCAGGCCATGCAAGGCGCGAGGACCATCGCGATATGCTAAGAATGCTGCAGCCGCAATATGTTATCCCGAACCACGGGGAGACAGAGAGGCTTGCCTCCTTCGCATCCCTTGCAATGGAGGAGGGCTGGAAATTGGGCGATACTGTAAAGATAATGTCCAATGGAGAATGGGTGGAGATTAAGTAAATCTGATTTTGATTGCTCATACTTCAAATAGATTTATCCCCGCAAGTTCCAAATCGCAAGGCGTAACAGTTCTTTGAAATCCATACAATTCATTCATCTTTCGGTACCATTGATTGTTATAAACCGCTCTTGTTGAAACCGCAAGCATGCGTTTTTCTTGAGTATCATTAAACACACTCAAATACGGAAGTGCTTTTTCAACAAGCTCTGATGCATATGCCTGGCATTCATTTATGATTCCATTATTTATCATAATCTTTCCTATTTTTTCGAGTGTGTTTCTGTCTTCAATTTCATTGCCAAAAACACTCGCGAACAGATTCTTTTCTTCAACATTTGCTTTCTCAAGAAAGAGAATGTTTGGAAGCGTGTATCTTTGGTTTTTAATATCCTCAAAATCTTTTACAATGTCGGCAGCATCATTAGTCATCATATATGCCATGCCGACATATCTTCCAAAATTTGCCAGAGCATCTCTTTTTTCATCATTCGCGCCCGCAGCAATTGCAGCTATTTTGAGGATGTGTTCCCAGTAGTTGTATGCATAAGTTCTTCTTTCATAAAGTTCCATTGACGGTTCAGTATTGTGATTTTCAATAAAGAATCCTTCATAAATATCTCTGATAAATCTTGATACCGTTCTCATGACTTCAGAATATTGTTTAGTATTTATGTCTAAAAATTCTACTGAATCGGCAATCAATTGATATGCTGAGCTTGTAAGTATGTGCGAAACAATTATTTTGTCTTCAACAGCAACGCGGTTTTTGTAAATGTCTGTATCGAAGATTTTATCGCTGCAATAATACGAAAACTCTAACAAATCCATTGCAGCAGCAATTGGTAAAAACGCATTCGGATTTTTTCCTTCACAAATTTCATAGCCCATCATCGCTATGTGCGACCTCATTTTTGGTTTTCCGATCCGTTTCATTGCGGATTCATATAGCTTTTGGCGCAAATCATCAGTGTTTGTAATTTTTCCTTGAGAGTCATCAAAAGACGAAACTATTATAGGATCGACTAATCGAGATATTTCTTTCATTTTGCTGAAATACTCGTTAATCAGCGAAAGGATTATTTGCTGTTTCTTCCGTTTTATTTTCTTCGGAATTCTGACAGAGCCTCCGAGCGCAGAATTCATAGAAACAGCACCTATTTAATCAGTTCATTTAACACAAACATTATCGGTGTCGCTGTTGAAAGATATTGGTATGTTGAAAAACCTGCTCTTTTTAATCGACTTACTGCGCCTTCATTTGCCTTTTTGAAGAAAATATAGTTTTCAAAGTCTTTTTTGTCATTCCGTTTATTATGAAGATACATACCGATTCCTGGGATGAAATCACTTGGCGTATAATCTTCACGAAATCTCTTTTCGATTGCTGGATCTTTTTCATATTGCTCTTCTGACTCGCGTATGCTTTTTCTTATTTTCACTTCATCGAAAGGAAAAAGGCGTTCGAATACTTCGACTCTTTCTTCGAAAGTCACTCCCTGATTTTTCAAATAGTTCGATAATTCATGGTCATTCATTTCAATCATTTCAATCACATCAGATAGTCAATTATCTTAACGGCCGTCATTACTACGGGCAGGGTAACTGTCATGGTTTGGTAATCGTGGTACAGGCGCGCATTTCCAGATTTCCAGGGGTCTATATTTGCGCCACGTTCCATTCTTTTTAGTTCTCCTATCACCGGTATAAAATCTCCAAGCCGGTATTTATCCGCTTCCAGTTTTTCTTCGTCAGTTAAGCTGTTTCTTTTTGCTTCGTATTCTTCGAATATTGACATTCCATTTACCTCAACGCGATAACGTCTGCTGTTATGCAGCAGTACTCACTATATTGTCAGAACTAGTATATCCATTTTTACCCTTCTATATGAGGTATGTATTTTCCAGGAATCTGTGCAAAACCATTACTCAGAAATCAATTTCGGCATCAGCTTTGCTTCTGCCTTTCTTAGATTCTCGCGGAATGTGGGTTTGGAGACATTTGCCATTTTTGCAAGCTTGTCAAGATTGGTTTTGCGCGGGAAAAGATAGTATCCGTTCCTGAAAGCAAGCCTTACTGCCTCGTCCTGCTTTTGCGGCAAGTCCGGCAGAAGCTTTGAAACATAAATATCATCCATCTTTTTGCTTACGAATTTGAGCACTTCGAGATATGTAGTTGTCTTGTTCTTTTTCAATGACCTTATCAAGTCAGCCAGAATTTTTCTATCCCATGACGCAACTTCCACGATTTCAAAGCCATCCTTGCTCAAGTATGCCGGCGCGGGATGAATCAATGCAGGATTGTACGCCGCGCTATAAAGCTCAAGCTCTTTTTTATGGCGCGCCAAAACAAAAATTACGTTTCCATAAACTTCCATTTTGGCGACCTTTGCATGCGTTTTTATATACTGGATGTATTTTTTGATACTTTTCTCATCGCCGGACAATTGCAGGATTGCAGAAGTGTATACATAATTGCCTTTGAAATAATAGCCGATATTGTGGAAGAATCCTGATAAATTCAGCTTCTCAAGCATCGGCGCATATATGCAGTCGCTATGCTTGTACTTGCATTTCAGGTACCACATACCTTCTATATAAGGTGAGTCAGTTTATATAATTTTACGAAGCAGTCTCCAGTTCCTTCACTGCATTTTCAAGAAACTTTGCTGCAATCTTTTTTCCTTCCTCGGTCTTGATTTTTCCCATCATTGCCCTGCATTTTTCAATGCTGTGCTTTCTTGCCTCATCCAGCGGGAATTTCTGCTTTCGCTCCTCAAAGAACGTTTTGTAAGTGTCCTCGACAAAGATAATGCCGTCAGCATCCTGGATTATCTGCTCCTCAAGCGCCTCTGCATGAGAGCCTAAAGAATGATTCCTTATGCAGTGAATGATTTTGTTCATTGTTTTTCCGGGCAAGTTAAAATCAGAAAGAAATTCCTTTGGCATTTTTGCGCTTTCTTATGCATGCATATCCACGACATCTGAAGCAATATCATGCAGCAGAGCCGCGGTCACGACCACAAAAATATCCGCGTGATAAATTTCTGCCAAGTGCCGCGCGTAATTCCTTGTCCCGAAAACATGCCTTATATAAGAATCCGCAGGCCGCGATTCAGGAACATTTTCCTTTACAAAAACCTCTGTCTCCCTTATAATCTTCTCGTTGTTCATAGGCTAATAGAATGTGCGCGAAGTATGATAAAGCTATTGGGTGCCTTTATGATTCGATATTTTGAATATTTAAGTTTTTGATTCAAATAATGGTATATGCTAAATGATGGAATTACCGGAGGCACGCAATCTGAAAAAGATATTAATGAAATTTGCGCGTCCTTTGAAACGAAATATAAGGCAGCAGGTTATTCACAAGAAACAATAAGATGTATTTACGAAGTTCTTTTAGACTATGGAAAATATTGTTTTCTAAAAGCGCTATACCGTGTAGCTTCATCAAGCAAAATAAATACATTAAATACATATTCGGCAGTAGACCCTGATAAGGTATTGGATATGACTGAAGGGGAACTTTCGGAATATTTCAGCGAGTATAAACACGGGGTAATGCCGCAGGAAAAAATAGATGCTGGTGAACTTATCCAGTATTTTAAGGATAATGACTTAATAGAGTATATGTCTCCAGACGGTGGATTCGAAACAATTGCAATTACAAATAATGGAATTAATGTATTTTCAGAAGTATTCGACATTGAACACTTTGTTGGGTTCCCAGCATTTAGGAATTTACTTGAAAAGAATTCTGAAGCCGCGCCTAACGTTATATACGATTCGATATATGGTAAAGCAGGTGTATTCTCGGCTATCTTTGAAGGAATAAAAGTTTCTTGATTTATGTCCAATCAAAATTATCTGGAGTTTATAGTAAATTAATTATTTTGCCGCGCTGACAATCTCGACAACATCGCGGTGCTTCAGTTTTGCATCTCCTGCAATGCGCCTTTTTGACCGCACGTCAATCGCATAAAGAAAGTGTTTCCCGAAATCGGTGTGCAGCGCGTATGCAAAGTCGCGCGCGTTTGCATCCGGCGGAAGAAGGAAGCAGTCAGGCAAAACATTGCCTTTGCTGTCTTCAAGCTTGTTCACGCCACCGGGAAATATCGCGATGTATTTCAAAAAGTCAAATACCGCGGAATCAAGAACCTGCTGCACTCCTGTGGAACCCCATTTTTTGAGGAATTTCGAGATTATTTCAAGTGCAGCCTTCTGCTTTTCGTTTAGCGCCCCCGGCTGGAGTATCTTGAATTCTGCATTCCCGGGTACGTATTCTATTATTCCTTTTCGCGCTGCCTCTCTTAATGCGAGTTCCATTTCTGCAGAACATGGCACAAAATAAATGTCTGGAAATTCTTTTTTAAGCGCCTCAAAATTTTTCTCTGCAGTGGGAATATCGATTTTGTTTGCAGCAACAATGATTTTTTTGGTGTCGCGCCTGATATGCCTTGCAAGGGCATTCAACTGTTCCGGAGTCCAAGCTTCAGGGTTAGCAGGAAGCTTTAATGAGACAATTCCTTCTGTAACTGTTTTGTCGGTCACTTTAAAGCTTGAAAATAATTCGCAAATCTGCTCCTCGATTTTCTTTTTCTGCATATTCGATGCGCGCGACATCTTGTACCAGTGCCGCTCAAGAATTGACGCGTACCACAAATCGATTTCATCCTCGAGAAATTTCACATCAATAGCAGGGTTATGCGTTCCTGCAGGCACATTTTCGCCTTTTTCGTTTGTCGAGCCTGACGCATCTACTACATGTATTAGCACATCAGCATTTGACAAATCGCTCAAAAACTGGTTGCCTAAGCCCTTTCCTTCATGCGCTCCGGGAACTAAGCCTGCGACATCAATTATTTCGACAGGAACAAACCTGACGTGGTTCTTGCACATGCCGAACCGCGGGTTGCATTGGACATTGAAATCCTTGTCCGCGCATGCGACTCTTACATAGCCTGTTCCGAAATTCGGCTTGATTGTAGTAAATGGATAAGCAGCTATTGCAACATCAGCAAGCGTTGCTGCCTTGAAAAACGTGGATTTTCCCGCGGATGGCTTTCCGATTAGGCCGACTGTAAAACTCATAAGTATCTCTAATTAAGTAGAACGTTAAATATAAAAATGGATTTAATGACCGAAAGAGGCAGACATGCGTTACTTAGAAATGCTTTCGTAAACCGGCTGCAAACACGTCAAATGCCGGCCTAATACTTCATCTATCTTACTTAAAGGGTTTAAGTTGTTAATTCGTAATACGGACGATGTTTTTTCATAAGCCTGTGTCTTTACGAATATTTCAAGATAGTTTGTTGGTCGTCCATATCGCTTTTTATCTGCTTTGCTTCCTTCCTGCCAGATTACTTCTACAGGCACCCTTGCGCCAGAAGAAACATGTATTCTGTTTTCATGCACTAATCTGCTTGAACGTTTGTTAATGCCGTATTGATAATCAAAAAATCCACGCAAAACTTCTGAAGGAGTTGTATTTTCGAAGGATACATCATCAAGAAACCCTTCTAGACCATAAAGAATAATATATACGGCATCCATTTCGTCACGAATGGTGTTCACGTTTTTACCTTTTGCAAATATTTCTGTTGTAATATCTGGAAGAGGAAGTCCTCTTGTTTTGAGTTTAAGTGATGTAATAGAACCCGTTGCTTGAAGATTTGGCCAGCCACCAGTTCTGTTTTTGAGGTCTTCGTATGTTGATTCCTTAAAAAGAATAACCTTTTTAACAAAATCTTTTTCGTAATCTCTTTCTTCATAATCCAGAGTTCTTCCAAGCCCTGTTTTTGCAGAAGATTCATCTAGAGAAAAAGTCTGCGGCGTTCCCGGATGATTTCCTGTTAGGATATTGTAATAATTGATAAATTCTTGAGAAGTCTCTAATTTATCGTGGTTTGTCCAATTACTCATAATAGTTTATGTAAGCAAGCGCTTAAATACATTTACAGATACCCAAAGCATTAAAAAGCTTCTAATTTAAGAAAAGGAAGGAATGATTCTATGAGCGATGCACCAATTGAAGGACAGCAAATCGAGGCAAAAGACTGCAAGAAAGGCGTTTTCATAATGGTTGAAGGCATACCGTGCAGAGTTACGAACCTGCAGATAGCAAAAACCGGGAAGCACGGGCACTCTAAAGCCAGAGTTGACTCAGAAGGCATTTTTGACGGCAAAAAGCGCGTATTCATCCAGCCCGGGGACGCAAAGGTTCTTTCGCCTAATGTTGACAAGCGCGAGGGACAGATTCTTTCTATAGAAGGCGATTCTGCGCAGGTAATGGACACAAAGACATACGAGACTTTCTACGCAAAAATCCTTGACGAGATAAAAGGCACTGTAAAAGAAGGCGCAGAAGTCGAGTACTGGGTTGTTGCCGAGCAGAAAGTTGTGATGGCGGTACATTAGAGGATTGACAGGACCTGTTCATTTAAAGTGCCTTAAAACTCGCTTTTTAGGTGACTTTCTTCTGAATCTGCGTTCTGGAATGTAACAAGGATAATTGACGTTTCCATAGGTATACAATACTTTGAAGAAAATCCTATCGGAGATGTCATCAGTAACCTTTTTAAATATTATGTATTTTTCGAGTGAAATTTTTGATAGCCTTTATATTTTTGTTATACTTGAATAGTACTATGGAAGCCGAGGGTGCTGATGGGCTTAGGCAGTTTAGGACAAATTATCGTAGGCAAATTGCCCGGTTTGCAATAAATTATATCAGGGAAAAACAAGATGTTCTGGATAATGTTTTATCTAAGTTTCCAAAAAGTGTGGATTTTCTTCTGGTATCTTTTGAAGGAAAGTGCTTCTGCGAACAATGAAGATATAATAGATGATGTTGGCAAACTATCTAAGGCAGAAATGAACTGCCTTGACGAAATAAAAGCAACATATCCTTTGGGCGGGAGAAGGTGGCTAACTCTTACAGGAGAGCTTGCTGCGGAATACTTCAGAATTTTGCGCCACAATAATACAGTTGATGAACTACGCTCGTCTAATAGTTGGGGAACTCCCTGAGCAGAATTTACTGGAAGCAGTTCCTGGCTTTGAATATCTGGATTTGCGATTTAAAAGTTGCCTTGATGTGCTTTTCCTGCCGCAAATATACCTACGTCTTTATATATTTATTTCTGCAAAACATATGCATATGCAAGAAGGACTTAACAATCAATCAGTAACTTCTCTAGACCTATCCCTAGTCCTATCTGCATCAGCGCTATTGCTATAAGCGCTTGCATCGGCTTCTGTTACGGAATTTCTGTAATTTATTGTTTATGCGCATTTCAGATTCTTCCGTACCGACGTTTTTATGCCGATGCCCTGTTAAACAGATTTAGGTGATGATATGGCGAACGAAAAAATGCCCATACCCAAAGAAATGAAGTTTTGGATGAATGGAAAGTTAGTGCCCGAAAGCGAGGCAAAAATAGACCTGCTTACAAATACGCTGCATTACGGATTCGGGGTCTTTGAGGGAATACGATGCTACAAGACAGATAAGGGCCCTGCGGTTTTCAGGCTTTGCGACCATGTGAAGCGGCTGCGCAATTCATGGCATGCAATGGGTATGGAGCTCGCGTATTCGCAGGAAGATATAGAAAAAGCAATTGCCGAATTGATAAACGTTAACAATATGCAGGAGTGCTATGTCCGTCCATTAATCTACCTTAGCGGCATTGCATTTGACCCGTATGCATGCAAGACAAACCTTGCAATAGCGTGCTGGGTCTGGAATGGCTTTTTCGGGGATATGGACGAGGACCAGGGAATAAGAGCTGCAGTCTCTTCATTTTGCCGGCCGCATGTAAACGCCTCGCTTACAAAGGCTAAAATCACAGGCACGTATTATAATTCTTTATTAGCACGCGGGCTTGCAAGAAAGCAGGGATATCATGAGGCAATAATGCTTGATTCATGCGGCATGGTAAGCGAAGGAACAGGAGACAATATTTTCATCGTGCGAAACAACACCATTTACACGCCGGCAAGAAAAGGCATACTTGAGGGCATCACAAGAGATTCCATAATAGCGATAGCAAAAGAGCTCGGCCACACTGTCATCGAATGCGACATAACCCGCGAGGAGCTCTACATTGCAGATGAGGTATTTATGACAGGAACCGCCGCAGAGCTTGAATGCGTGTCGGAAATTGATAACCGGAAAATAGGCTCCGGAAGAATCGGGCCTGTGACAAAAAAGCTGCGGGATATTTTCCGGGAAATTGTGCATGGGAAAAGCGCAAAGTATGATAAATGGCTTTATTATGTGCGAGGCGCTTGAAATGAGAAAAATAAAGATATTCGATACTACGCTGAGAGACGGTGAGCAGAGCCCGGGCTGCACGATGACAATGGAGGACAAGCTCAAGATTGCAAAGAAGCTGGAGGCCCTGAATGTGGATGTCATTGAGGCCGGCTTTCCTATAGCTTCGCCAGGGGATTTTCAGGCAGTGAGCGAGGTCGCAAAGGAAATCAAAGGGCCTGTCATTGCAGGGCTTGCAAGGTGCACAAAAGAAGATATAGACGCTTGCTGGAAAGCAATACAGCACGCGAAAAATCCCCGCATACATATTTTTCTTGCGACATCACCGATACACATGCAATACAAGCTCAAGAAAACACCCGGTGAGGTAATTGAGGATGCTGTGGCGTTTACAAAGTACGCTGCAAACTATTGCCGCGATGTGGAGTTCAGCCCTGAGGATGCAAGCAGGACAAAGCCCGAATTCCTTTATGAGATAGTCGAGAAGGTGATAGCTGCGGGAGCCACAACAGTGAATATCCCGGATACTGTCGGGTACTCCATACCAAGCGAGTTCGGTCGCATTATCAAGGGAATAAAAGATAATGTTCCGAACGTGAATAATGCCGCAATCAGCGTTCATTGCCATAACGATCTTGGCCTTGCCGTGGCAAATTCCATTGCTGCAATCGAGAACGGTGCAGACCAGGTGGAATGCACAATAAACGGGATAGGAGAGCGGGCAGGCAATGCATCGCTGGAAGAGGTGGTAATGGCAATAGAGACAAGGAAAAAACATCTGGATGTTTGCACAGGCATAGTGCCAAATCATATATATCCCATAAGCAGGCTCGTCAGTACAAGCACCGGGATGATTGTCCAGAGAAACAAGGCGATAGTCGGGGACAATGCATTTGCACATGAAGCAGGAATACACCAGCATGGGGTGCTTAGCCATCCTCTTGCATACGAAATCATGAACCCGGAAAAAATCGGCAGGGAAAGCGTGCTTGTGATAGGAAAACATTCGGGCAAGCATGCCATAGGAGCGACGCTCAAAAAAATGTGTTATGAATTGACCGATGAGCATCTGACAAAAATAACCGAGCTTGTGAAAGCGCATGCAGATAAAAGAAAAATTGTTGACGAGGAGGACCTGCGAATCATGGCAAACCATGTAACACACAAGGAAAACGGCAGTTCTGAAACTATCAAGATAGATAAGATAACAGTCCTTACAGGAAACAACATAACACCCACTGCCACTGTAAAGTTCAGCATGGAAGGCAAGGAGAAGATAATTACATCCATCGGGAACGGCCCTATAGATGCTATCGCAAATGCGTTTGTATCTGTTGTGCCTGATATGAAGATAGCGGATTTTGAGGTAAGGTCTGTAGGCACTGGCTCGAATGCAACCGCGCAGGTCCTGATAAAATTCATGGACAACAATAAAAAGCTGTTTTCTATCGCATCATGCAATGACGATACTTTGATGGCTAGCGCAAATGCCTTTGCAAAAGGCGCCAACAGGATATTAAGCAGCCGGAACGGGGTATGAGCCTATGAAAGAGAGGATTGCAATCCTGCCAGGAGACGGCATAGGACCTGAGATAATGCTGGAGGCAGTAAATGTTCTTCTGGCAGTCGGCGAAAAGTTCGGGCATACTTTTGTCATAGAGCGCGCGGATTTCGGAGGAGCGGCGTATGATAAATCCGGGCATCCTTTTCCGGATGCAACAAAAAAAATATGCGACCGTGCAGATGCTATATTAAAAGGCCCTGTCGGCGGGCCAAAATATGATAAAATCCCTGATGCTGATTTGAGGCCCGAGCGTGGCGGAGTGCTTGCTCTTCGGGCAAGATACCATACTTTTGCAAATATCCGTCCTGTAAAGCTGCCTGTCGGATTAAGTGATTTTTCGCCGCTTAAGCCTAGAATAATACCCGACGGAATCGACATCGTGATGATCAGGGAGCTCATGGGAGGAATATATTTCGGGAAAAAAGAGGAAGGTATGATGCCTGGCGGAGAGCCGTATGCCTTGGATGAAATGCGCTACACTAGGCAACAGGTGGAGGCGATTGCACGGGTTGCATTCAGGGAAGCAAAAGAGAGAAATGCGGTTCTTCATAACATACATAAGTCCAATGTACTTAAATGCAGCGTTTTTTGGAACGCAATAGTAGAGAAGATACACACGGAGGAATTTCCTGATGTAACTCTCGCTCACATGCTCGTGGATAGTGCCGCATATAATCTTGTATTAAACCCCGCCCAATTCAGCGTAATGCTTCTTGAAAATATGATGGGTGATATATTGAGCGATGAGGGAGGGGCGATTATCGGCTCGCTCGGGCTCATGCCCTCGGCATGCATCGGACCTGAAAAATCCTATTATGAACCGTCTCATGGCTCAGCCCCTGCCCTGGCAGGAAAAAATGTTGCAAATCCGTATTCGATGATAGGAAGCGCTGCATTGATGCTTGAAAAATCTTTTGGAATGCATGATGAGGCAAAATGCATATGGGATGCGCTCTTCCGGGTTTTTGCCGCAGGGTACAGGACCGGTGAGCTTGCCAATGCTTTTGTGCCAAAAGAGAAAATAGTTTCTACAAGCGGCTTTGGAAGCATTGTTGTAAAAGAGATACTGGAGGAATGAATATGTCCGGGAAAACTTTGTTTGAAAAGGTATGGGATTTACATACTGTCAGGCAGCTGCCTACCGGCCAGACCCAGCTTTTTGTAGGGCTGCATTTTGTGCATGAGGTTACAAGCCCGCAGGCTTTCACCATGCTGAAAGAGAATAATCTTAAGGTCGCATTTCCTGAAAGGACGTTTGCAACCATGGACCACATAATTCCGACTGACAATAACTCAAGACCTGTGGCAGATGAAGCTGCAGAAACAATGCTGTCTGCGCTTGAGAGCAATGCAAAGGAATCAAAAATCACGATGTTTCCATGGGGCAGCAAAAATCAGGGCATTGTTCATGTAATCGGCCCCGAGACAGGGCTTACACAGCCTGGAATGACAATCGCCTGTGGAGACAGCCACACAAGCACGCACGGAGCATTAGGCGCCCTTGCATTCGGCATAGGAACGACGCAGGTGGGAGATGTGCTTGCAACACAGTGCATTGCAATGAACCGGCTAAAAGTAAGGAAAATCGAAGTGCATGGAAAACTTCCTGCCGGGGTTTACGCAAAAGATGCAATACTGGCAATAATAAGGAAGCTTGGAGTAAACGGGGGCATCGGCTATGCATACGAGTACTCCGGCGATACAATCGACAATATGTCAATAGAAGAACGGATGACTCTTTGCAACATGAGCATAGAAGGAGGCGCTCTTGTAGGCTATGTTAACCCTGATGAGAAAACTTTCGAATACCTGAAGGGAAAAGAATATGCGCCAAAAGGGAAAGATTTTGAGCGCGCGGTAAAATACTGGAAATCCTTACGCTCGGATGCAGATGCGCATTATGATGATGTTTTTAGTTTAGATGCCGGAAAGCTTGAGCCAATGATTGCTTGGGGCATAAACCCGGGACAGTCTATAGGCATTTCTGAAAAGTTTCCTGTCCTGGAAGAGCTGCCTGAAAATGCAAGGCAAACTGCAGAACTCGCATACAAGCACATGGGATTTGTTCCGGGAACTTCGATAGAAGGCGTGCCTGTTGATGTCGCATTTATCGGCTCGTGCACCAACGGAAGAATTTCCGATTTAAAGGATGCTGCAGGAATTGTCAAGGGAAAACATGTTGCAAAAAAAGTCCGGGCGCTTGTTGCAGCGGGTTCGGTTGCAGTAAAAAAACAGGCAGAGGCAGAAGGGCTGCACAAGATATTTACGGATGCAGGCTTTGAGTGGAGAAATCCCGGCTGCTCCATGTGCCTTGCAATGAATCCTGACCGGCTTAGCGGAAGCGAGCTTTGTGCATCGAGCTCCAACAGGAATTTTATCGGCAGGCAGGGAAGCCCTAACGGAAGAACCGTTCTTATGAGCCCCGCAATGGTTGCAGCCGCTGCAATTAACGGGAAAATCACTGATGTGAGAGAAATCATAGGTTGATCATTATGAAAATTACAAATATCCATGGAACAGGAATCCCGCTAAGAGGAGATAATATAGATACTGACAGGATAGTCCCGGGCAGGTATCTAAAGGAAATAACTTTTGAGAGGATGGGGGGTTATGTTTTTTATGACGAGAGGTTTGATGCTGACGGAAAGCCAAAAGAGCATCCGTTTAATGACCCGAAATTCCTGGAAGCAAGCATCTTAATAGTGAACAGGAATTTCGGCTGCGGCTCATCCAGGGAGCATGCCGTGCAGGCAATCAAAAGATTCGGGGTTCGTGCTATAATAGGAGAATCGTTCTCACCGATTTTCCTGGCCAATTGCACTGCTTTGGGTATCCTGGCGGTGCAGGCGGGGTTTGAAGATATAGAATTTCTTATGAAATTAGTTTTTGAAAATCCAAAGTTACAGATTGGCATTTCGCTTCCAAAGAAAGTAATAGAACTCTCAGGAAAGCAAATAAAATTTGACATGCCCGAGCACTCTTTATCGGCATTCACAGGAGGGTTTTGGAATATGGCCGAATTTATGCTCGGTAATTTGGAAGAGACAAAAAAGTTTGCAGCAAAACTTCCGTATATTAATGGTTTTAAAAATGTTGCTTCTAAATAATACTATATACTTTGATGGTTTTATGGCTGGAAAAAAATTAGAGAAAAAAGATAATTTTAGTTATAAAGCCGTCGAACAAAAATCGCGCGACGATGTCGCTTATTTCCGCTCAATAGAGCAGGAATCATCTCGTTCCACCCGAAGCTTTTCGTTCGATGGCGCTGATTTTCGCGATATCGAACGAAAATGGCAATCAAAATGGACCGAGGCAAAAATATTCGAATCAGACGCGGATTCAAAAAAGCCCAAATTCTTTGCAAATTTCCCGTATCCTTACATGAACGGCAAGCTTCATATCGGCCATCTTTATACATTTCTTCGCGCAGAAATTTTCTCGCGCTACAAAAGAATGCAGGGCTACAACGCTTTGTTTCCGTTCGCATTCCACTGCACAGGCACGCCTATTATGGCTGCGGCAAGGCGAATAAAAGAAGGCGAAGAGAAACAGGTTAGAATTCTCCGTGACATGAATATTCCTGAATCCGAGATAAAGAAATTCGAGGACCCTCTTTACTGGATTGATTATTTTCCCAAAGCCGCAAAAAAAGACCTACAGTCTCTTGGCGCAGCAATCGACTGGAGAAGGTCTTTCAGGACCACTGAAGTAAACCCGCCTTATTCTAAATTTATCGAGTGGCAGTTCAACAAGCTCAAGGAAAAAAATTATGTTGTAAAAGGAGAGCATCCGGTTGCATGGTGCCCCAAGGATAAAATGGCGACAGGCGACCATGACAGGGTGCAGGGAGAAGGCGTTGTTCCCGAAGAGATGACTCTTGTAAAGTTTGAAGTCGACGGAAAGATACTTCCTGCCGCAACATATCGGCCGGAGACAGCTTTTGGCGTCACGAACATGTGGCTTAATCCTGACGTGCATTATGTCGAGGCAAAAGTCAACGATGAATCCTGGATTGTTTCAAAAGAAACTGTAGAAAAACTCAAAGACCAGAATTACAAAGTTTCTGTTTTAAGGGAATTAAAAGGCAGAGAGCTTGTCGGAAAATCGTGCAAGAATATGATAACCGGCACAAGTGTCCCGATTCTTCCTGCACTGTTCGTGGACCCAAAAATCGGCACAGGCGTTGTCATGTCAGTGCCGGGGCATGCGCCTTACGATTATATTGCCCTCAAAGACCTGCAAAAAGCCCCTGAAGCATCAGGCATTAAAAAAGAACTGGTTCTTGGAATAAAGCCCGTATCTCTTATAAAAGTCGAGGGCTTTGGCGATTTTCCTGCTATCGAGATTTCTGAGAGCATGAAAATAGAAAACCAGAATGACGAAAAGCTTGAGGAGGCAACAAAAACAATTTACAAGAAGGAATTTCACGGAGGAATTCTCAAAGATATAACCGGAAAATACAAAGGAATGACCGTCTCGCAAGCAAAAGACAAAATTATTGAAGACTTCAAAAAAGAGAAGGCTGCGGTTTCATTTTATGAGCTTCCCGAGCTGGTTGTATGCAGGTGCCTGACGCCATGCCATGTAAAGATAATCGACGACCAGTGGTTCATGAAATATTCCGACCCTGAATGGAAGAAAAAAACCCATAAGGCGCTTGACAGCATGAAACTTTACCCTGATGGCGTGCGCCCGCAGTTCAATTATGTCATTGACTGGCTCAGGGACTGGGCATGCTCCCGCGAATCAGGGCTTGGCACAAGAATCCCGTGGGACAAGAAATGGCTTATCGAATCGCTTTCTGACTCGACAATATACATGGCGTATTACACTATCGCGCACATACTGCAAAAAGAGAAAATCGACACATCAAAGAGTTACGATTCATTGTTCGATTACCTGTTTTTCGGAAAAGGAGAAATTTCTGCTATTGAAAAAGAATACGGGATTAAAAAGGCAGTTCTTGAGAAAATGCGAAGCGAATTCCTTTACTGGTACCCGTATGATTTCAGGAATTCTGCAAAAGACCTTGTAGGCAACCACTTGACATTTTCGCTTTTCAACCATACGGCAATTTTTGAAGAAAAATTCTGGCCAAAAGGCTTCGGCGTAAACGGATATGTGACTGTTGAAGGAGAAAAAATGAGCAAGAGCAAAGGGAATTTCTACACAATGGAGCAGATTATCGGAAAGTATGGCGCGGATGTTTCAAGAATCACAGACATGATGGGCGGGGAGGGTCTTGACGACGCGAACTGGGACTCAAGGCTTGCGGATACTTTTTCAAAAAAACTTCCGTCGCTTAAAGAAATTGTCTTAAAGGATTACAAAAAGAAAAACAACGGGCACATCGACAGGTGGCTTGTCTCGCAGGTGCACCGCCAGATAAAAAATGCAACCGCTTCAATGGAAGAAACGATGTTTAGGACTGCGCTCATGGCATCGTATTACGATATGCAGGCGGCTTTCAGGTGGTATGAGAGAAGAGCAGAGCATATTGATACTGCGGCAATGGCGTTTTTTGCCGAAACACAACTGAAGCTTCTTGCGCCTTTTACCCCGCATATCTGCGAGGAATGCTGGAGCGTGTTTGGCAAAAAGGGATTTATCTCGAATGCGTCATGGCCCGAGTTTGACGAAAAGCAGATTGACGAGAATGCGCAAAAAATGGAGGCGCTGATAAGGCAGACCATTGAGGACGTAAACGAAATCAAGAAAATT
>CABMCT010000036.1 GCA_902384675.1 uncultured archaeon | reverse complement strand
AGCCTTTTTTGATTGATGGCATTGATTCAATCCACTTGTCAAGATAGTATTTTGCTGTCTTGCCGTCGTTTTTTGCCATCAAGCCAATGCCGACATTGGCGATATGTTTTCCTTTCGGAAAAATCCAGATATAACCCAGTGGAGCGATATATGAACCGATATAATAATGCAGCTTTTCGGGATCTTCAATATCAATACCTGCCATCTCATACTGATAACCCGAAGCCATGTTCAGTGGGCTGCTGTAAGTATTCAGGCCTGCAATTTTTGCAATTTTTGATTCAACTCCATCAGATGCAACAACGACCTTTGAACGTATGCTTAATCGTTCGCCGCAATAATCTAGAACAATACCTGAAATCTTTCCATTGTTTTTTATCAGGTCAACAACTTCTGCCTTTGCAATGACTTTTGCTCCACTCTTTGCTGCATCGTATGCAAGGAATTTGTCAAAGACTTTGCGCTCAAGGACATAACCCCCGCCCAGATAAGGAACTTCAATTTTTTCCCTGTTCGGTGCATATAATACTCCGCCATTAACCGGCTGGCTCGTAAAGTATTCCTTTCCGGTATAGCCCATATATTTGAGCGCATCGCTCATAACCCCTTCACCGCATCTTTTTGGCGATCCAATCTCAGGCCTTTTTTCAAGAAGAAGCACTTTTAGTCCTGCTTTTGCACAGTCCCTTGCTGTTATGGAGCCTCCCGGGCCTGCTCCGACAATTACGACGTCATATGAGTTATCCAATTTCATCTCGCTTATCACATCCGACCAAACAGAATTAGCCGACTAACAATCCAGGATTCAAGCTTTCTTTGGAACAGATATTGCGCCTACAGGGCAAAACCGGGCACATATGGCGCAATCTATACATAATTTCGAATCTACCTCAGGACGCATTTTGGTGAAAGTAATCGCATTCTTCGGGCAGACAGAGACGCAGCCAGCACAACACAGGCATTTTGAACGGTCATATTTTATTGTAATACTGAATCACCTTAATCAAAGTCCCGTCGGACAATTAATAAATTCTGTTTTTAAACCTTTAAATCTGTTTTCCAAGGCCTTGCCGAGAGCTACGACACCAAACGTTTCTGTCGCATAATGGCCGGCATACAGGGTATTTATCTTTAGTTCTTTCATATCCATAGCTGCACTGTGGCTTGTCTCCCCTGTCAAAAACAGGTCCGCTCCCTCTTCTGCTACGGCTTTTGCAAGCGATACACCCCCGCCTGAAACAATCGCAATGCGCTTTATAATCTTTTTTCCGAACAGGTCTTTGCGCGAGAGCTTACCGACAACAGATTCTATTTTCGACATACTTGCGTCAAGAGATGATTCTTTTTCAAGCTCACCGATTATGCCGACAAGATTACCCCCGTAGTACTTTCCAAACGGTTTTGCTTTTTTTAAGCCAATTGCTTTTGATATCTGCGCGCTATTTCCGATTTGCGGGTGAACGTCAAGTGGCAAATGCGCTGCATAAAGAGAAATGCCATGAATAAGAAGATACTTCAGACGGTTTGCCATTATGCCGACTGCCCGGCAATCTTTTTCCTTCCAGAAAAGGCCGTGATGAACAATTATAAGATTTGCGCCTGATGACTCTGCTTTTTCGAATAACTCCATGCAGGCATCAACGCCAAGAGCCACTTTTTTGACATCAGGATTTCCTTCGACTTGGAAACCGTTCATGCTGTCGTCTTCTATTTTTGAGACATTTAATATTTCGTCGAGAAATTGAACTATTTCCTTGAGTTGCGGCATAAGTATAAATTGGCTGCTCTGTGCTTATATACTTCAAACACCTGCCTCAAATCAGCGTCACGCCGATAGTTTCTGCGCTCTGGACGCCTTTTATCTTACGGACTGCTTCCTCGATTTTATCTGTCAACCCGCCTTCGTCCGGGACAATTGTGAGAACTTTAAGGGATTTTAAGCCGAATGCAACCGGCTCTTCCTTCATGTCCTTTATCTGCCCGATGAGTTTAAGCTTCTTTACATCTTCCTTTATCTTCTGAAGGCTCACTTCAACCGACTCGGGCATTATTTGTAATGTTAGAATGACATTCCTGACCATTTTCAAACAACTCCATCTTAACTGGATTGAAATCCTCTCACTTATGTTCGAGGCTTTTGAGGATTTTCAACCATACACAACAGCTCTGGGTTGAAAAGCCGAGAGTGCAACGAACGGATTTTGGGATACATGGTTCCCAAAAGCTTGATACGAAGTATCTGGACTCCCTGCCCTCAAAAAGCCGAGAGCAACGCGGTTCATGGTTGACAAGGCGTTGCGAGCCCGGATTTTTAACCATTAAATATGCATTGGGTTAAAACCTTTAAATATTACGGTCCCACAAACCCGCATTTCTTGCATGCGTACTCGTTTGCAGTCATCTTGCATTTCTTGCATCTGACAATTTTCTCTTCTCCGCATTTGGGGCATGCGAATTCAACGTAATTTTCCCCGGGAATTATATTTGCGCTACAGACAGTACATTTCATTTCATTCACCTTTCTCCTTGGAAATGAAAGCCTCAAGCTTTAGCGAGAGGATTTCATATGATTCACCAATAAAATAACTCTTACATAGAGTAGATTCAAAAAGTTATTCGATTAACTATAGTTTAAAGATTTATATAACTATAGTTATAGAGGTTTTTGAGCGGGTCAATAGCCCAGCGAGGTTCATGGAAATTCTTGCGAATTTCCAAGCTTTTGAGGACTCCACCCTCAAAATCCCCATAACCTCGAGCATCTTCAACCATTCGCCAATTGCATCGGGTTGGAGAGCTTTGAACGAAGTGAGATAACTGGGGCGCATTGATGCTTCGCATCAACGCACCGGTTAACGAACATAATGTCGGGTCAATAGTCTAGCGGTTATGACGCCGCCCTTACACAGCCGAAATCAATTTACGGCTTATGAAAGGCGGAGGTCGCCAGTTCAAATCTGGCTTGACCCATCTACAACCCTATGCCAACTTATTTGGGTTGGAGAGCCGTGAGCTTAGCGCGTAATGGCTAATGAGGCTAAGCGAAAGGATTTTGAACCTTTAACTAATGCGTTGGGTTCAAAGGCTTCAAGTAAAACGAAGAATTTTCAACCATTTACCAAATGCAATGGGTTGAAATAAACAATCTCCCTAAACGTCGCCTGCCGAGCCTCACAGTCTTGCGATTTAAATTAATATATACTTTCCCTGCCGTTTATTCTTATGGCCAGAAATACCGAAAAGAAAAGCAGCAAGAAAATAGTTCTTCTTTCAATTATTATAATTGTCGCGTTAAGCGTGCTGGCCTATCAATCGATGATTAAAGAACCCTACAAATATGAAAGCAAAATTAATGAAGCAGGACACGCAGACGGATCTTTGGCATTCTCTGGCGGTTTCCAGTCGGCGATTCTTAAGCTTCCTGCAGTCAATTCCAACGACACCGGAGTATCCGCATACCTGACAGTCAATGTGAAAAAAGGGACAGGAGGAATTTTCCTAGATGTAAGCAATGTACTGACAAAGGAAGACACGCAAAATTCTGCACGCATGGCAGCAGCATTTGCAGAAAAACATGAGAACATAAATTCCAATACGGTTGATTTGTTCTACAATATACGCGCCTTTGCCCCGGTAATAGAAGGGCCATCGGCAGGAGCTGCACTTACAATTACAACAATTGCCGCGCTAAAAAACGAGACTCCTGCTTCTGATGTTATGATAACCGGAACAATAAACCACGACGGTACCATTGGCCCGTCCGGCAAGATTCTTGAAAAGGCGAAAGCAGCAAAAGAAGTCGGCGCAAGGTTATTTCTGGTTCCTGTAGGGTCCGTATCGTCGCTTGAGACCAATTACACAGAAAGCGAATACTGCCAGAAATGGGGCGATTATGAATACTGCCAGCCTGAGTTCACGACAAAAATTATCAACGTCTCAAAAGCAGCTGGGATTCCTATTGTGGAGGTCGCAACCGTAGATGAGGCGCTAAAATATTTCGAACTTAAGTAGTTCGAAATCTTCGAGTTTGCGAACAGCAACGAGATGATTTTAATGTGTGATTGATAAATGAGATTGCTTATTCTAAGCTTTATTAAATATTCGCGGCAATTCTTTATTCTGGACAAATGGGGCCTTGGGGTAACTTGGTAGCCTTCCAGCTTGGGGGCTGTAAAGTATACAGACAATTTGCTGGCGATCCGGGTTCAAATCAGTCGGTTTCTTTCTCTTTTTGGAAAAAAGAGAAAGACAAGTCCGGGTAGAAAGAGAAAAACGAGCGACATCAACTTCGTTGATGTCACAAAAGCTATCTGGCGCTGGTGAAAATCCCGGGGGTCCCATTTTTATTTTGCAGCATCTTATGCATCGCAAAATAAAAAGCCGAGAGCAATGCACATAATGGTTCATAATGCATTGCGAACGGATCTTCAACCATCACATAATGCATTGGGTTGGAAGGCTTGTAGCCCATCATTTTTCGCGATTATTCTCAAGCACGGTTACGTTATTTAAGCTTTAATCGCGATAGTTTTTCTGTGCAGAGGTAATCAAGCGGCCAACGATGCTGGCCTTAGAAGCCAGTCCCTTAGTGGGTTCGCAGGTTCAAACGGTTTCTCGTTAAATCAAATGGAAACCTGAAAGTCCTGCCCTCTGCATTCTATTTATGGCGCGGACTGTTTATGGCGATACTGACTTTTAAGTACCTCAGGGAACTGCAGAAAAGCGAAAGAGATTCCTCGGTTCTCCAGAAAATAGACACTGGTTTTTATACTGCCTGCGCAAAATATTTCGAATCAAGCCCCGCAGAAGGAGAAACCACAAAGCCGCTTATGAAAAGCATTTTAGAGACGCGAGAGCGAAAAATCGTAACCGCTGCCCTGCAATCAGCCCGCGGTGTAGGAAGGCCGGAGAATCTGCTTCCTGAAGAAGAGGAGTTTTTTTCAAAAATTTCAGATACATTAAAAACGCATAGAACGCTAATCGAAAACATACTTTCGGAAAATAAAGAGAAGCCAGAAGAGAGTCTAAAAGATGCGGTTACAGAAAAAATATCAAATGCTGCGGCTTCATCAAAGAACGTCTTAAAGATCCGTGCGATTCTGGACATCCCTTCATTTGTTGCCGAAGACATGAAATCATACGGGCCTATAACCGCAGGGCAAATTGCAGAACTTCCGAAAAAGGCCGCAGAGGCGCTGCTAGGCGCGAAAATGGCGGAAAGAGTTGAATGAGCGCCAATATAAGGTTTATAAAGTTCACACACATCTATAATTATGCAATTCATGCAATGGTGAATGAAATGAAATCATGGAAACTGCGGTTTCCAAGCTTTCATTTTTTACCAAAATATAGGTGATAAAAAATGAAATTCCCCAGAGAAACAATGCGTTATTGTCCAAAATGTAACAAGCACACCGAGCAGAAACTCGAGCGTGTAAAGACCTCGGGAAGACGCGCAGGGTCTTCATTAAAAAAGGGCAGGAGAAAGAGTGTCAAGCTTAATTACGGTTACGGAGGCTCCCCTTACCCGAAACTTGAGAACAACCGCCGTGCCGGGGCAAAAACATCGCAGAAAGTCCTTATAAGATATTCATGCAAAACCTGCGGCAAAAAAACTCAGACAATCAACGCCAGGCGAATGAAGAAATTCGAGATAGCGCAGGCAACAGGGCAATAATTTTGTATATTTTAGCCCAAAACAGATTGCGAATGGCTAAAAATCATGAAAGCTTGGGCGCGTTTTGTCCGTTCGTTAACACTCTCGGCTTTTTCAACCCAGAACAGTTAGTGAATGGTTAAAAACGCTTTCAAGCTTTTTTCAACTATGTTGAAAAAGCCTAGAGCAAGCCAAAGCTTGCGAAGGGATTTCAATCCAATGCATAATGAGATGATTGAAAATGCCAGAGATAGTTACATACAAGCGAGGATACAAGCATACAGGTGGCAGAGGCCATCAGGGAACAACGCTTTGCGGATTTTGCGGAAGAATTGTTCCGCGACATAAGACATTCACAACGTACCGCGGATTCAGGCTGAATGATCCGCTGCTCAAGCGTGAAATCGATCCACGCAACGTAAGTTTTGGCTCGCAGAAAATTTATGTATGCCCGTCATGCGCAAGGCACCGCGGAATAGTACAGAAGCGCGATGAAACCGGGTTCAAAGTCACAAAGAAAAAGTTCGTCAAAAGAGATATGTGAACTTTTGGTTTGAATCATTGAAAGTTATTTAAATCTTTGCGATTTAACTAATAAAACCTGATGAAGTCATGAAAATCCTTTCGTTAAGGATTTTCAAGCTTTTGAACCCAAATCAAGATAAAGGTTCAAAATCTTTGTAAGACTAAAAGGTGTGTTTTTATGGCAGGAAAAAATTTTGTAGATTACGAAGTGTCCAAGGAGGATTCTGAAAAAGTTCTTGACGCTCTTGAAGCAGTTAAGGATTCAGGCAGCATACGCAAGGGCGTGAACGAGACAACAAAGGCGATAGAGCGCGGACAGGCAAAGCTCGTTGTTGTCGCCAAGGACGTCCAGCCCGAAGAGATTGTAATGCATATTCCTGCTCTCTGCAAGGAAAAGAAAGTTCCTTACATTTTCGTTGAAAGCAAAGAGGAACTCGGAAAGGCAGCAGGGCTCGAGGTTTCCACGGCTGCTGTTGCAGTTGTCGAGGAAGGCAGGGGCAAAAAGCAGGTCGAGGAAGTCGTCGAGAAGATTAAGGAATTGCAGAGGAAATAAATACTATTTGAACCCTTTCAATCCAATGCATAATATGATGATTGAAAATCCGTTCGTTCCGCATTGCTAACCATTGTCCGCGGAACTCTCGGCTTTTTAACCCAAAGAATGTGGGGAATGGTTAAAAATGGCAGTACCAACAAAAGTTATTTTGATTATGGGCCGTGCAGGCGTAAAGGGGGTATCCCGCGTCAGGTGCAAGGTTACATCGGATTTCGGGCGCGACAAGGTGCTTGTAAGAAATGTCCTCGGGCCTGTGCGTATCGGAGACGTGTTAATGGTGCCTGAAGCCGAAATGGAGACTGCAACGTTAATTGAATAGGTGGCTTAAATGAAATCATGCCACTAACGTGGCAAGCTTTCATATACAAGAATAATGGTGAATTATATGAAATGTTCATTCTGTGGAAGAGAAGTACCTGCAGGCACAGGAAAAATGCTTGTAAAAAACGACGGGACAACGCTTTTTTTCTGCAATTCCAAGTGCGAAAGCAACCACGAAATAAGGAATCCAAGGCAGGTAAAGTGGACCGAGACTTACAGAAAGGGGAAAGTTAAGACTGAAAAGAAATAGAAAAACATACTATTTTGCAACATAATTTTTGTGCTCGTTAAAGTACTTCTTGAAAAACCATTGCAAAAAGATATTCTCATCATTATTCACTTGTGCGCGCTCTAAAGCAGTGTAGTAGCTGCCTCTTTTTTCGTATAGTATATTCAACATTGGAAATTCATGCTTGTTTAATACGAAGTTCATCATCAAACGGCTTATTCTTCCGTTTCCGTCGGCAAACGGATGGATGGTTACAAGCTTTAAATGGACTAACGCGGCAAGCTCCACCGGATGTAAAGAGGATATATTTTTGTTATACCCTTTAAAAAAATCGGAAAGCAGCGGATAAACTTCCGCAGGAAACGGCGGCATGAATTTGCTTCCTGCTATGGCCACTTGATGCTGCCTGATTTTGCCGGCAATATCAAGCTTTGTGCTTTCAAATAATCTTTTATGGAAATAGAGAATAGTTTGCAGGGATAAATCTTTTTTATATCCGAGCATTTCATAGAATACTTTCATATGGGCTTCCGCTTCTTTCACATCGCGCAAAGGCTTTGATGCCGGTGTTATTCCTTTTTCAAGCAGGTCTGCTGTTTCCCTTAATGTCAGGGTTGAGCCCTCTATCTTGTTTGTATCATAGGTAAACCTGATTGCGAATGATTCGGTTTCCTTTTTAAGAGCCGACAGCGGAGTTGCTTTTTTTTCTTTCAAGAACATTTCCTTTATCTTATCGAATTGCGAAAACCACTTTTCTTTGTATATTTCAGAGAGAAATTGGCGCTTGGTTTCTTCGATGTCTTCTGGCAGTGTTTTTCCCAGATACTTTTCTTTTTTCTGAATTTTGCCTTTTTCCCGAAAGCTGTGCTCAAGATAATAATATTCCTCGGTTCCTACTTTCTTTTTTCTCACTGTTACCATACTCATATATTACCCCTACAAATATATAAATGTTTGTAATTTCTGAGAAATGTAGGGGTAAAGAAAGGAGTTTACTTAAATTTGCATGATTTATTGCTTGCTATCGGTATTCTTTAAAAGCAAGCGCATCTAAATAAATGTCGATATTATGAAAAAAGTAGGCTTTGAAATAAATGGTAACCTGTACTTCTTTTTAGTACCTTTCATAAGATCTGACCATTAAAGACGTTTGGTGATATTACACCGGACATGCTATCGGGTATGGATTCGATGTGTGATAGATACATTAAAGCAACAACACCTGCAGAAAGAACGCGGATACTATCTAATTATGTCGAAAAAATAAAACACGAAGGAGATTCTGCGCAACAATTCATGTATTCCATTCTTGCGATGTCGAATAATCTCAAACGCCGATTAACTCATCAAATGGGTCCAGTACGCCAAGAATATGCATAGTAGGCTGCTGATAAAAAATAATTTTAGTTTTGATTGATAAAAACTCGTTCTCCAAAAACTTTATCCACGTCAATCTCAAACGCAGCAACAGGCATTTCGATCTGCCAGTTGTTCAGGACCTGCGGATGAATCTCGCCGATAAATCCGACAGACTGCCCTGCAACTATAATTTCCGCGCATCTGCCTGAAATATATGTCGGGTTTTCTTTTTCTTTTACTTCATATTTAATATCAAATGCACGGAACAGTGCATCAAGTATTGCTTTTATCTCGGAAAAGTCCGCGTTAAGGTGCGCAGACACGGCAGCAAGCGTTGTCTTTTCCAAAACACCATTCTCTGCGCCCGTATCTTCAACAAAAACAGTTCCTGCCTCAAAAATCCTCTGCGGATATTCGTAGCGCGTGTTCTCGGAAAGTATTTTCATAAGCACCGGAAGAATCGCATTTCTCATTGCTGTATATTCGATATTCACGGCATTTGCAGCTTTTACAAGAGTAACTTTTTTGGCATTCATTTTTTCTATTAAATCAGTCTCGTTTGAAAGATGATATGTATTGCATTCAAGGAACTGGATGCCAACAAGGACTTCTGCAAGCTTTCTCTTTAAAATCGCGCCTCTTGATTCTTCCCCGATTGTCGCGACTCGCGGGATTTCTGCCTTGAAATTCTCATAGCCGTATGCGATTGCAATATCTTCCACAAGGTCCATCGGATGAAGAATGTCAACGCGATACTCAGGGACTAAGGCAGAATTGTTCTCAAAGCCCAGGCCCATTTTTGCAAGAAGCTTTTTGATGTCTGATTCAGATATATCCAGGCCAAGAAGCTTATTGATATAATTCCTGTTCAGTTTCATTTTTGACGGAATAAGGTCAGGCGTGTCGAATTTCTCTTTTCCCTGGATTATTTCCATCGAATATATTTTGCCGCCCATATCAGCAAGCGCGGTTACAACAATATTCAAAGCCACTTTCAAAGCATTCAAATCAGTGCCTGTTGCCTCTATAAAAACATCCTTTGTGCCTTCAGTAATTTTCCCGACATCATGCGAATTGACTATGGGAGGCATTGACATTATTGTGCCAGCTGCGTCTACAAAATACGGAAGCTTTTCCCAGCCCTTGCAAATATGCGCATATTCGCGGCCTGTCGGATGCTTTTCAAGAATTTCTTTGCCGGAAATGACACCAGGATATTCCAGCGGCCGGTAGCGTATTTTTTCCGGCGCGTCCGAAGTAAATGTTATCGGCAGTTTTATTTTATCAAGCGGATATAATCCGATTCCGCCTTTTTTCCTGCGGCGAAGAAGCGTGACGCCCAGTTTCTCCTGAAGCTGTATCACCTGCCTGATTTTTTCGTCGTTAAAATCGAGCCCCTTCACGATTGCTGTGACAACGTACGACCAGTATGGAAGAGGGTTTGAATTTGTTGTGGCGTAACATGATTTTTTCACGTCGTATTTTTTGAACCCCGGCTTTATCCCCATGAATGCAGAAATTGCCCGAGAGAATCCTTCTTCAGAAAGCATGTCCGGGCGGTTCGGAAAAATTTCGACAACTATCTCTTTGTCGTCGACTTTCTCAAGGTCTGTGCCAATCATCGAGATTCTGTCTTTTAGGACTTCGTCAGGCACTGCCTTTCCGATGTATTTTAAGACTGCTTTTTTGTCAAAGGTTACTGTTGGCATATCATACCCCATTTAAAAAATTTTCCGCTTTGTTTCTGAAATTTCGAACTTCCTCCATATTTAATCGATCTAGAAAATTAAGAATCCCTGAGTTGGATCGCTGGGCAATGCTTATTAAGTCTTCTGCGTCTTTTCTGCTTACAGAGAAAGTAACATAATATTGCTTGTCTATTCTTTCTTTTTTTGCCGAGGAAATTTCAGAAGGATTTAGTCCGAATACCTCTTTGAGCAGGATTATTGCAGCAGAGTGATTTTCGCACTTTATTCCGGTTTTGAATAAAAGTGCCTGAAGCGAGTAATACATGCTGTAATATGCCATCGAGACTGACTCCTCCAGCCGGCTGTTGTCCAAAAGTATCCTTGCAGACACCATGTAACTTTCCGATTTTTTGAAATATGTAGACTTCATTTCCTCGCTTGGCTCGACTAAAATCAGCTTGCTCTCATTACATAATTTAGTAAAAAAATCGGTTTCTTTCATAGTATGGCTCAGCCCCTTTGATTATCACATGATTTTTTTCAATTTCTTTTATCAATAAGTTTTCTCTATCGTAACCCCCTATTTTTACGCTTAATCTTGTATTCAAAAGCTCAATTTCCTGCTTCATTTTTCTATTTTTTGTTTCTATAAAAACATCTATATCGCTGTCCTCTCTCACACGGCCTTTGGCATAGCTTCCGAAAAGAACCGCGAGCTCTATCCTCGGGTTTTTCTGCACCGCTTCAACGACGCCCCTTAATTCAGGATATTTCTCAAGCGTTTTGTTCAGCTTATGCATCTCGGACATAATTGCAAAGCTTCTTGCCTCGATGCTTTTTTTTGTAAAATAAACTTTGTTTTTTCCCTCTGTACGAAAATCCAAGACGTTCTCTGTAACCAGCTCTTTAAGCTTTCGCGCAATAGTCATGTGGTTTGTGCCAAGCTTTTTGGCAAGCGCCCTTGCATGCAACTGCCCTTTCATAAGCGAACTCATGATTTCGAAAGATATGTCTTGTTCCATATGTAACATATTTGTTACATAGATTAATAAGCTTTTCACTCGCGCAAATTATATCCTCCGTCAACTATTATTACTTCGCCGGTTATGTAGCTTGAATCATCAGATGCCAGAAACAATACTGCCTTTGCAACTTCTTCCGGCTTTCCTATTCTCTTAAGCGTAGCTTCACTTGAGTACTGCCTTATGTGTTCTTCACTATCTCTAGCAGTCATTTCAGTATCAATCATTCCCGGCGCTATTGCATTCACGCGTATATTCGGCCCGAATTCCTTTGCAAATCTTTTGGTAAGAAAAACAATGCCTGCTTTTGATGCCCCGTAAGCCGGTGCTCCGCCATAGTTTATCATGCCCCATGTTGAGGCGATGTTGACAATTGTTCCCGACTTATGCTTTTGCATCTCAGACACTGCTTCTTTTGTGCAAAGCATAACGCTTTTCAAGTTAGTATCCAACACGGCATTCCAATTTTTATCATTAAATTCGGTTGCTTCGTTGTGTATGTAAACGCCTGCATTATTAACAAGAATATCAATTTTTCCGAAAGCCTTTCTTGCTTCATCAAAAAGTTTCTTGGCATCTGTTTCTTTTGAAACGTCTGCTTTTATTGCAACTGCATCCGAGCCAATTTTTTTTATCTCGCTAACAACCGCCTCGGCATTTTCCTTTGATTTGTTATAATTCACAATAATCTTTGCTCCATTTCTTGCAAACTCAAGGGCAATAGCCCTACCTATTCCCCTGCTTGAACCCGTAATAACTGCAACCTTTCCTTCAAGTTTTTTCATAAAATTACCTCATCGTCGCTCAATCGCGGCTTTAACGTTTTGTCGCGCTTTCGCTCCTCATCCAAACTTTCATCTCGCGCAATTGTTTTACATCATTCCTGTACAAGTCGCGGATGTCTGTAATCTTGTAATAATCCATAAGTATCCTGTCGAATCCCGGTCCCCATGCAAGCACAGGCACATATTCCCCTAAAAGCGGCTCGACAACTTCCGGCCTGAATATTCCTGCGCCTCCAAGCTCAATCCACTGCTTTCTCACCGGATGGAAAACGTCGATTTCAATGGACATTTCTGTGTACGGGAAATAAGCCGGCCTGAATCGGGCTTTCTCAAATCCAAGCTTTGCAAAAAACTCCCTTAAATATCCTATCAGGTTCTTGAAATTCGCATTCGGATCCACAACAATGCCTTCGACCTGGTTGAATTCGAAGAGATGCTTCCAGTCAAGCGCCTCGTTCCTGAAAACCCGACCTATTGCAAAATATTTTGCAGGAAGGCCGTCTTTTTTGATTTGCGCAAGCGTTCGTGCTGAAAGAACTGTTGTATGCGTTCGCAAAAGCTGGCGCGCTGCTTCCTCCTCGCTCCATTTATATTGCCATCCTTTGGAGCCGTCGACTCCTGATTCGTGAGCTTTTTTCACTGCAGCAACAAGTTTCTTGTCGGGGAGCTTTCCTTTCCTGTCAAAGAAAAATGTGTCTTGCATCTCTCGCGCCGGATGATCCTGCGGCACAAAAAGCGCATCAAAATTCCAGAATGAAGTGTTTATCATAGGGCCGCTCATTTCCTTGAATCCCATGTCAAGCCAGATGCGCCTGACATAGTCGATTGCCTGGTTTACGAAATGTCTTTTGCCGCCAAAAACAGGCGTTACTGGGGCAGCCACATTGTATTTTCTAAGCGCGATATTTTTCCAGGCTCCCGACCGTATCATTTCAGGTGTAAGGCGTGAAACTTCCTCTTTTAACTGGAGGCTGTCGGCTGCTTTTTTTCCTTCCGGAGTAATTTTTACCTGGCGGATTGTCTTAAGCGAATATTCTGCAAGCCTTCTGGATTTCAGGGCATCAAGCTCGTCTTTTTTAAGAGTTTCCCCTGCTGCTGCTTTTATGGCAAGTGCCTCTTCTGCATCGGGTTTCTGCAGAGATTCTATTCCTTTTTTTGTGGCTCTCAGGACTCCGCCGTCAAACTCGATATAGCCTTTCTTTTTGGCAAACCCGAGTGCAATATTTTTTTCAACAAGCTTTATTTGCGAAAGCGGCTTTCCCTGCTCGCCAACCTCTGCAACGAGCCTTTTCTCAAGAAGCCCGTGTTTTAAAACCGCTTCCCCTTCTGCGGTTATTTTCGGAACTATTTTTTCCTCTTCTTTTGATTTGACAAGGCCGAGCTGCTGGAGCCCGTAAATCGCGCGCGCAACAGCCACCTGGTCCATGCCAAGCTCGCGCTCAAGCTCTGATGCAAACCGCTCTTTTTCATCTTCAAGAAATTTGAGCACTTTGACCTCGTGCGACTGGAGATTGTATTTTTGAGTCATCTGAATCATCGGTTTCCAATTATTTGAATTATAGTCAATCTAACAACTTTTGACTCATTGGATTGACTATATGGGAATTTGGGAATTCAAAACACATATAGGATAAGTATCAAATGTTTTTGAATTCAATATATTTGAAAAACATAATTTATAACTCTTTAAGATATGTTTCAATCCTGTCAAACCCTTTGTTAATGCCCTCTGAATTTACAGAGCCAAAACACAGTCGTATATGCCCTTCGCCCGAAGGCCCGAAAGACACCCCGGGGATAGCCGCAACTCCTGCGCGCTGGAGGAGTTCCATTGCAAATTTCCATGAATCTCCTCCGACTTTTGGAAAAGCATAAAATGCGCCTTCTGGGACTATGAAATCCCAGCCGGTTTCCTTCATGCGCTTTGAAATAGTATCCCGCCTTTTTTCGTAAACTTTACGCATCTCCTCAACGCATTCCTGGCTTCCTGCGAGCGCGGCAAGCGCGGCATATTGCGAGATGGAATTAGGGGATGCGGTTGTTACCCGGTTGCATTTTACAAGCTGCTTTATAATGTTCTCCGGGGCAGCAAGCCAGCCCAATCGCCAGCCGGTCATTGAATATGTCTTTGATACTGAATTTACAAGTATTGTATTTTCAGGCGCAAATTTTGCAATAGAATAGTGTTTTGCATTACCGAAAACAAGCTTATCGTAAACCTCGTCCGAAATTATTGTAATATTTTTATCAATCGCCAGTTCTGCAATTGCTTTTAAGTCGCTTTCGCTTGCAACTCGGCCTGTAGGGTTTTCAGGACTGTTTACCAATATTATTTTTGTCTTCGGGGTTATTGCGGATTTTATCGACTCCAAAAGCAGTTTTTTTCCGTCAAAAAATTTCGCATATTTCGGCACGCCGCCGATGGAACGGATATGAAGCTCGTAAGGCGACCATGAAGGGTCGGGAATTATCACTTCATCGCCCGGGTTAACCAGCCCGAGGAACGTACAAAAAAGCGCTCCTGTGCCGCCGTTTGTCACCATGATATTTTCTGCTGCAAGGCCAAGCCCCTTTTTGTTCTCGTAATCAGCAATTGCCTTGCGCAGCTCTGCAATGCCCGCGGTTGGCGTATAGCCTATCTCCTTCTCTTTTATCGCCTTTATTGCAGCCTCCTGTATGTGCTTTGGAGTCGCAAAATCCGGCTGGCCGATATCAAAGCGGATGCAATCAGGAATCTTTGCCGCAGCTTCAGAGATTTTGCGGATTGATTCCTGGAGGGACGTTATGCGGGAGGAGATTTGCATACATGCATTTGTTTTTCGGGGTTTTTATGTTTGATGAAGCAAAGCCGATATTTACCCGGGTTAAATGTCCCCTGAAACATCGCCGCATATTGAATAGTGTTTGGAAAGCCTTTCTTTGCGCTCGTCCATTATTAATCTAAGCATATCCTCTGTCGTTACTGGACTAGTAGAAGGCACATCTCCTGCCGGTCCATATTTTGAGTTTCCCATTCCATACTTTGTTGACATATTTTTTCACCTCCTTTTCAGTTTTTCCTGAAAAATCAACATAATTAACGCTAAACATTTAGGTGTTACTTGTGCTTCTCCTTATAGATAGCTATTTGGTTTCTTGCGTAATCTGGTAAAGTGGCACGTAAATCCTCACAACTCAGTTCGCTTAAAATCTTACGCTCTTTCCGTATTTCTTCAAATCTCTTCTTATTCTCTGCCTCGCTTATATCCGCCCTGACTTTCTTGTAGATGATAGGATATAATCCGTGGAGATATTCTGAAAATGCGTCGTGGTACTTAGGTAATATTTCTGATTCTAAATCCCTTTCTATGTTGGTTTGGTTATTCCATTTATCCAACCAAACCCATGGACGATATCCCTTATCCAGATTTCGTTTAATCATGTTGTAGAGAGCAGTTCTTAGCCTGCCTTCTCCTTGTTCATCACCGAAAAAAGTGTATGTACCTATGTTAATTCCCCATTTCTTATCAGCTATTTTCTGCCTCTTTTCCTTACGCAATCCCTTTTTCTGCATTTTTTCGTTACGTCTCTCTTGTTTTATTTCCATGTAAATTATGGGTATTTTCTTAGATACGTAATCGGCAAAATCATGGTGATATGCAGGAATTACTTCAAAATCAGAGGCACATAAATTTTCTTGTATCTTCAATATGCTTGAAAGAGTCCTGCCTATGATGATTTCATGACGAATTACGTCATAAAGTGCGGTGTCTATTTGCTGAGACAGCACCGTGTCGTTTAGTATGGTTTCATAGCCCATAAGTACCATCATTAATTACTATTAAATTTTTACTTCTCTTGTGACATTGCTTACAAAGAAGCAACGAATAAATGCGGCTCAAAAACTCTATTGAACTAGAGTTGAAGCGATGTTTTGGAAAACAGGAATAGCCCTATACCGCTTGTTTTTCTCGATACAGGGCATTAGGTAAAGTGTCCGATGTTGGGCTTATGGTGCTAAGGTATAGCGACCGTATGTGCTTTTCCTGACTTTGTCTTTCGGAGTTGGGCGCGATTTCTCTATGGTTGGCCATTCGTAAATTTCGGACTTGGTCAAGATACTGATGCTATTGGCCCATTCGGGGTGGTCGACCAACAATATCTCATAAACCCATTCGTGAGTATAGTGCTCTTTCGAAGAGCCCATCGGATACCATTCTATCTTCCCAGTAACGTCTTCTGGCGGGGATAGTGGACCTTTGTATCCAACCGCTCTGTACGCTTCCATCGCCGCTGATATTATCTTGGATTTCATTTCAGCACTGATGTCATCGATATATAACCCACAATCAATTCTCATATTTTTCACCTCCATTCATTTTTCTGACATTCGCCAGCATAACTAACCGTAACAGTAACCGCCCTCCTCCAGAAAAACATGAAGCAGGGCTCTTATCTAAAAGCTAAAGCCAAAAAATCCAAAGTTAAAACTAAATCCAAAATCGCGCGAATTCGGACGCGTGGCTAAACAAGAATCATTTGAAGAAACAATACATGCAGTTGGCGCTGAACCAGAAGAACTGCGAGAAGTATTCAAACAAATTAATTGCGCGGCTGGAAGAATCGTTTCAATTTCCGTACCTAGCAAATAAAGTCCACCGGCATCACAACCACCGAAAGAATATTAAAATATTATTGCACAAACATTCTACAATTCCTTCTCATGCGCTTAAAAGGTTAAGCAATTGCTAATATTCGATTGGATTGTATAACGCTTATTTCATAGCCTGTTAAAGGCTCAACTCAAAAGAGTTCATATTTTATCTAAGTGTTCTATTTGTGCATAGTATAGTAAAACACGAAAATTTATAAAGGGATATTTTGGCTAAATCCTGGCTTTTTAGCTTGTTGCATTTGGCGAACGATTGAAAATATATGATACTGCGTATCAAACTTTCGAACCCAAAGCATTGCTTACAGGTTCGAAATCATGACATTTCATGTCAAGCTTCTTCGCCCAACACATACTGTGAATGGCGAAAAATCCTTTCGCGCCACCTTGTCTACCATTTTAAGTGGCGCTCTCGGCTTTTTTGTTTTGCCATGCATAAAATGCTGCAAAACAAAAAATAGGTCCGCTGAGGATCGAACTCAGGATCTCTGCAGTGTGAGTGCAGCGTCATACCACTAGACCACGGACCTGTGCTAATTCTATAATTAATCGGAAACTTAAAAAGATATATAACCGGCAGGGCAATTATCCTTATGTGTTTAAACCGCGTTGCTGTTTTCGCTATCAAGATATTCCCAAAGGAACTGGCAAGCAGAATAATGGGCGCAATATCAGACAAAGGGCTCCCGAAAATAATTCTTATTCCATGGATAAAGTCATACTGCAAAATATTTGGCGTAGATATGAGCGAATCCGAAAAAAGTGTCCGGGAGTTTAACACGTTCAACGAGTTCTTCATACGCGAACTTAAAGCAGGAGTGCGAAATATAGATTCTTCCAAAAAATCAATCATCTCTCCTGTTGACGGCACAATAACCGAGTTTGGCAAAATCGAGAAGGACATTTTCATGCAGGCAAAAGGAAAAACATATTCTCTTGAAAGCCTGCTCCAGAATCATGGCACGGCAAAAAAGTTTGAAGGCGGTTCTTTTGCAACAATATATCTTTCGCCAAAAGATTATCACAGGATACATTCCCCGGTTTCGGGAAAAATCGCAGGTTATTCCTATATTCCGGGCAGCCTTTTTCCTGTAGGCAACTTTTCCTCTGTGAACATAGGCGGGCTTTTCTTGAAAAATGAGAGGCTAATAACATATATGGAATATCCAAAAGGCAATCTTGCGATTGTAAAAATAGGCGCATGTACTGTCGGAAGAATCCGCACAAGCTATGAAAATAGGGTATTTGATACTTCAATGAAAACAAAGATTGAAAAAAAATACGCGAAAAAAATCCCTGTAAAAAAGGGAGAAGAAATAGGCAGGTTTGAGCTTGGCTCAACTGTTGTTCTTTTATTCAAGAGAAGTTCAATTAATTTTGAAAAAATATCAAAAGGGGATAGAATCAGGATGGGCGAAAGAATCGCAAGCATAACCGATTAAATTTTAAACTGCGATAAAAACTCGTTCTCTGAAAAATGCAAATCTCCCGGCAAAATCAATGTATGCGGCAGGTTATAAAGCTCTTCTTTTTTCAGGTCTGTTATCGTACCGTATTTTATTGCGCTGTTCTGCCCCAGATGCGCCACCACGACAAGCTTTGTGCTGTCAGAAAAAAGATTTTTTCCTGCCTTTTTTTCAAGCTCAAGAAGGATTTCGACAGCTTCCTTTGCATTCATTCCTATGTCAAGAAGAATCAGCGTGTGCAGGCCGCGTTTCTTGTTCTCGAAAATATTTTCATAAGGCGACATCGGAAAATAATGCTCCTGCGGCTTTGGAAGAGAAACTGTCATGCCGAACTTGTAAAGCGAAAGCCCTGTTTCTGCTACTGCGCTGAATATGGATGAGCCGTGTATCACCTCGACAGGGATACCAAGCTTTCGTGCCTCAAAAACAATCTGCTGGTGAGTTGTAGCAGAAAGGGCATCCCCGGGAACAATAAATGCAGTGTTGCAGTTTTTCGCGGATTCAAGAATTACGCATTCCTCCTCCACCGCCCTCCTGTCGACAACAATTATTTTTCTCCATATAAGAGCCTCGAGGCTGCTCATGTCAGGCTTTATGGATGAAGTGTATGTTTCCATAAAGACCTTGTCGGATTTTTTCAGGGCTTCTATTCCTCTAAGGGAAATATCCTTCTCATCATGGAGGCCCAGGCTTACAAGATAGAGCATAATTAATAATGAGTTATGATGTTTTTATAGCCCTTTTGAAACATACGCGCCGTCGTCAGAATACCCGAGAGCGCGATAATATTCCTTTGTTCCTACTGCGGCAATTACTGCAATTTTTTTCATTCTTTCTTTTCCTGAAATAGCTTCTGCTTTTTTCATAAGCTTCCTGCCTATACCTTTGTGCTGGATTGCCCCTGCAGGATGTCCTCCAAGCGGAACCGAAGTCCCGAATACCTTAAGCTCGCGTACAATCGAAGTTTTTTCTGCCAGCTCTTTCCTGAAAGGATTTGAAGGCATGCGCAATCTCAGATAGCCGTAAAGCAATTCGCGATTCTTATCTTCAAAAGAAATAAAATACTCCTGCCCTCCTGATGCATCGTATTTTTCTACAAAAAGCTCCGGATTTTTAAATTCAGTTGATTTAAGGCTGCTATGCCCGACCTCCCTGCATCTGATGCATTTGCATTTTAAGCCTCTTGCTTTTAACTTTTCCTGTGCCAGCTCGCGCAGGTTCCCTGCGGTCACCCCGGCTGCTATTTCGCCGGCAGGGATATCGCGCTGCACCCTCATAATCCTGCAATAAAGAGGAACGGCCTCCTTTATTCTTGAAACAAGGTCCGTCGCCTCCTCATTCTGAAGCGGTGCGTATTTTTTTTCTTTCCAGAGATTATACAGCCCGGTACCTGAAACAACAAGCGTAGGATAAATTTTTAGCATATCCGGCCGAAAGCTCCTGCTCCTGAAAAGCTTCCTGAACATTGCAATGTCCTGCTTCTGGTTCTGGAGAAGCCCTGGCATCATATGGTACACAACTTTGAAACCGGAGTCCTTCAAAAAACGCGTCGCTTTGACAACGTCATCGATAGTGTGGCCGCGTTTTATTTTCCTGTAAACGTCATCCGAGAGAGACTGCACGCCAAGCTCGACGCGCGTTGCACCAAGCTCGAGCAAGGTATTTATATCCTCTTTTTTGCAGTAGTCGGGCCTTGTTTCAACAGTCAGGCCAACGCATCTTGATTTCGCGGTTTCGTTCAGCTTCTGCGCTTCTCCGATAGTTGAAGAATCTGAGCCGTTCAAAGCGTCAAAGCATCGCTTTACAAATAAAACCTGCTCTGATTTGGGTCGCGACAAAAAAGTCCCGCCCATGATTATCAGTTCCACTTTATCAATGCTGTGGCCGACTGCTTTCAATTGCTGGAGGCGCTTTGTAATCTGCACAAACGGGTCGTAATCAAACATCTTTGCCCGGCGCGCTGCAGGCTCCTTGCCGGTGTAGCTTTTCGGCGCATTCTCTCCCTGCGGACAATAAATGCACTTCCCAGGGCATTCGGAAGGCTTTGCCATGACTGCAACAATCGCAACCCCTGAAAGGGTCCGGACAGGTTTTTTAACAAGGATAGAAACCTTGTCGCGCTCCCCGGCCGATGCGTATTTAAGGATATCGGAATTTCTCAATATTTTTGAAAGACGAAGCTTTGCCGAAATGCGCGCTTTCTCCAGGTTCAATTGCCCGACTGAACTTACTTTTCCCGAAATTATTTTTTCAATGAGCTGGCGGGCAAGGGTTTTCTCTTTATTTCCCATAAATCTTAGATGCGCAGCAACTTTTAAAAGATTGAACTAAAAAATAAGAGGTATCAAACACGTCGGGGTCGCCTAGCTCGGTATTGACAGGAATCAAATGCCAACGAGATATGGCGCCAGCCTGGAAAGCTTCCTTGTAAGCTGGTGTCCGCAAGGACTCGAGAGTTCAAACCCGGTTTCTTTTCTTTCTTTCCAAGAAAGAATAGACAAATCCGGATAGAAAAGAAAGAAGGATAGACCTCAACTTCGTTGAGGTCAAAGGACGAAAACATACCTAACCGGTGAAAATCTCTCTCCCGACGCTCATACTTAATCCGATTTTTCGACTATCGTCGGCGCATAATTAAAAGTATATAAAGACCGATGCGTATATTTATATTAATCAGCTGTGATTATCGAGCGGCTGTGAATATTGAAAATAGGTGATATATATGGCAGAAAAAAGGTACTTTACCCTAAGATCGGGAAACAAGGAAGTCGGCGTCTTTACAGGCTCACAGCCAAGACAGGCAGCTTTAAAAGCGGCAAACCGCGGCTATACGGATATCAGACTAAGAGAGCGCGGAACCAAGAAAATCCACATATTCAAGGGTTCCAGAAAGCAGGTTGCTGCACCTCCGAACGCTCCTGCATGGATGGGTTCCAAAGTCTGGAAACCGACAGTTAAAAAAATCGGAATAGAAAAGCTAAACAAAATAAAGTAAATGTTTCCTAAAAAGAAACACAAAAACGCGGGCTTCAATGCCCGCGAAGCTTATTTTTATCGCGATAGACAGTATTATGCGATAAAAAGCTTGAAATTGGCATTGTATGCAAAGCAATTTCATGATTTTTTATTTTCTATACCGCTGAGCGCATAAGCAATCATAGAGCGGATGTTCTCCAGAACAATCATTACGGCGTGCAAGCTATGCTGTATTCTGCAATGCAGGATTTGCGCCTGTCGAGTCTTTTTTGGTGTCAACTGCTTCCTGATTTTTAACCTCATCCGGCGCTTTTATATCCGGATTAACCGGGGTACTGGAAGGCTCGGCAAAAGCATCAGTTACGCCTGCCGCTTTTAGTATCTTTTGCTTGTTCCTGTAATATTCTGCTATGAAATTCGATACATCCATAAAGCCGAATGTCTTGCTTTCCACAAGCCAGTCAAGAACCTTCTGGCGGAGCCTTATCTCCTCGTCTATCTTGCCTGCCGAAATACCGTACTCTGAGCCTATCCGATCAAGAATTGCGCTATGGTGGCGCTCGAAATTGTCAAGCACAGGAGACCACTGGAAGCTTTTTAACACCCTTACTCTTCCGGTATCAATGTCAATGCTTTCCAGTTCCGCCACTTCTTTTACTCTTCGCGCTGATTTGCCGAACTGGTCGGAATGCGTAATGACAATGACTATATCCAGGGATTCCAGCAGGCTTGGAGGAAGGCTTATCGGCGGAGTCTCCATTCTCTTGATGATGTCGTCAACAGAGCCTCCGTGGATTGTGCCAAGAGACGGGTGCCCTGATGCCATGCCCTGGAACAGGACAGAAGCTTCTGTGCCTCGGACTTCTCCTACAACCACGTAATCAGGCCTCTGCCTGAAAGATTCCTTAAGAAGGTCGAACATTGAAATTTCGCCGTATCTTACGCCTTCCTTTGTCATTGTGCCGAATCCCACTCTTGATACTGCAGGAATCCAGTTTTCGTGCGGGAGGTTTAGTTCGCGAGTGTCTTCTATCGAAACAATTTTGTCTTCCGGGGGGATGAACGAAACAAGGGAGTTGAGGAACGATGTTTTTCCTGCGCCTGTGCCTCCGCAAATAAGGATATTGCGCTTGTGCTCTATTGCAAACCACAGGTATGCCATGACTTCCGACGATGAAGTCTTCATTCTTATGAGATCTGCTGCGCTGTAAGGTATCTCCTTGAATTTCCTGATTGAAAATGTAGGTCCTTTTGTCGTGACATCAGAAGTAAGGGTTGCCTGGATACGGGAACCGTCCGGGAGAGAGCCGTCAAGAAGCGGTTCTGCATACGAAATGTAACGGCCTGTGCGCTCTGCAAGCTTTATCACAAATTCCTCAAGTTTCTTGATTTCCTTAAAAACAACATTAGTGCGCACATTGCCGTATTTCTTGTGCGTGACATATATCGGGATTCCGACGCCGTCGCAGCCTACGTCTTCTATGTAAGAATCATGCATAAGAGGCTCTATTTCGTTTAAGCCCACGAAGTTTATGTAAATATAATAAAGAAGCCGCGTGTATTGCCCCTGCTCAAGCACAATGCCTTCCTCATCGATTACCTCGCGCACCTCCCTCTGGATATATTCAAGCATCTCCTTTCTGTTGGTGAACTGCTCTATATCCACCCCGATGCTTTTGGCAAGGCCCGCATGAATCCGCTCAAAAATTTCGTTTTCTTTCTGGTTCAGGGATGGCTGGATTACCTCGTAAATCAGGCCCTCCTGCACTTCGTCCCAGTAAAGCCTCGCGTATGCAAACGGAGGTATGAGCTCGTAGCGCACATCGGTATTCTGCCCTTTTTGCACGCATTCTCCTTTTTTTGGAATCAACTTGCTTATGTCGGGAAGAACCAGAATTTTGCTTGGCGTGCCTATTGAAAAGCGGTTTATCTCGCTCTGGAACTGACGCTCGTCTTCTCTTACTTTTTCAACATTTCTTCTTAGCCAGCCGCGAAAAGGCATGAATATATCCCCCGTGTTTTAAAACAATAATATTGATTATATATGTATCTTATATTATAGTCTGCGCAATAAATACCTTTTTATTTCTGCAAAGGTATTGATTTTACATCATGAAACTCTTGCAAGAGTTTCTAAATGATTTAAAGTGATAATTATCTTGAAAATTCTTACGAATTTTCAAGCTTTTTTATCCAAGTAAGATGGAAGATGATAAAAAATGGCGCGCGCAAAAAATGAAGCAATCAAAAAGGAAGAAACAGAAAAAAACGAGAACAATAGTAAAGCCATCTCGAAAGTAGAAACAAACATCTCTGTAAATGTGAATACAAAGAACGAGCAACAGGAAAAATCCAATAATGCCGCGTGGATATTTGCCCTTGTTCTTGGCGCAATCTTGATTATAGGCGCAGGGTATGCATATAATTCAGTGCTTCAAAAGAACATACTCAAAGAAAAATGCAACGAATACTCGAATTCTCCTGAGCTGAAATACCCTACGGTCTGCGTACCCTTGGTTGAAAATTCAAATGCTGGCGACTACGTGGACCAAAAATCCGACCCCCGGTGCAGGTGCAAGGTAGACCTGGGCGATGGGAACAGCACAATAATCGATGTAAGGGTGGCAAAATAGCGCGCAATGCCATTGCCTGCTTAAGTTAAGGGCATGAATCATAAGAGTACTGAAAAACGTGTGGCGATTAGAATGTTTGAAATCTGGACAGAAAAATACAGGCCCGAGCGGCTCGACGACATTATCGGCCATACCGAAATAATCGGACGACTGAAAGCGTTTGTAAAGGAAAAGTCCCTGCCGAATATGCTTTTCACAGGACCTGCAGGAGTCGGCAAAACTACAGCAGCAATAGCGCTTGCAAAAGAGATTTACGGGGAGGACTGGAAGCGCAATTTCATGGAAACCAATGCATCTGACGAGCGAGGCATAAATGTTGTGCGAAGCAAGATAAAGGACTTCGCGCGAATAAAGCCGTTTAATGCCGATTTTAAGATAATATTTCTTGACGAATCCGACGCACTGACACAGGAAGCCCAGCAGGCAATGCGCAGGACAATGGAAAAATACACAAGCACAACCCGTTTTATTCTTTCCTGCAATTATTCTTCAAAACTGATACCGCCGATACAATCCAGATGCGCGATATTCAGATTCAAGCCGCTGACAGACGCGGATGTCCAGAATTGCATAAAGCATATCGAGAAAACAGAAGGGCTCCAAATCACAAAAGCAGGAATGGAAGCACTACTAAAAGTCGCCGAGGGGGACATGAGGCGCGCAATAAACCTACTGCAGTCTGTATCAATCATTAAGAAAACAGTGGATGCAGACGACGTTTATTCTGTTGCTGCATCACTGCGGCCAGAGGAAGTCAAAGAAATCCTGAAAATGGCGCTTGATAAGAAATTCCTGGACGCGAGAAAAAAGCTTGCGGACCTGATGATAATGCGCGGGCTTTCGGGCCTTGATGTCATAAAGGCGATTCACCGCGAAATCCTGCACATCGACGTTCCAGATAAAGCAAAGGCAGCGCTTATCGATAAACTGGGAGAATACGAATTCAGGATTGTCGAGGGCGGAACTGAGGACTTGCAGATTGAGGCTTTCTTAGCGCAGGTAGCGGCTTTGGAGTAAGGGCACAAAACGAACGAATTTCTAGTAATATTGAAAGATTAATATAAGACACACTCCAATGATTACTTGACAAGAGGGTAAAAATGAAAATACTAAGCATTTGCGGCAGCCCAAGACGCGGGAATTCAGAAGCAGTTCTTAACAGGCTGAAGCAGATTTTTTCAAAAATGCACGTGGAAAATGAGATTATTTTATTGCGCGAAAAAAATATTCAGCGATGCACCGGATGCGTGGAATACTGCAACAAGAATCTTGAATGCCACAAAAAAGACGACATGCCCGCGATTCTGGAAAAAATAAGAAATGCAGACGGCTATGTCTTTATTTCCCCGAATTATTTCAATATGCCCTCAGGGCTTTTTAAGGATTTTATAGACCGCTCAAGCGTGCTTTACACAAAAGCGTATTTTACGGGAAAAAACGAGCTATCGAGCAAAAAAGCCGCAGTTATTGCAGTAGGCACTGACGAGATTAAGGAAATCGACAAATGCGTAAGCAATATTGCGGATAGTTTCTGCAGGCTGCTTGGTGTTACTGTTGTTGCAAGAAAAAGCTTTCAGTCAAGAAGCGAGCTGAAAGGGAAATATAACGACATATTTGAAAATGGTCTGAATCCGCAAATTGAGAAGGCGCTTGAAGATATGGCTAACAGATTACACAATAGCCTAAAAAGTTAGCAATTTTCAAAACTCCATTTCCCTCCACAATATCTCCGGGTCATTGGAGTGGTAATACGTCACTTTCTTTTTGAGCGCAACGTCGTTTGTGCTGACATTATCAAGCGCAAGCAGGCTTATCACTGTTGTTCCGACAAGGGCAACGCTATATGTCTGGATTGACATGACAATGCCCCGCTTCTCTACCCTTATCTCTTCTTTCTCGTCTGTTTCAAGGTTGTGGATTTCCCCAAGAAGAGTTCCTTTCTCCACCACTGTCCCGAGCTTTACTTTCGGGAAAAATATGCCCGAGGCTTTCGGCTTTATGTTCAGCCTGTCTGTGAGTACGAACTGCTTGCTCAACACATTCACGCTGCCTTTGAGTATTCCCAGATACCGCGCGATATTGATGACACCGAAATATCCTGTTTTTATAAACTCCTCGTCAAGCTTGTTTGCCTCCCCAAGCTCAACGCCAAGGGACGGGATGCCCTGCGATGCCGCGTAAATCGAAAGCATTGCCGGGTTTCCCTTGCGGGGAATGCTGACAAGAGTGCCGAAAATCCGTGCAAGCTCCAGGATTTGCGGCTCCTCGTTAAACATTATCTTTGAGTGCGACATAAGAATTCTTCCCTCCGGGCCCGTATGTATGTCAATTCCATAGTCGCATGTCCTGACTATTTCCTCGGTGATTGCTGCAGCAATTTTCTCTGTTACAGAGCCGCTTGGATATCCCGGGAAGCAGCGGTTCAGGTCCTTTCCGTCGTATAATGTTTTTCTCTGCCTTGAATAAAACGCAAGCGGGTTTGCCACAGGAAGAAGCACGATTTTGCCGTATATTGTCTTTTTCTCAAGATACTGGCGCAGCCTTCGTATCAGCTCCACACCTGTAAGCTCGTTGCCGTGTATTCCTGAAATCACAAAAAGCGATGGCCCGCGCGCGGTGCCTATGACCTCCGAGTATTTGATTTTAATATCCTGGAAGGGCGGGTTTTCGATTTTAAGAAATCGGTCATTTATCAGGGTCATGCATTTAATTGGGAATGGAAATATTTAACCTGCTTCAGAATTAGCCGAATCAGCCGGACTTTCGTCTTTCCATCCTCCGTATTTCTGCTGGCTTATGATAAACATCAGCTTCTGGATGAGCCCTGCAACCTGCATTGTCTTTTCCGAAACCGGCGTAGGCGGCTTCTGGACCCAGTATTTAACAAGGAACTTTTCTGCCCGCTCTGAATCGATGCGTGATGCCCTGCCAATCCATGCATTATATGAAACGTCGCCGAGCCAGTAAAGCATCTGCGCCTTTGCAATCAGGAGCTCAAAGCAATCCTGCTTGATTTCTAAGCCCCTATCGATGAACGAAACTGCTTCCTTGATATCCGAAGTATACAGCGCAGTGACTATTGCTTTTGTCAGGTAAGCATGATGGTTTTTAGGGTAAAGCTCAAGAACACGGTCAATTGTCTTGTCTGCATCGCGCAATTTCCTTGAAATCAGAAGAAGCTGGACTTTTAGGAGAAGCGTTTTTTCGTCGTCCGGCGTGATTTGAAGAATCGAATGAATTGTATCAAGAGCTTTTTCGTAATTATCTGCTTCTATGTAAGAATCAAGCTCTGCTGCAAGCCGGGATAATTTATCGGTTTGCTGTAGCGTTTGTGACTGATGTGTTTGCGGGCTCTGTGGCGTTTGTTGTACTTGAATTTCCTGTGATTGTTTCTTTTTTGCTTTGGTTTTCGTTTTCATTCAAAACACCAAGGTCCATTTTTCTTACAACGCATTCGTCAATGCGGTACACCGAGTTATCGCATATAAAGTCCTCGACAGCAGTCTGGTTAAACGATGCTGTCTCCTTCTTGTCGCGGTATGATTCCATCAAAACCGATATGTCTAAAGACTGTGATTCTGTCTGCACTTGCGAAACATAAACTGCCGGGTCGAATGCAGTCACCATCTGCTGCAGGACCATCTTGGCGCGGTTGCAGTCAAGGTCGCAAGTCTTCGGGGCTGTCAGCGTTATTAGGACATACCTGTCCGACGGGTTTGATTCTGTGCCAAAAAGTATTCTCTGCTTCTGCGCATCCGAAATTTCCCCGGTGATTTTTGAAACGGGGAGCTCTGTCGCGCTATTGCTTGTCCCTGTGGAATAGAGCAGTGCCCCTCCCATTGAGCCCAAAAAAATAAGGGCAACAAAAATTACAAATGCCCTTTGTCGGGTATTATTTGGCGTATTAATGT